>CAYUZF010000009.1:26172-29848 GCA_964449615.1 uncultured Aureispira sp.
GTAAAAGCCTACGAACATTTGGGCATTGCGCCCAAGCACGACGGCGATAGTCAAGGAACTTTGTTTTAGTACCGAAAAATCCTATTTTGTGCCAACTATAAGATAACATTGCTCAGAAGTGTATTGTAGAACACGGAGTAATTTTGACAGAACATTTTAACAAGGCACGTTATGCAGCGACAATTTGCGTTGAACAGAGAAATCAGGGAAACGTTGCGCGAGGAGTTGAACACACTTAGTTTGACTGAACTCAACTACATTCCTCCTACCCACAACAACAATATATTTTGGAACATTGCTCATTGCATTGCGGTACAACAAGCGCTTTGTTATGGGCTTTCTGGAGTGCATTATACCGTAGATAAATCCTTGGTCAAAAGCTATCGTCGGGGAACAAAGCCCGAGCAAGCCGTTGCCCAAAAACAGGTAGATGAGCTGTACGAGTTGTTGCTCGATTCTGTAGATTGGTTGCACCGCGATTGGGTAGCAGGGCGTTTTGAAACCTATAAACCTTATACGGTGGGATTTGGAACCCATTTGACAAACATCAACGAAGCCATTACTTTCAATAATGTACATGAGGGTATTCATTACGGTTATATCTTGGCTTTAAAAAAAATGTTGTAGCGTGTTGGAGGCATATTTGGAACCCAATAGAGTAGAGGCGGGCTGCGATGAAGCGGGAAGAGGTTGTTTGGCGGGTGCTGTTTTTGCCGCTGCGGTGATTTTGCCCGTTGGTTTTGAACACGAGTGGTTGCGCGATTCCAAACAAATGACAGAGCGCCGTCGCCGATTGTTGCGCGAGGTGATCGAAGAAAAAGCTATCGCTTGGGCTGTTGCCACGGCTAGCGAGCGCGAGATCGAAGCCATCAACATTCTCAATGCCTCCATTTTGGCCATGCACCGCGCTGTGCGCGCCCTCTCGGTTCAGCCAGCGCATTTGTTGATTGATGGCAATCGGTTTCATGCCTACGAAGGCATAGCGCACACTTGTTTGGTAAAGGGCGACCAGCGGTTTTTGTCGATAGCGGCGGCCTCTGTATTGGCCAAGACCCACCGCGATGCTTACATGCAGTATTTGCACCAGCAGCACCCACACTACGCTTGGAACCGCAACAAGGGCTACCCCACCAGAGGCCATCGGCAGGCAGTTGTAGAACGAGGCGCTTGTATCTACCACCGCAGCAGTTTTAGTTACAAAACAAATGATTTAGAACTGCTCTTGTAAACTGTGCGTCATTTGTTATAAAGAATAAGAAAAAAACAACGATTTTTTCTGTTTTTACACGTCAGTGTAAGTAATAATACCTATTTTTCAGCTTGAAAGACAGGGTTTTAATTTTTGGAATGCTTTTCGTGGCACTTTGTTGGAGGCAAGGAGTTCGAGAGCGCTATTGAAATAGAATCTACCATTTATGAATGTACCAAATGCGCTTACAGTGCTACGGATTGTGTTGGGATTTATCGTTCCATACATGATGTTACAAGAAAATTTTTCTGTGCGGGTGTGGGCGGCTGTGCTTTTTGCAATAGCGGCATTTACGGATTGGTTGGACGGCTGGTATGCCAGACGTTACGAATTGGTAACTAAGCTGGGTAAGATCCTAGACCCAATTGCGGACAAAATTATCGTTTTGGGAAGTTTTGTGGTGTTGTCTGACGTTTTCTTTGAAGACATGTATTCGATTTGGTGGATTGTTCCCATATTTTTGAGGGAGGTGGTCATTACCATTTATCGGTTGATTTTTTTATTGCGCAAGCAACCTATCGTAGTGGCAGCCTCTTGGTCGGGAAAGGCCAAGACCGTTATGCAAATGATCACTTTACCGTTTGCTTATTTGTATTTAATGCTCAGTTTGTACCCCGAGGCAGATCCTGTTGGAACCCCTCGAGTTATGTGGTGGCTGATGCACTTAATGATATTGGCATCGTTGGCCTTGACGGTAGGCTCGGGCTTGCGATTTTTTATGAAGAACTGGAAAGCAGTAAAAGAAGTAACAACATACGAGTAAATGAAGCAAGAGCGGCAAGATGCGCCTCCTTCGTTGCACAAGGAGAAAACGGCAGAGTATATTCACGATTTTACGGCTTTAGGTAATCCATTTTTGTTGCTGCTGGTCAGTTTGATGACCTTGTGCAACCACCCTCAATTCCTCCATCTGTTCCCCCCACTTTTAGTTGGCTTTTTTGTCAACGAAATTGTCTGTTCAGGTATTAAATACTTTTGGCACAAACCACGACCAAACGGACAAGAATATCTAAACGGCTTTGAAAAAATAGACGCTGGGAGCTTTCCGAGTATCCACGCTTCTAGAATTTCCTTTGTTTATGGTGCTCTAGGATTTATAGAATACGAACTCGGAGCTAGTTGGGTGCCTTTCGTTTGTCTGGCCGTTATTCTAGTCGTCGGCTATTCCAGAATCTTTTTGCAAAAGCATTTTCTGGTAGATGTCCTAGCGGGATACGGTTTTGGGATTTTTTGGGCAACCCTTTTGTACTTCTGGTTGCATTAAACCTTAAAAGCTCACTAATAGGGCATTATATGTTATTTATTTCAAAAAAACGAACAAAATAATAGGTGGGCATTTCGCTTTTCAGAAAAAAAGTAAGACCTTTGCCACACTTTAAAAGAGTTTATAGCATAATTAGTTTATTAACACGTAAAAATCAATAGTATACAGATGAGAAAAGCTGATTTAGTTTCTCGAATTGCTGAAAAAACGAACGTTCCTAAAGTAGATGTTTTGATGACGTTGGAGCAATTTTTTACAGAAGTAAAAGAAAGCCTAGCCAACAAAGAAAACGTTTACATTCGTGGATTTGGTAGCTTTATCGCTAAAAAACGTGCGGAAAAAGTAGGTCGTAACATCAAGCAAAACAAAGCGATGGTGATTCCTGCGCACTACATCCCTGCGTTCAAACCAGCCAAAGCGTTCGTGAACAAAGTAAAAGACCAAGTAGAAGTAGAGGAGTCCAAATAAAACTTCTTTTTGCTTAGATAATCATTTCAGAATCTCTGTTTTGTTAGTTAGTATCCGTATGAATCTATCTAAATTACAAATTGCAGTAGTTACGGGCGCGAGTGCCCTGCTGTTGATTTTAGTAGCCCTAAATTTGATGGGCTACACGGTTCCAAATACCAAAAAAGGTCAACCCACAGCAGACGATCCCGTAAACTTTCTGACAGAAGAGCTTGTTCTAGCAGATGCTAGAAATACCTTAGATTCTAGCCAAACGGCTTGGCTAACTTATTTGGATCAAGAAAAGGCGCAAGCCTCTACGATCGAAGAAGAAGCAGAGGTTCTGAAACTGATTTCTAGAACTTGGTACGAAAATGGTAACTACCTAGCTAGTGGCTATTATGCCAAGAAGGTAGCAGAGTTGTTGCAGACGGCAGAGGCTTGGAGTATTGCAGGCACGACTTATGCAGCTGCTTTCGAAGCTGGCAAGGAAAATGATATTAAAAAATTGGCGGCGCAAAAAGCTTTGGAGGCTATTCGCAATGCAAAAGGCATGCAGCCCGATAGCTTACAACACCGCATCAATGAAGGGCTGATGCTCTTGGAATTGAGTTCTGTAGACGCAACCGTGATGCCTATGAAAGGCGTCTTCTTGTTGCAAGAACTCGATCGAGAATTTCCGAACAATGTTCGGGTCAATATGACGCTGGGACGCC
>CAYUZF010000009.1:29858-31969 GCA_964449615.1 uncultured Aureispira sp.
ACCAAAGATTTAGCGAAAGCAAAACCGCGCTTCGAAAAAGTGCTGGAAATTGCTGAAACTAAGCCTGTAGCCAACGAAATATTGCTAGAAGCGCACTTCTTTTTAATAGATTGCTATCAACAGGAAGAAAATTCGGAAAAAGTGTTGTATCATTACGATAGAATGATCGCACTTAGCGAAACTCAACCCGCTGTGCAAGATCAAATGAAACGCGCCAAACAGCAATATCTGGACGGCTTAAAACAAGAAAAATAATTTAACCATTCAATAAATATTAGGAAATATGCCTTGTGGAAAAAAACGTAAAAGACATAAAATCGCGACACACAAACGCAAAAAAAGACTGCGCAAGAACCGTCACAAGAAGAAGAAGTAAACACTTCTAAATAAATGCCCTCTAGGGCGTAGCTGCTGTAGGCTGTAGGTGTTGTTTTTTGAAACAATGGTACAATACCCCAGCACTATTCATAGAGCTAGCAAACAACAAGTACTTTTGGAAAGCTTGTTGTTTGCTCGCTCACTTTTAAAGCAGCAGGACAAAGCTGCTCTGTTGTCGTCGAAACAAACACTTGTTTCCTCTATGACACTTCTATTATTCTCTCCTATTCTTTTGTACGCAATAGTCTATACTCGCGGGTAATCTATGGCCCTTCTTAACTAGACTTTTGCCCATCGCCGATCCTATTTATTCGACCGTTTGCCACGAAGGGTGGCTTCGCCGTATAGGAAAGTAGCACGTCTCCCAATAAAGCAGACTAAAAAATATTGTCAGTTGGCTTGCCAATGCAAGACTACTGCTGTGCAACACATCGACTTGGCTGAATTACAGCTATGCTGGGTACTCAAAAAACACCGTGCCTAATAGCATAATATAAGGCATAGCGAGCGCGTACAACCTTTATACACTATTATATTGCCTCAATACGCGTTTAAAAAGGGTTCCAAGCACCGCACAGAATCACGAAAAAAGAATACTATAGCTTTGGATAAAGAACTTATTATCAATTCTAACCAAAAAGAAATCCAGTTGGCACTTGTTGAGAACAACAAGTTGGTAGAATTGCATAACCAGTCCCTCAAAAACAACTTGATTGTTGGGGACATATATTTGGGCAGAGTTACCAAACTTCTGCCTGGACTCAATGCGGCTTTCGTCAACATCGGCCATTCCAAGAAAGATGCTTTTTTGCATTATACGGACTTGGGTCCCAAACTAAAATCGCTCATCAAATTCACGGACGGCGCCATCAAAGGAACGCTGCCCAACCACTTGCTCAAAGATTTTCCAGTAGAGTCCGAAATTTCTAAAAAAGGAAAAATCAACCAAGTTCTACACAAAGGGCAAAAAATATTGGTACAAGTACTCAAAGAGCCGATTTCTACCAAAGGCCCTCGCCTGTGCTGCGAAATCACCATTGCAGGCCGCTATGTGGTCTTAACGCCCTTCACCAATGTGATCGCCGTCTCTAAAAAAGTGACCAGCGACGAAGAGCGCGAACGCCTACGCCGTTTGATGGAGAGTATCCGCCCCAAAAACTTCGGTTTTATCGTGCGGACGGCTGCTGAAGGCAAACGCGTAGCAGAATTGCACGACGATATTACCGAGTTGGTGCATAAATGGGAAACCATCTACAAAGAATTAAAAGATGCACAGGCGCCCATCAAATGCTTGAGTGAGTTGAACAAAACAAAGAGTCTGATTCGCGATTTTTGGAACGAGTCTTTTTCTAGGGTAGTGGTCAACGATAAAAAAGTAGAAGAGGAGGTGATCAGCGAAATTCGCAAAGTCGCGCCCAAACGCACCGATATTGTGCGCTACTATTCGGGCAACCGTCCTATTTTTGACCAGTTCGGCATCACCAAACAAATCAAATCTTCTTTTGGCAAAACGGCTACCATGCAATCTGGTGCTTACTTAGTGATCGAAAGCACCGAAGCCATGCACGTTATTGACGTCAACAGTGGGCACAAAATGGTGAGCAACGACCAAGAGGAAAACGCTTTGCGGGTCAACATGGAATCGGCGGCGGAGATTGCTCGACAGTTGCGCTTGCGGGACATTGGTGGGATCATCATCATTGACTTTATCGACGTACGTAAAAACGAAAATA
>CAYUZF010000009.1:31979-36516 GCA_964449615.1 uncultured Aureispira sp.
GTCAAGCTCTACCAATCTATGAAACGTTTCATGGAGGATGACAATGCCAAGCATACCATTTTGCCATTGAGCAAATTTGGCCTGATGCAAATCACCCGTGAGCGCGTGCGCCCTGCCGTGTCGATTACTACGGCAGAGCAGTGTCCTGCTTGTGAGGGAACGGGCAAAGTCAACGCCTCTATTTTGCTAATCGACGACATCAAACGCGATTTGGATTTTATTATGAAAGGACAAAACCCCAAAGAGCTGACCATTAAAATGCATCCTTTTGTCTACGCGTATCTCAAGCGCGGCTTTTGGAGTATTTTGATGCAATGGCGTTGGGAGTACCGCAAGTGGTTTAAGTTGGAAGTTTCTAGCAAATACCACATGATGAAGTACTGCTTTTTTGATGCGAATGAGGATGAAATTCGGTTGAATTAAACAAGCTTATGCTTCAATAAAAAAAGCTTCTGCCAATCGGTAGAAGCTTTTTTAGTTAAAAAAAATAATTTAAAACAAAACGTACTTTACTTAATTGCTAAAAAACAACGTGTCTTGGGTAAACGCTCGATCAGTCAACGTCTTTAAAAAAGCGATGATGGCTGTTTTTTGATCGGCGTCTAAAGGAATGCCCAAATTGCCGTTGGGTTGCCGCAAACCCGCATCCAGCGTAGGGTAAGGCAGCATACCCGTATCGTAATGGTCGAGGACTTCCTCCAAGGTCGAGAAACGGGCGTTGTGCATGTAAGGCGCGCTCAACTCCACGTTGCGCAAGCTCGGCACTCTAAATTTTCCAATGTCCGAATGGAGGCTGGTAATGCCGTAGCGGCCTTTGTCAAAAAAGGTAGAATCTAAACCGTTGTTGCGGTAGGAAAAATCGGTGAACAACTCGCCGCTGTGGCAGCGGGCACATTTGGCTTTAAAAATCGTTAAGCCCTTTTGTTCGGTTGCAGTTAATGTCTTTCCTTCTCCCCGTTTGTACTTGTCGTATTTGCTGTTGGCCGATACCATCATATTGGTAAATTGCGACAGCGCATACAAGGCGTAAGGCAACGTAATTTCCTCAATCCCAAAAGCCTCTTTGAACAACGCTTTGTATTCGAGATTGGCATTGAGTTTTAGCACTACATTCTCTACCGTTTCGTCCAGTTCAAAATCGGCCTCAATGGCATTGATCGGTACAAAGTCCAAGTGTGTTACACCGCCATCCCAAAAAAACTCAGGAAAAAAGGCTAGGTTGACCAAAGAAGG
The DNA here is from genome assembly GCA_964449615.1 of uncultured Aureispira sp. Classification (GTDB taxonomy): domain Bacteria; phylum Bacteroidota; class Bacteroidia; order Chitinophagales; family Saprospiraceae; genus Aureispira. The sequence goes on from CAYUZF010000009.1 coordinate 33,213, forward strand.
CGCGTTGCGAATGCCCAAACGGTTGTCTACGCCCACACTAAGCGGATGTACAGGCGAATCGGCAAAGGCCGTGGCTTGGATGTGGCAGTTGTTGCAGGACACCGAACCATCGCGCGACAAGTTGGGATCAAAAAACAATTTCTTGCCCAGTTCAAAGCCCGCTTTGGTAACGGGGTTGTTGTTGAACGTATACGTAGGCTGCGGAAAATTGTCGGGAACCTTAAACTCGTAACGGTTGACGGATGGATCAACGACTACTCAAAAATTTATCTATCCGAAGCGGTTGTGTAAGAACACGAAGAGCCTTAAAGGCCAGTTGGGGAATTTTATTTCTTTAAGGATGGTTTTGCAGTAAAATACACTTCTATGAACCAGCAATTCTTACGCTACTACTTACCTGCTTGCTTGTTGAGCGGGGTAGCGGTCTTACTACAAATTCCTATGGCCAAACCATTCTTCCTACTTCATATGTGGGGAGGCCTTGCCTTACTGGTCATTCTACAGTTAAAAACCATTTTAAAATGGTGGCGGGCATCTGATTTCGATTTTGAAAAAACACGGTATAAATATTTAATAGTTTTTTATACCTCTAGTATGGCTATCTTACTCTTCTTTATGTTTCTAGCAATGCTTTAATTTCTTTGCATAAGGCTATTTTTTAAAGAAACTCTTAATCTGTTGCCACGTTGTGGGCTTTCGCTTAATATTTTCAAAAAAGTTAGCGTGAAAGCGAGCTTGTGCTCCATCCTTGACAATACTCTGGGCAATAAGCTGCGGATCAAAATTATCTTTTATATCCACAATTTCGCGCAGTGCTGCTTCGATGCTTGCTGTCGAGGGGCGTAAGGGCGTGGGATCTACCCCTATTTTTTCCAACAGCGGCAAATAACCAAAATCACCCACTTCAATTTGCCACCCAGGCCACCAATCGGTCAACTGTTCTTGAAGTCCAATAACGATAAGAGGGGCATCAACATAAAGAATTTTACGGTCCAAATCCAACACCAGCAAACTGCTTTCGCAATCCTCTTCTTTTAGAAACTGAACGTCGGGTATTTGCAACAGCGCTTCTACGACCGACACCCCTACACGAGCCACGGTATCCGCTTCTGCTTCGTAAACTTGCTTCAAAAAGACCTTGCCCTCTTTTTTCAATACCGCTATGCTGCGCAAATAGTCTTTTCGAGGACTGCTTTTAAATTCATCCAACGTCATGCGCTGAAACTTTGACGGTTGATGAGCGGTGTATGGAATGCCAGACAAGGCTTCGATATCGTACATGTGCCGCGTAGCACAACGCACGTTCCAGCCCTTCCAGATTTGTCGCAACAGCTCTAGATAAGCGGTTTTGATCGTAGAGGGATACAGTTGCTCTTCCTCCCAAAACAATAAAATTCGTTGGTCTACATCCATATACACACAACCCTCTATCCAGGGTATGTCTACAGGATGCTCGCGTTGCTCAAACTCCTGCACAAAGGCCAAAAAAGCGCTAGGCCCTACCACCAAATCGCTGGCGATAAGATTGGCGCGTCAATGCGTGTAGTGGATGGTGAGTTGGTTGTTGGATCGAACGATGTAGTTGCCGCGTTATCCCATAAGTTGGTGAAAATTAACACAGGAATAAGATTAGAGAAATGAATATCATGAAAATGGGGCCCCTAGAACAGCATTTTTTTAAAGAACCGCTAAAAATCTATATGCTCCTCTCCATCATCCAAATGCTCGGCCATCGCTTCCAACTGCTCGTAAAAATCTTCCCCGTATTTGCGAATCAACGGCCCTTTTACAAATTTGTAGACAGGCACGTTCAACTCCGCTCCTTTGGTACAAGCTGCCGAGCAAATTTCCCAGCGGTCGTATTCCAATTTTTCGAAACTGGAGTTGTTCAATTGTTCGACGCGGATGGGGTAGAGGTGGCAAGAAATGGGTTTGGGGTAGTCTACTGCGCCCGCTTCGTATGCTTTTTCAATGCCGCATTTGGCGATGCCGTTGTCCTCATAGGTAAGAAAAGCGCAAGCGGCATTTTCTAAAAGCGTGGTGCCATATTCTTTTTCTTGGGGCGTGTAGATGGCTACGCCTTGCTGGTCAATGGCCGCAATGCCTTCGGGAGTTAAGAAGGGTTTTACGGCTTCGTAAATGTTTTCCAAAATATCAAGCTCTTCCAGTTCCAACGGCGCGCCGTAATCGCCTTCCCAACAACAAGCACCTTTACAAGCATTCAAGTTGCAGACAAATTCTTCTTTGAAAATTTCGGGAGAAATGACTTTATTATCTATAATCAGCATGGCAACAATTATGGTTTGACTTCAAAAGAAATGGGGAGGAGGTAATGTTCTATAGTAAGTAGCCGCGTAGTTTTGGCTTCGCTGGATAAATCTTCTGCGTTCTGTGCTTTTTTACCGTCTTGCTCAATGATGGTGCGTTTGCGCAGTGCTTCGATTTTGGCCGTACCGAGGGCCATTTTTTGGGCGTGTAGCGGCATGATTTCGTAGCGGGTGCCTTTGGTCAAGCCGTTGTGGTTGATGGAAAAAGTCTGGCCGTTGGCATCGGTGACAATCAAGACCAAGCCATCTTGGCGGTTCAGCGCAGCCCCTTGCCAACCGAGCAGACCACCCTTGCTTTGACTAATGCCGTCTGAAAGTAGGCGCAAGCTGTCAAATTCGGGCAACGTTATGCTCAACTCTTGTTGACTGCCATCTTTTTCGACATAAGCAAAGGTCTGCGTGCGCTGAAACGGCTCTCCGCGTTTGTCGTACACATACTGCAACCCTACTTTGGGGCGTTTCTTGAAGCGCATCAATTCGTCGTTCAAGACGACCAAGCCCTCGATTTGTTTGGTGGAATCGGTACGGAAGGGCAAATCTGCTTGAAGCTCGCGTTGCCGATCGTTGTAACGCACATAGCCGTTGATTTTTTTAAACCCATAACGTTCGGTAGGCGTGTTGGCAGCGGGCTTGGTGTTGTTATTGCAAGCAGAAAATAGAGAACCAAACCATAAGATACTCCAGATATAAACCGTTAATTTCATAGAATAGTAGCTGTAAAAAATAGAATGCGTGGCTTAAAGATACCAATATTTGCGGCCTGCTGGGCTATCATGCGTTATTTTTGACGAATCTTTGAGCGAAAGCGGGGCCCGTGACTACTTAGGAAGCTTATTTATAGGGGCTTTGCTATAATTTCTCTAAATTTGCAGCGTTCGTATAAACGATAGCCCTGTTCTATGCTTTTAATAGATGGATAGTTATTATTTTTAATAAAAAACAAACAAACAAATATGCTCAATCGTATAGGTGTACTT
>CAYUZF010000009.1:36590-45018 GCA_964449615.1 uncultured Aureispira sp.
GACGAAGCTTCCTTGAAGGAGTACTTAGACTTGTACGTCAATTTTAAACTGCAAGTAGCAGAGGGTGAAGCCACAGGGTTGGACGAGAAACCTTCGGTCATGCGCGAGCAAGAACAATATAAGCGCCAATTGGCTAGTACGTATCTCATCGACCGAGAAATTACCGAAAAATTGGTGCGCGAAGCTTACGACCGCAGCCAGGAAGACCGCCGCATTAGCCAAATATTGGTGGCGGTAGCCCCTGATGCGACCGCAGAAGCGCAACGCGAGGCGTTTGAGCGAGCCAAAAAAATCAAAAATGAGCTGACGAAGCAAAACTTTAACCAATTGGCTCAGCAGTATTCAGACGACCAATACAGCAAAGGTAAAGGAGGAGATTTGGGCTTTTTTACTGCCTTGCAATTGCCATATGCTCTAGAAACCGCGGCTTACGAAACAAAGAAAGGTGAAATTTCAGACATCGTTAAAACGCGCTATGGTTACCACATTATACGGGTAGACGAGGTGCGCCCTGCTTATGGTCAAATCAAAGTCGCCCACATTTTGGTACGCAGCAAAAAAGAGTCAGCAAAAGCTACAGCAGATTCCTTGTATGAAGCGCTCAAAACAGGCGTAGAGTTTGAAGAGTTGGTCGCCAAACACTCTCAGGACAATGCCACCAAGAACAGAGGGGGCCAACTGGGTTGGATTGGAATCAACAAATACGCGAAGGACTTTGAAGATCAGATTTTTAGTTTAGAAACGGATGGCAACATCTCTAAACCGTTCCAAACCCAAGCCGGCTGGCACATCATCAAGCGCTACCAAGGCATCAAAAATGCCAAGTATCAGGATGTGAAAGCAGAAATTACCAACAAAATCAAACGCCTGCCGCGCTTTGAAATTATTCAAGATGCGTTGGTTGCTGCCATTAAGAAAGAGAGCAATTTTGAAGAAAATACGGCCAACCTACTGACGCTCAAAGACGCGTTGAGGGAGGAAGGAACGTTCTTGACATACCGTTGGAAAGCGGAAGCCAATAACCTTTTGGACGATAAAGTATTGTTCCGAATTGGTGATACGGAAGCCACTATTGGCGAGTTTAAATCCATTGCCCAGCGTGCCCACAGCGAGCGCATGAACTTACAGCCCCGCACCCTAGAGGCAGCTGTTGAGCGCATCCTCAAAAAGCTAGAGACGCAGAAAGTAATGGCATACGAGGAAACGCAACTGGAAAAACGCTATCCTGAATTTAAAGCGCTGATGCGCGAATACGAAGAGGGTATCTTGCTGTTTGAAGTGAAAAAACAACTGGTTTGGGACAAGGCGGCCAGCGACGAGGAGGGACTCAAAAAATTCTACGAAGAGAACAAAGATAATTACAAATGGAAGGAACGTGCCAACGTAACCTTCTACACCTTGCGTACAGATGACAAGAAAACCATCAAAAAAGTACGTGCAAAGGTGCGCAAAAAGAGTGCAGAAAGCATTAAATCTATGTTTAACAAAGACCGCGAAGTGGTACAAACGACTACAGGGGTTTATGAGAAAGGAAAAAACATGGAGTTGGACAAGTTGAAGTGGAAAGCAGGGACGGTAAGCGAGGGCTATGAAAAAGATGGTTCTTTTTACTTTACCAAAATAGATGAAATTATTCCTGCTTCGGTCAAAACGCTAGAAGAGGCACGCGGCTATGTCGTGGCCGATTATCAAGATGCTTTAGAAGCGCAGTTGATCGAACGCTTGAAAGAAAAATTCACGGTAAATGTGAACGACGCTGTATTAAAAGCAATGGTCAAATAAGCTGTTGTTGCGCTTAAACTTTAAAAAAGGCTTTCCGATTGTTCGGAAGGTCTTTTTTAGTTTAGGGTTTTAGGGTTGTATTTCCCAATGGCCCCGTGTGCCGCCGACTCTGCGTAAGTAGCCCTTTTTTTTGAGAGCCGTTAAATGTTTTTGTACCACCTGTATTCATTGGAAATACCATCCGAATAACGTTAGCCGTAAAAATAAAACAGGTACTGTTATAGGTTTCTAAGTAGTCACACAAAAGAAAGCGTGTAATAAAAAGTGAGGTATTTTTTTCTAGTTCGAGGCATGAACGAGTGCATCCGAAGGACAAATGTACCAAAGTACATTTGACGGAGTGAACCGCTAGCGGTCTTTTACACCGCTTTAGCGGGCTAACTTAGCGAAGCGGCCTCACGACCGTAGGGAGCTAAAGCGCGTATTTTCAACGCTGGAATAGGTAAAAATAGACGCTTTTTAATGCGAGAACTTTTAGTTCCCTTCGTTCATGAGCGCTACGCTTTAGTTGAGGGACTACTTAAAATACGCGGAATGCCAGAACCGAGGTGTTCCACCAGTTGAAGATCTTTGAAAAGACGCATCAGTTCCTTATTTCTAGGAATAGAATATCCTTCAAAAAACTCTTTTTGCTTCAATCCCAAAGGCAGACTACCAACAGAAGTGATTTCTATTCTATTGTCAAATAAGTAAAGTTATATTTTATAATAACCGTTCCTGTTGTAATAAAAAAGAAGTTGCTTAAAAAAGGTACCTTGTTTTAAAAGGAAGACTTTTTTAAGCAACTTCAACGGGTAGTAAATAATTCTCTAAAAAGGAAATTTATTCTTTTTTGTTATCTTTTTCTGGTGCTGGCTTTTCGTCTCGTTCCTGTTCTTCAGAACCACTGCGCTCGGTTTCGTCGTAATGAAACACTGTACGAATGGGGAATGGAATGTTAATATCGTGTTTGTCAAACGCTTTTTTGAGGGCGACGATAGCCTTGCTTTTGGCTTCAAAAGCCGTAAGTGCCTGTTTAGAATTGACCCAAAAACGCAATTGGAAATCAATAGAACTGCCTCCAAATTCTAGGTAGTGAAATTCGATGTTTTCGTTGGGCTCTGGGGGGTATAATTCTCGAATAGCGTCGCGCGCTACATCGCGTACTTTTTCTAAATCGGATTCATAGCCTACCCCGCAATTAATGGTAGAGCGAATGCGCTTAGTCAGACCATAATTCTTAAACGGATTGTCTAGAATCATTTGGTTGGGAATGACCACAATGTTGTTGTCGCCCTCCTTGATTTGGGTGTTGCGCAGATCAATATTGACCACTTCGCCCGAATAACCGTTGGTATCCACCCAATCACCAATGCTGATTACATCGCGTATGGCTAAGAAAATTCCTGAAAAAGTATTGGCCAACGTACCTTGCAGTGCCAAACCAATTGCCAAACCAGCCACACCCGCACCTGCCAGCAACGAAGTTAGTACTTCGTTGAGATTGAGTACATTCAAGGCCATCAAAAAGCCAATGCCCAGCACCACAATAGAAGCAAAGTTGGCGATTAAGCTGCGCACCGAAGTTTGTCGAACCGCTTTTATCAACAGTCTATTGATCCAGCTTTTTACATGGCGAGACAACCAATAGAAGAGCGCAAAAATAAGTAGGGCTAAAATAAAGTTGGGCAGATTTAAGACCAGATCTTCCATCCAGCCCGATAATTTATCGGTAATCTTATCCCAAGAGGTTTTAACCGATGCGGTCATTTGCTCCGTAATGGGGTCGTTGCTGCGCGCCGTGTCCAGCTCGTCTTTGGCTGTTTTGGCTGCTTCTGCTGCGGTGTTTTTTACATTTACAAAAACATTGACGTTGATGGAGTCTTTGGGGTAGACAAAACTTTGTACTTGTAGGGAGTCTAGTACTTGGAGAGAATCTTGTTCATCCATGATTATAAAAAGTAAACGTTAGTATCTAGTGTGTAAAGAAAGGGATTGCTGAGTTAATTTGGTCGCGTAAATTACCATTTGTTTCAACAGGCAACCCGCAATATTGTTGTTGTTGTTGTGCTGCTGGTTCTCAATTTAGAAATAAAACCAGTATTCTCAACGAAATGAAGCCGATAAAAAAGCGCAACCGATGTCTCCTTGTATTAGTTACTAAGAAAAGGCTACCTTTGTCGAACACCGCAACGAAGCAATATCATGACGACATTTGAAGAACTGAAAATAACTAAGCAATACCTCAATGCCTTAGAAGACTTGGGTTTCCAAGAAGCAACGCCGATTCAAATAAAGGCCATTCCTGCCATTCGTTCAGGGCAGCATGTAATTGGTATTGCCCAAACGGGCACTGGAAAAACGGCGGCCTACGTGTTGCCTATTCTACAAAAACTAAGCTACCCCAAAGGAACAGCCGCCCGCTGTATTATTGTAGTACCTACCAAAGAGTTGGTGGTACAAGTCACCAACCAAGTTAAAGAATTGGCTGCCTATACCCAGTTCAGAATTGAAGGTATTTATGGCGGTGTTGGGCGCAAAGCACAAGCCAAAGCGCTGTTAGAAGGTGTGGATCTTATCGTTAGTACACCTAGACGGCTGTTAGAATTGTACCAACAGGAGAACGTGCCCCTCAACAAAGTGGAAATTATGGTACTCGATGAGGCCGACCGCATGATGGACATGGGGTTCATGGGACAAATCAACAACATCTTAGAAGTTGTTCCCACCAAGAAACAAAACTTGCTCTTTTCGGCCACTTTTTCGCCTAGAGTAGAGGAGTTGAGTTGGAATTTTATGGATTTTCCTATTAAAATAGAAATTACACCCGAGGCAACGCCTGTAGAAACGGTGGAACAAGTACTGTATGAGGTACCCAACTTTGCCACGAAGCTCAATTTGTTGTGGCATTTGTTGGAAGACGAAGAAAATTTCAACCGCATTATTGTATTTGTAAAAACAAAACAAACCGCTAATCAGGTTTTTGAACGACTGCGCCGCCGAGAAGGAGACAGCATTCGCCTCATCCATTCCAACAAAGGACAAAATACACGCATCAATGCGTTTGAGGATTTTAAGAAGGGCGAAATCCGCATTTTGGTGGCCACCGATGTCATGGCACGGGGTATTGATATTAAGGAAGTCAGTCATGTGATTAACTTTGACGTGCCCACGGTATATGAGGATTATGTACACCGCATTGGCCGCACGGGGCGCGCTTTTCGCACAGGGGCAGCCTTGACGTTTGCTACACCCGCCGATCGTTACCACATCAATAAGATTGAGAAAAAAATTCGCATGGCTATTCCCAGCCAGCCCTTGCCCGATGCTGTACAGGTGGCCCCTACGCCTTTTGAGGAGCAACAAACTATGCTGCGGGCCATTGATGCCCAGAAAATGAAAGAAGACCCGACCTACCAGGGCGCTTTTCACGAAAAGACCAGTTACCAAAGTAAAATCAAAAACAAACAAACCAAACGCCCCAAAAAATACACGGGCAAAAGCAATTCTGGTTATGTTTCTAAGGCCAACAAGGGCCGCAAAAATACCTCTAAAAAGGGACGACACAAGAAGCGCAAATAATTTTCATTATTACCGTAAGAACAACAAAACAAACACACTAGATGACTTACCACGATTTGACGGAACAGTTGTGCCAAATTGCACGCGAAGCAGGCGCGGCTATTTTGGATATTTATGAAAACGCAAAGGACATTGAAATTAGTAAAAAAGACGACGATTCGCCGTTGACCGCAGCCGATCGAGCCGCCAACAAAGTGATTTGTGCAGGACTGGAGAGTTTGCCCCTGCGCTATCCCATCGTTTCGGAAGAGAACAAAGCAGTCCCTTACCAAGAGCGCAAAGACTACGCTTACTACTGGTTGGTAGACCCGCTGGACGGCACCAAAGAATTTATCAAACGCAATGGAGAGTTTACGGTAAATATCGCTCTGATACACGGCGGGCAAGCGGTAATGGGTGTGGTGTATGCGCCTGTGTTAGAAGAAATGTACTACGCGGCTAAGGGACAAGGGGCGTTTTTAGAAAAGGCAGGACAGACGCAGCGGTTGCAAGCCCCCAGTTTCCGCAAAGACGATCCAGGATTGAACGTAGTGTGTTCTCGCTCCCATCTCAATAAAGAAACCCAGGCGTTTGTGGATGCGCTCAATCAACCCGATTTGGTACCCAAAGGCAGTTCGCTAAAATTTCTGCTGCTGGCTACAGGGGACGCGCATTTGTACCCGCGTTTGGCGCCCACAATGGAATGGGATACCGCCGCTGCCCAAGCAGTGTTGGAGGAGGCAGGCGGTCAAGTGCTGCAACACGGCAGCAACCAACCCCTGCAATACAACAAAGAAGCACTGCTCAATCCTTCGTTTGTGGCTTCAGCCGCTTTGGAAGGGTAGGTAGTAGTAGGGGGCAACTACATTTGCCCCCTACTACCCTGGCAACCGATAACGCGCCCGCAGCGAATACGACACGCTGGCAATCAAGCCAATTAGCCCCCCCAAATAACTGGCGTTGTGCATGGCTCCAACGGCCATAAAATCAGCGCGCTCCAATACGTGCATCGGCAGGTTCCAAGCGGCAGGCGCTGTCCCTAAGAACAGGATTCCGTACAACAGTCCCAGTATACCAACCACCAAGGCGATGCTGATCGTCATGGCAATCGCTTCTAAGGTAACTTTGAACATCGCAGCAGCATCGCGGTGCAACAAGCCGACGAGGCTCAAGACAATTCCAATCAGCAAACCTACCCACCAAGTGGCCAAAGCACCAACAATGGCAGCGCCTAGCCTAGGGTTATACAATTGGATGTCGGGCGCATTGGCCGTGCCAATATTGGTGCCGCCGCCCCATTCGGCCAAACCGAATTGTACAAATTTGAATTTGGTGTAGTACTCTTCGGAAATGGTGTAGGTGATTTGGTCGTGTAGCACCCCATAAAAGGCTCCAATAAACGGCGAGAGCAAAACGACGAGCAATAGAACGGATAGTTTTTTCATGTCTTTTAGTACAGTGTAACAAAAGAAGGTGAATATTTTTGTTAGAATGTATTTAGTAGGCGATGATTTTAGAGAGCTCTTCCAGTTCTGTACTCATTTTGACGTGGTGTTTGATGGCTTTTTTGAAAGGCGTTTCGCTGATTTTGCGGTGTAATTGGCCAAGCATAATACCTTTTTTGCCTGCGCGCAAGGCTTCTACGGCAGCCACACCGACACGACTGGCCAACACCCGATCCATACAAGTGGGCGAACCGCCGCGCTGCATGTGTCCCAGCACGGTAACCCGAATGTCGAACAAGTCGGTCTTGGCTTTTACTTTTTGAGAAATCTCCATCGCGCCGCCCTCGTCGTCGCCTTCGGCTACAACAACAATGTTGGACAATTTGCGTTTTTGAGCATTGTCTATAAGTTGCTTGACCAAGTCGTCGATGTCTGTTTTACTTTCTGGAATGAGAATGGCTTTGGCGCCTGCTGCAATGCCTGCACGAGCAGCAATGAAACCCACATCGCGCCCCATTACCTCTACAAAAAATAAACGGTCGTGCGCGTCAGCCGTATCTTTTATTTTATCAATGGCTTCCATAGCGGTGTTGATGGCCGTATCGTAGCCAATGGTGAAATCTGTACCGTACAAATCGTTGTCGATGGTGCCAGGTGTGCCGACGATAGCGATGTCAGGGTATTCTTTCATGAAAATTTGTGCGCCCGTAAACGTCCCATCCCCACCGATGGCCACAACGCCTTCGATGCCGTGTTTTTTTAGGTTTTCATAAGCGGTCTTGCGGCCTTCGGGAGTGCGAAAGGCATCGCTGCGAGCGGAGCCCAAAATAGTACCGCCTCGGTGCAGAATGTAACTGACCGAAGTGGCAGTCATGTCTATAAAATCGTCGTTGATCATGCCTTTGTAGCCGCGGCGAATGCCCATGACTTCCAAACCGTAATGCAAGGCGGCGCGGACTACAGCGCGGATGCAAGCGTTCATGCCAGGCGAATCGCCTCCTGAAGTAAAAACTGCTATTTTTTTCATTGGTGTGTTGTACTAGTGTTGGTAGAATGGGTTGGAATTTGTCTAGCTAAGATAACGATAAAGTGCTGTTTACGCGAATTTGGAATATTAGAGTTGTTTAAAAACAAGTAATGGCTTCGCCGAGGTAATAATGGCTATTTTACTAATAAAAAAAACAGCTCAAATTTGCCAAAAGGCAGCTAAAAAAAGCCACAGCGAAATACTTAACAAAGTATTCTGCTATGGCTGAACAAGCAAACTGGTGCTTAAGTTTATAGAGGCTTATTGCCGCATTATTTTTTTAGTACTTACACGCTCGCCTACCCGTAGTTGCACGGTGTACAAGCCCGCAGGAACCTGCTGCCCGTTTTGTTGGCTGCCATCCCATTGGTAATAATGTTGACCCTTGTTTTGCGTTTCCAGCGACAATTGCCGTACGACACGCCCTTGCGCATCGTAGACACTCAAGTGTACTTCCTCTGTTTGATCTAAGTAATAATGTACGGTGGTAACCGCTGCGCTGGGGTTGGGGTAAGCCGTTAAGAACAGGCCGTTTTCCTGAACGGCAAGCGGTTTGGGCGTATTGGTGTAGGTAACGTTTTGCGCTTTGAGTAGACTGTCCATGTTGACCAGTTCATCACCTGCTTGATAAGGT
>CAYUZF010000009.1:45029-46632 GCA_964449615.1 uncultured Aureispira sp.
AAATCAAAAACATCTCGTCGGTAGTGTTCAAGCCGAAACCAACATTTTGTGGTGGGCTGTTGGGGTTGAACGGGTTGTTGGTGGTATTGTCGTACGTAGCTTTGCCGTACAATTTGTACCCTGCGGGTAATTTTTTCATGTATTTAAACACATAAAAGCCCTGCCAGTCAAAGTCCCACTTGGGAATGTGGATCATTGGAATGGTGTCAAAAGGCGCAAAGTGGTTGACGCCATACACAATAAAATCTTGGCCGAGCAAGTGCGCATGTGGAAATACACTGAACAAGGAAATATCGGTATTGATGGGGGCGTTGGGCGCGGGGAACCACGCGTCTACTTCAGCTACCGTATTGGCATTGATGACAAAACTATAATTGTTTAGCACAGGGTTGGCGCTTACTTGGCGCACGTTGGAAGTGCCTTGTGGATAGAAATGAATGTTCAGGCGCGTGCTGTCTAGGATGCCTTGACTGCCGAGGGGGTAGTGCATGGCAAAAACGATGTTGGAGTTGGCAGGAAGATCAATACCCAGTTTCATAGTGGAAGTATTGGGAAATTGAGCTGGATCGCTTCCAGGAGCATAGCCCGCAATTAGTGGTAAAATAACAGGCCCACCACAAGCATGGCTGGTGGTGTCGGTAGGGTAAGTCCCTGCTGCATCAATGTAGATCAAGGCGTGGTGTACGATAGACGTATTGCCAGGAATAACCTCTATGGCTTTGATAATGCGGTTGCCCACCAAATTGGTAGGAATAGAAAAACAGACGTAATCGTCGTTGCTTAAGGTCGCTTTGCTCACATAATCGGGAACGCGAATACTCAAATCGGGCGTACCCAATTTCCAATTGTTGGGATCGTAAGTGGGGGGCGGTGGGGTATTGGCGGGATTGCCTTGCGGCGCGCCGTTGTTTACCCAGGCGTTGATTAAGGCAATTTCTGCTGCCGACAAGCTGCGGTCGTGTGCAAACTGGGAGTAATCGTTGTCTGGCGACCACGGAGGCATGCGCTTGCTATTGACCGCGTTTTGAATCATGGTGGTGCGGGTAGACACATCGGTATAAGTCATAAGAGAAAAAGGCCCAATGCCACCTGCGTAGTGGCAGGAAGTACATTTATCATATAAAATTGGCGCAATATCATCGGCATAGGTCTGAGCAGACAGGGAAACCCAGCCCCAAGCACAGAGCGTTAAGAGTAGTACAAATTGTTTCATAAGTGAGTTGATATAATTGGTATAAAAGAAGAAAAAACCTTAGCTAGTGAGGTGAAAGTAGTGCTAAAAACAAAATTAGTTGTTGTGTAGCGTACTAAAAATGTTCTTTAGACTAAGGAAGTTAAGGGAAATTTAACAGACCTACAAGAGAAAACGTTGCACAATACAGGAAAAAAGTCACTCTACAAGTGTCAAAAAGTACTAATCCAACACCAAGTAAGGTATTAAAGCCTACAAAAGTACGTTCAACACTTGTCCGAAGCGGTAAAGTGGTACAGTTGAGTGCCTAGTAAATAGTTACGCATAGTTGTAATAACCCAAAAGTGCAACTAGGCTAGGCACCATATTTGTGCCAATAAAGACAATCAACCACAGCACATACGCGTTAGG
>CAYUZF010000009.1:46666-46941 GCA_964449615.1 uncultured Aureispira sp.
AAATATTGCTCCTTCCAACGCCGTCTGAAGCAGTAGCCAACAACCATACAACTTGCGTACTGTTTCTATTTTTAGTATCTTACTTATTCCAGAAATTCTGCCGTTAACGGTTCATCAATAGCAACAACATGAAACAATTTATCGCATTTTTTATATTAATGGCTACTTTAGCTACTTTCAGTGCCTGTAATCAAGGACCTGCTTGCCCTGCTTACAACAGTGTCCACAATACGCGGGATTATGGCTACAACCCCAATAATGCTGCGCGTGCCAAA
>CAYUZF010000009.1:46951-50198 GCA_964449615.1 uncultured Aureispira sp.
CGATATTGAGGCCAAGAAAAAAGCAGCACTCAGCCCAAAATCAGCCAAACGCGGAAAAACATCGCTTTTTCCTAAAGGAATGCGCTAAAAAAGCCAGCAAGGGAGCAGGTGGCTTAAGTTACCTGCTCCCCCTATGTTGTACCGTTATTGCACGTGTTCAACTACTTTTTCGGCGGCTACCTTTTCTTTGTCTTCTTTCTCCGCGTGGCGCAATTCCATCAATTCCTTGCCCAAAAAGAATCCAATAGATGTTCTCAACACTACAATAATGCCCAGATTAATTAAGTCGTTGAATTCGGGCTTGATGATGGAGTGCATGATGTCTGAAATAATCAGGAAATCTAGCGCCAAAATAATGTACCAACCCAGGGTACTGCGCAGCGACATAATATCGTCGTACACATCGCCCCCTCTAAATTTGTCTATTTCCCATTTTATGAAAACGTAGACTCCTTTCACAAAACCGATGATGAGAATCATAATCCCAAACAAATCAACAATAAATTCTACCCATTCTAAGCCCTCATAAATAAAGCCCGAAGGAACGTTGTGTGGAATAGCATCGGCACCGTCCTGTTCACCAGCCGAATGAGATTGGCCAAATAGAAAAAACGGCATCACAAACAAACAGGCACTCCAAAAAAGTTTAGAAAATTGAGCTCTCATAGTCGCTGTTAAATAGTAAATAAAGGGTTGCTGTAGATTGGACGACTAATGTAAGGCAAAATCAATAAATTGACCTTGTCTAGCGCGAAAAAATTGGAAAACGAATAGGGGTTCAAAAGCTAAGGTTCCAGAAACTGCTTCAACCACTTTTCAGCCTCCGCCTGGTCGGTAAATACCTTAGATGGATGTTTTCGTCGGGAGATTTTGAGAGCCATATTGCCAATGAGCTTGGCGCCAAAAGACTGGACGAGCATAGCAGAGGCAACAGATTGAATGTCAATACTGCTGTAGGCATCAACGATTTCTTTTTTCATGTAAATGTTGGGAAGAAAAAACAGCGTTGCACGGCGTTGCCCCCCTACGCCCTGCTTGACCAACAGCGCCGAAGCAGTGGCTGTCTCTACTGTATCAGGTTGATCCCAAGATGCTTTGATGTGTACCTCTACAATGTGGTCTGGGCGAACAAGCACTCTAGTCGATTTGTTTTCTAAGATATCCATATCAATAACAAGACCGTTGTTTAGTTATTTAATAGATTCATGGTTATTACTGAGAACGGTGTTCAGCGTGTAGTATTGCCCTAACGGTGAAGTGTAAGAAGAGAATGCTAATGGAAAGTAGACCTTCTTCTACTGTTTGCTGTCTTTTTCTAAGAACTGCAACAACCAAGCTTCCGCCTCGGCTTTTTGAGTAAACATCTTGGCTGGACAACTGTTTTTATGGAATTTGAGCGCCAAATTACCCAATATTTTAGCTCCAAAAGAATCCACGACCATTGCTCCTGCTACCTGTTTGGCATCGACACTGTTAAAAGCGGTCACAATTTCTTTTCTTACGTAAAAACTAGGAACAAAATTGAGGGTTGCACGGCGCTTGCCACCAACGGCTTTTTTGACCAACAAGGCAGCCGCAAGGGCAGTTTCTACCGTATCGGGCTGGTCCCATGTTTCTTTGGTGTAAATTTCTACAATGTCATCGGGACGGATAAGTATCTTTGTAGTCTCGTTTTCTAGTATTTCCATGAAGATTTTTTTAAATCTATTAAGTAGATTGAGTTACATGGAGAAGTTTGGGGGCACCACCAATAAATACCTTTGCAGCAACCGTATGGCTCTATTTTTCTTCTTCCAAAAGTTGCTTCAACCAAGCTTCTGCGTCTTTCTTATTGTTGAAGAGTTTTGCGGGAATGCGCATTTTAGTAAACTTAAGTGCTAAGTTGCCCAATAGTTTTGCGCCAAATGATTGAACGACCAACGCCCCCGCTATTTGCCCTGTGTCTATGCTGTTATAAGCAACAACAACTTCTTTCTGGACATAAGTACTCGCTAAGAAGGAGAGTGTTGCACGGCGTTTGCCATCAATCGCCTTTTTGACTAATAGAGCTGATTCTATGGCAGTTTCTACCGTATCGGGTTGATCCCATGTTTCTTTGGTGTGTACTTCAACAATATTATCAGGACGAATGATTATTTTTAGAATGTCATTTTCTAGTACTTCCATGTTGGAGAACGTCTAAAGTTGAGCTTGGTATAAACAGTCCCCTAATGTAAAAAAATATCTTTGGAAATATTCGCCAGCAGATAAAAAAATATCAATCAATGTGCGCCCATTGCACAAACATGGCGACCACAGGTTTGTCGTTAGAACGCGCAGTAAAGCCCATGCGCCTTCCAGAAGTATCGTATTTAACTTCTTGGCTGCGCATCAAATTGCTGGCCAACACGCGTTGCACTTTCTGTTGAAAGGTGTAGCGGCTGCTCTGTCGAGCAATAGAACTCTTTATCTGATTGATGTTCAACGGTTTTTCCGAATACAACAAACAGAGGTGATCGGTACCTGTGGTGCCATCCAAACGAATGTGTTGATTTTGATTGGGAATGGGGACGGTGTTGCGGGTATAGTTGAGTACTGGACTCACATTGGGGCCATTTGGAAAGACTTGGTACACTTTATTGGTCACATCAGAACCTATGGCGTAGACATAAGCAGCTTGCTGGTTGTTGAGGTAGAGTCTAAAGCGCGTACCAGAGCGGTAGGCTTTATTTAGCTCGTAATGATCCCCTTTCCAAGTTGCTGTCATTGGTTGGCCTGTATTTTCTACCATACGCACCGATCCTGCCAATTCTACCACCTGTTGTTGGCGTACCGCAGGTAATTTAAACAATTCTACTGCTTGATAAATAAATTCTGCCGCGTCTTCATATTTCACCCAAATATTGCCTCGATCGCCCCACATAGGGCCCCAACTGTTCTGAATTCTAAACGCACCTCCATATTTCTCATCGTCGTAACCAATCAAACACATCGCATGGCGGTTGTGCTGGTGGCCTTGATTGCTATTGGCTATGTCGGTCGGTTTGCGGAGCCATATAGGCCCTTTGTTGTAACAAAAAGACATAGGAATGTACATGGCAATAATCACAGGATGCCCTTCGCCTACACTCTTCTTAAGCAATTGTACTTTCTGCTTGGCACTGGCGGGTTGGTTGGAGTTCCACAGCGTGGCAAAACCTTTAATCTTGTAGGCCGCCGCCTCTTGTTGCAATTCGCGGGTAATGGGTGCCTGTGGGCAATCTTCTGG
>CAYUZF010000010.1:0-9729 GCA_964449615.1 uncultured Aureispira sp.
TTTTGCATTTACGGTGTAAAAATATTAATTAATACCCAATGGATGAAATTCTCACGTATATACAGTAGATTTTTTATTAATAATATTACTGATAGAAGGATTAGAATAGCCTTTCGAGTCGATAAAATCTATGCTTAATGTTTCTAAAGCTTTTTGAGTATAATAAACAGCCTTTCGATAATTTTTTTTCTCAAAACTTATGTTTATGTAATTTACAAAAGAATTAAAGTATCTAGTGTCTTTCTCGTTGTAATTTTCTAGCGACTTCTGTTGACACATATCTGCGTACAAAGTGGCTTTTTTGTAATCCTTTTTTTCTAAGGCCAACAGGGTTTTATATTTATAATGGTCGGCATATGAAATTGGAGATGAAGGTAGAAACTCTTCCGCTTTGTCCAAGTAATAGAGACTAGAATCCAAGTTGTTCGTTTTATAAAAAAAATCGACTAAGTGGTGGTAGCAAAAGACGTATATGTTTGATATGCTAAAGTCTTTTTTTTCCTCAATAGAAGATAGTGTTGAAAGTGCCTTCTTTGCATATGATAAAGATTGTTCACTCGCACCAAGGTTGTCATAAGCTGTACTAGCATTATAATATAATACCGCCTGTTCTACAATAGGATAGTCATTGGTATTTGGAAGTATTTCCAATGCTTTTTTATGGTAAATAAAAGCATTCTCCTCTTCTCCTAATTCTGTATATATACTAGCTAAGTTGTTGTAGTCATACAGCAGAGCAATCGTTTGATCCTCACTACTTTTCTCCAACGTTCGAACATTAAATAAAGCGCTATTTAAGGCTTTGTCGTATTCGCTAGTGTTATAGTAGATTACGCAACGGGCATTGTGTAGGCTTCCTAATTCTGTTGGCGTAGGGGGGATTTTCTCTAGTGCGAGGGCTTTTTCAGCGCGTTGTATGTATAACCGAGCAGGATTCCATTCCCCTAACATTAGGTATTCTGTTGCTGCGTTTACATTTAATATTCTTAAGGTACTATAGTCATTTTTTTTCTTTGCTATGGCTACGGCTTTGTTATAATATTGCTCAAAACGCTCCGTGTCGCCAGAAAATAGCATCAAGTGTGCTAATGCTGCTTGACAAATTTGTTCAAGATTAGGATCGTCATTTTTCCTCGCTTCGTCACAAAAGACATGTATGCCTTTTTCTTTCTCTTCAGTACCAATATCTTCCCGCAAAACTTGAAACAACAGTAGTTCTTGGTTAATAAAGTTCAACTTTCGAACATCATGTTGTTGCCTGTATTCGCTCCTCACTGAAATACCCATATCTATAGCCTTAGCAAAATCTCCTGCATAGGCATATTCTTCCATCTCGCTGACAACTTTCTCTATATCATGGGGTTCTGGAGTGGCTGTTTGTTGTTGGTAGGCCAATAAGGAATAGCTATAAAGTATACCTACTATTAAAAGGTAGAGTGTAAAAGATTGTTTCATTGTAATCATAGACTAGTTCTTTGAAACGGGTAGGGACTATTGCAAAGTAAAAAAAAAATGGTTATTCTACGAGTACATAGAATAACCATTTGTAAATAGGAAAGTATCTTTTACTATTCTAACCCCTCTACTACGATACTGTACTCGGCAGAACCTAGAAAAGCACCATTTGCATCAATCAAATCAATGACAGCATTATATACCTCATCAACAGCAGCACTAGGTTCTTCAAACGTTAGCGTTCTATCAATAAAAATTTTCTTGCCGTCATCTACTTTTGGGTCAGTCATTTCCAACTGTTCTGGAATGGGAGTAGGCCCTGTGAAGTCTGCAAACTCTACATCAATACGATCAATTGCTTGCTCGCTATCACCAACAATAACAATACGCAAACGGAATTGCGTTTCATTAATTTGTCGGATGCTAGCGTTGCGTACTCTGCTGTCACCGTCTGCTAGAACTTCTAACTCCATTTTGATCGGCTCGCCTACACTTTGATCATTCTCATCTTTCATGGTACCCTGTAGAGAATAGGGTTGGTCAACGGCGTATTCGCTAAAATCTAACTCTGTATAAACGAAACGTTTGTTACCGTTTTCTTTAACAACGCGCAAAGGTAATTTCATAAGGTTAGGGGTAGGAATTGGTTGCCCTTCTACCAATGGAATTGCTACTTCTACGGTCTTTACTACATTGGTGTCTACATCGTCACCAACAACTACTGCTACTCTATATCCACTAGTCTTTTTCTTTCTGATAGAAGCTCTTCTGATAAATGCCATAATCCTGAGGGTTTGCTATGCTGCTGTCACCAAAATTGGGACTTGTGGCGGCTGGCAGCATACTGTTATAAAATTTAAAAATGGTTAGTAGCTCTTGGCTACATTAAGTTAATGTCCTGAAAAGATAAAACATTACCGTTAGAACGAAAAAATTGCAAAAAAACTGTGACAGTTAAAAAGACCAATAAAAATAAAAAGCTGCAAAGTTGAAGCTATTGATAATCAAGGCGAAATAAAAAAGAAGCCACAAAATAATCATCCAATTAGATCCCTATAGTGATAAAAAAAAGTTTTTAGAACGGTTTATTTTAACGTTTTTTAAGAAAATACCCCGCAAGATTTCTAAAAAATAACTATTGTACAAGCCTAGATCAACCGTGTAATGATTTACATGTAGCAGCTTGGAAAGAATAATATAGTCCGATTAGAAGAAACTGCCAATGAATTGCAAAAACTATATGTGATAAGAAAGACAGACCATAGATTACCGTCTTGACCAACAAAAAATAGCGATCAAGCATCGCTGCTTCATCGCTATTTTGATTCTTATCAAACCTACTAAGGTCAAACAGTTACACCATATTCGCATGCCAAGAGTCGGCCAGAGGTACTTTCCAAGACTGCTCGAAAGCAGCCTTAGTAGCGACCAAATTATTAAATACAGTGGTTTGTTCCCCGATTTTATTTTGGGCATACAAGTCGGCAAAAGTCGTGCGGTCGGCAGCAGCTACCGTGCCATCATCCTTCAAATACGTAAACGTCATTCTATCGAAAAAATCAACGTCAAATTCGCGCTCCAATTCTTTAACCAAAGCCACAGAGCTGTCAATAGAGCAGCCGCTTGGAGATGCTTGATTTTCATCGACCAACAACACCACAAAATGCTGGTGCAACACCTCGGCGCGTGCGCGTACAGGCTTGCCGTGGCTGTGCCACTGCTTGACAAATTGTTGTAGGCGCTGCTGGGCATGGGCTACCTCTTCGGAAGTCAAAGCGCGATTGCTTTGATAAATCCAAACCCGCGCTTGTGCTGGAAAATCTTCGTATGGTACCATAAGAACTACAAATTATTGGATTGTACAATCAGCTCGGACAAATCCAACACCATTACGTTGGGCTTGTTGCGCTCTTTAAGACCATCTTGCAACATGGTAATACAGAATGGACAGTTGGCAGCAACGACATCGGCACCCGTTTCTATTACTTGTTCCGTTCTTGCTGAGTTGATGCGCCCGTCCCCAGGCTCGTCCTCTTTAAACATTTGAGCGCCGCCAGCACCACAGCACAAACCTTTTTGTTTGTGGTCGCGCATTTCTACCAAGTCTTTATCGATGGCTTGAATAACATCGCGTGGGGCTTCATAAACTTCATTGGCACGGCCTAGATAGCAAGAATCATGGTAAGTAATGGTTTTGCCTTGAAAAGCTCCACCATTCACTTTTAAACGGCCTTCGTCGATGAGTTCCTGCAAAAATTGAGAATGGTGCAACACCTGTGTGTCTTGCAAACCCAATTTGGGATATTCATTTTTTAGAATGTTGAAACAATGGGGGCAAGTGGCAACAATCTTACGCACGCTGTAGTTGTTGAGTACCATGATGTTTTCCTGCGCCTTCATCTGGAAGGCCAATTCGTTGCCCGCTCGGCGTGCTGGATC
This sequence comes from uncultured Aureispira sp., assembly GCA_964449615.1. GTDB lineage: Bacteria > Bacteroidota > Bacteroidia > Chitinophagales > Saprospiraceae > Aureispira. The sequence continues at coordinate 3,895 of CAYUZF010000010.1, forward strand.
ACCTGTACAGGATTCTTCCTTTCCCAAAATGGCAAAATTGATGTTCAACTCATTTAGAATTTTGCAGAAGGCAACCGTTACCTTTTGGGCACGCTGGTCAAAACTCCCTGCACAACCTACCCAAAACAATACCTCAGGTTTTTGACCCGCAGCATGTAAATCAGCCATAATTGGCACATTCAATGTTTTATCACTCATAGTTCACGTATTTCTATTGTAATTGATCGTTGGTGGTGAAATCGCTGCTTGCTAAAGGCTAAAAACACCAGCAAAAGCAGGATAAACAAGGCGTTAAAATACTAAAAATGCCTCAAAAATACACCAAACTAACCCGCATTTAGTTACTTTGGTTTTGTTCTAAATAAAAGTTTTTTGCGCGAGCTGCTTATAGCTATAAGCATTCCGAAACCCAAAAAGCAACAAAATACCCACAAAATAAGGTTCCAATCGACGAAGTACATTGTAACAAAAATAATCAACCATTTTTAAGCGAGCCTTTTTTCCCGAACAAGTGCGGGACATAGCACGCTTGTTCGTTGGATACTCGCCTTCGTAGCTAAGGGCGCAGTTGATGCACTGCATCAAGCTCTCTCGGCCTCCAATAGCACTAAAAATCCTCTGTAAAAATTTTGTTACACTGGACTAAGGCACGATGCCCAAAATGCGCGGTACATCCCAAATAGACATAAAAAATGCCCCGTATCTATCTTGTAAAATTTGCTGCTCCTCACGCTGCCAAAAATGCAGCCGACTAACAGGATACAAATACCCATAAGCGTAAGCCGTACTGCCACCATCCTCCAACGTGCGCCCAATCAGATCCAACGGATAGCGGTAGCGCTCTTCCTGTTGCGTAACCAATTGTTGCGCTTCTGTGCGCACAATACTAGCCAAACCCAATTCATGTTTCCAATCGTAAGCAGCTCCCATTTTTGGGGACAACTGTTGCAATCGGCGGTTCTTCAGCGCACGCAACGTATGCACCTTGTGGGCAGCACGAAGTTGGGTCACTTCCAACGCTGTTTGCAATTCGTCCAGCAACAATTGCCGTTCGGGCGTGAGTATATACGACTGGGCTTTAAAGCGCTGCAATATATTGGAACTCAATTGACTAAATTCGGACAAAGGTTGGATAACGGTGGCTTCTAAGTTGTCCAAGTGCGCTTGGTCGGCTTTTTTGCGCAGCCAGCGGTAGGGCTTATAGGGACGTGGGTGAAATTCTAACGCCAGCGCTTCGGGCAGTTCGTCGGTCACCGTTTGAGCAACCGCATAGCGGATCAGCTGCTGGTCTTTGAGGTAATGCTGCTGCAAATCGCCCAACTCGTTGAGGTGTTGCATGATGGCTTGGTTGTGGAACACATCTCCCAAAAACTGCGTCGCAGAAGGCTGCATCAAACGGTGGTTAAACGTGTGTTCCCAAGACCAACGCGCAATGCTCCAATCAATCGACCAATAGCCCCACTCCCAACCCGATGTGAATGTCAAATGCCCTGCAACCCCCAAAGAATCCATCAACAGAATATCCTCTAGGCGCGTCTTCAAATAAGGCATTAAATACATCGGTACCGAATTGTCAAACGTAATCCAATAAGCGGATTCTGGAAAATACCACGTTTCGCGAATTTGCTGCTGTTCTTTTAATAAGTCCAACAAATGCAACAGGTTTTTATTTTGATAAACAGGCGCCGCCGTGTCTGTCAAGCCGTAAAACATCACGGTATGAATAAAAAAAGCGCGATGGGCATCCAAATCCTGCTGTGCTGCCGTGAGCGTATCCACTTCTTTTACGTTACTAATCATTTGATCGTCTTTCACCACATGTTGGCGACCTGCCAAATGGGCGCGGTACTTATTCACTACCAAATCCGTAACAAACAAAGTTAATTCTTGCGTCTTAGAAACATTTCCCTTCGTAAATTCAGTGGTAGAGCCTTCCATGGCAATGACATCCCAGGGAACTTGAAACAAGGTTTCCAAACGTTGAGCAATCTGTTTTTTATGACGTTTGAAAGAAGCGGGAAATTTTTGGTACAATTTGAATGCTTTCTGTTGGGTCATGTGCAAAGAAATATCAATGCCCACCAAAACCCCACGCTCATGGGCGTAGGCAACAGCAGGCTGTATATAAGTGAGCCAGCGCTGCAAGTCTTCGTTTTCCAACAAGTTAAATTCAAAATAATTCTGCTGGTTGCGTACCAGCCAATCAACGTATTCCTTTATTTGTGCCAACCCATTGGGGCAATCTGGATTGAGCAGCGGTTCGGTCAATTCTAAAGGGTGCATGGTATGCACATGAAAACCCTTCTTATCAAAACGCGGCCGTGCCGACCAAACAAACTCTTCGGTCAAAGGCCAATAATCCAATGTTGGAAGTAATGTTTTTTTGGGGTGATAAAACCCAAACCACAACTGTTCTTGGAGCAACCCATAAAGGCCATAGCTTACGCCAATCGCGGTCGGAGTTTCCAGGCGCAATTCCAGTTGCTGCCCTTTGCGCCGCGAAGTCCAGCTGTAATGGTGGGGCGGATAATCTATATAGGGATAAGGCAGTTGTTGGGCACTTGCTAGACGAGTAGGAGCGTTATTTAAATCAATATCAGGTAACAATAATAAAATTTCTTGCTGTCTGTCGTTAATCTTGACCGTGCAATTGCAGGCTTGCTGTAGTAATTTAATGCAATCATCTACGGTGCGTTGTACGCCAGGCTGCTCGAGTAATTGGCGATTTGCCAAGATAGAAATGCCCTCAATAGCCAAAAGGGGAGCCGCAACTGTTGACAATACAAGCGTAAAAACGAAAGAATGGAATGATTTGATCACGCAATAGAACTTTGGCGCTGCAAGAACTTGGACGCCTTATGCTCAATTAGGGCATTGGTAAAAACAATTCCAAGCTAGCTCAAGACCACAAAACAAAACGCCGTTCTAAGCGTTTGCTATACATATAAAAGGGTAGCTTGAACTATTTGCAGCCGATTTGGATAGCAATAGTCGTAAAAATGAGCGCCCAAAAATAGCAAACATTTACAGCATTGTTTGCAAATCAGCACCTTTGTTTGCATTTTTATGCTTCCTTGCTTTCGATTCTATGTAGTTATAAATAAGATAGAGACGGTGCGTTCGACTTTATAAACTACCAAAATTCCGTTGGCAAATTACTACTTTACTAAACAGCTCTACGAATGAAACTTTACCAATTCTTCCTTACCTTTGCTTTGCTATGGGCGGCTAATTCTACACAGGCCGCCACTCCCGACCACGTCTACGAAATTCAGTTGGCCACTTATGCCGCACCTGACTATCAACAATTTGAATCTTTGTTTAATACGGGGTATGTATATACAAAAGCTACTAGCAGCGGTTTGTACAAGGTGATGATGGGAACTTACAGCAGCAAATCGTTGGCGCAGAAAAAACTAGCGGCGGTGCAACGCAAGGGATTTAAAGATGCTTTTTTGGTGAAGCGCAGTTTGGACGAAAGCGAGGCGGTCTACATCGTTCAGTTAGCTACTTACGACCAACAAGCCGATATTTATTGGCCCGATTGGCAACGCCTATCTACACAATTGGTGGCGCAGTTGAGCGACGACAAAGTACGTGTAGCCGTAGGGCCTTTTTACACCCGCGCCGAAGCTGAAGCTACTCAATACCGCCTTCAAAGCATTGGCCCAAAGGATATTTTTATTAAAAAAGTAAGCGAACAAGTCTTGCATGAAGTAGGCTTATTTGATTGGCAGCGTGTGCCCAGTTATGGACAAAGTACGGGAACGGTGCGCAACTCCGTGAAAGCGTTGCAGTTATTATTAGCAGAAGAAAATTTGTATGATGTGCCCTCCAATGGATTGCTTACTCCCAAAACTAAGGCAGCAATTACAGCCTTCAAGCAGCAAAACGATCATTACAAACGCCATATGATGATGGCCAAAAGTAATACCGCGCCCTATAAAATAGAAGCGTATACCTTGCAGTACTACATCAATCGCATTCCAGAAGAGCCCGTTAAAGCCGCCGAAGGTTTGAAGCAGTTCAAAAATCCAATTGCCAAGATGTTTTTGGCCTATATGTATTTTAACGAAGACGTTCGCATCACCAACAAAAACCAAGCGGTCAACCGCTTGATGAACGAAGCCCTAGCAGAAGTATTTAAAGGCTATCGCGGCGAAACCCGCTACGATTACAGCATGCGTTATGCTTATGAAGATTTAGAGCAACTGCTCCAACATTTAAAAGCCGTACACGAAGTACTAAAAGTGCGTCCTGATATGCCTTGCTGGCTGTTGCAACGCCACCCTAGAGCCGTAGAAGCGGCCTTCCGTCCACATTGGAACAACAGCCGCGACGACTACAACGTCTCCAACGATTGTGGAAGCTTTTTCGATCAAGAGAGCCTGCGCGTATTGTTGATGGTATCCGAAGAATTTGCAGCCAACGATGACCAAGAGCAAACCCTAATGGACATCAATCGCTGGTATGTATTGCCGCGTCCCATTCCACACCAAGAAATTGAACAGCTAGAGCAGTGGAATGGCCGCCTGTGGACAGGTTTAGCCAAACTAAAAAACGGTAATCCGCTGGAACAAAATATGTACACTTTGTTGCGGTTTAGTTATTACGATGCTTTACAAGAATTGGAAACCCGTTTTATTGAAAAAGGTTTGCCTGGTGTAGAAGCACGTTCGTTGGGGCTAAAAGTACTTAAAGAGGCCATAGGGCCTAATTTAGCAGCCTATTTGTAAGCAGGTTGATCACAAAAACAAACCAATGCGAAGCATTTGTATAGGGGTTTTAGTAGGACTGCTGTTTTGCAGCTTAGAGAGTTGTGTGCTCCACAACGAGCAAGACCCAAGCGACAAGCGACTACTGCTGTTGCTGCGGCACAGCAAGGACAGTAAGAAAAAGAAATACAGCAATTTTGCACGACCACTGACCAAAGGAGGCCGAGCAGACGCCCAAGCCATCGGGGAATACTTACAAGAAAGCGGGATTCAACCCGACTGCATTGTGAGCAGCGCCGCCAAACGCGCCCAAGAAACCGCCCAATTGGTAGCCGAAGAATTGGGCTATCCCTCCTCAAGTATTCTGTTGGATACCAGCTTGTACAAATGCAAAACTCGAATCTTGATAGAGGCCATTCAGGCGCTGGACGATTCTTGCCGACAAGTTTTAGTAGTTGGCCACAACCCTTCAACCATACAGACGGCCAACCATTTTCAGCGCGATACCATCTTTACGGAAGTGCCAAAGTCAGGACTGATTGGGATTGAGTTTGTAGAGGGGAGTTGGTCGGTGCTGGGGCACAAAGAAGGAGCGTTCCGCTTTTTTTGGCGGCCTTAGATGTTTTTATAAAAAATAGAGCACAACTAGGTTGTAGCAATAAGACGGCTGTTCTTAATTGTAGAAAATACCAACAACTTCGACAGACCAGAGAACCCTTAACAAAATAATGAAGCACTGTGAATTTTGAACACACCATACAAACGGTTTATCGAACGGTAAAAGCATTGCCCCACGAGGGCAAACTGGCGGACTACATTCCAGAACTCGCCCGTGTAGACCCCGATAAATTGGGCGTTTACTTGGCCACGATTGAGGGCTCTAATTGTGGCAGGGGCGATTGTACAGAGCTATTTTCTGTACAGAGTATTGCTAAAGTGCTCTCTTTGTGTTTGGCGTACAAGCTAGTGGGGGAAACGCTCTGGGAACGGGTGGATGTAGAGCCATCGGGAACGCCTTTTAATTCATTGGTGCAGCTAGAGGCCGATCGCGGCATTCCTCGGAATCCCTTTATCAATGCGGGCGCCATGGTCATTTGTGACGTGTTGGTCAGCCATTTGG
>CAYUZF010000010.1:9763-33847 GCA_964449615.1 uncultured Aureispira sp.
CAGCCTGAATTATTGCTCTACGGTCGCCGCTTCGGAAAAAAGCGTGGGTTTTCGCAATGTAGCGCTGTGTAATTTTATCAAATCGTTTGGCAACATCCACAACGACCCTTCCGAGGTGTTGGATTTTTATTTTGATTTGTGTTCTTTGGAAATGAGTTGTCAAGAACTGGCCGAGTTATTTTTATTCTTGGCCAACAAAGGCCGCCGCATTTCGGACCAACATCCCATCTTGACAACCCGCCAAAGCAAACGGATCAATGCACTGATGCAAACCTGTGGCTTTTACGATGAATCGGGTGAATTTGCATTTGAAGTAGGATTGCCTGGTAAGAGTGGTGTCGGCGGCGGAATCATCGCCGTGCATCCCAACCAGTATGCCATTGCCGTATGGAGTCCCCAACTCAACGAGCGGTACAATTCTTACAAAGGCATGCGGTTTTTAGAGGCGTTCACTACGCTCTCTCAATCGTCTATTTTTTAGGGAAAAATGCATAGTTCAACTAAACCCTTCCACTCTACAGCCCTCAACAAGAAAAGAGACTGCCGAACCCGACAATCTCCTTTCAACGTATCAATTACACACTGTACTTAAGACCCCTGATAATTCTCATTTAATTGGAACAAACGCGCAAAATAACCTGGCCGTAAAAGGGCGAGTGCCGAAGCATTTTTAAAGCGTTTGTGCGAAGCCATACAGAACTTGGGCGCTACCAAGAAAATATAAGGTTGCTCCTCAGCAATCATTTCTTGAAAACGCATGTACAGCGCTCTGCGGGCTTCTTCATCAATGGTAACACGAATGGTTTCGATGATTTGATCGCTTTCCTCGTTGCCAAAACCTACCATATTGCTGCCTTCATACGTATCGGATTCGGTGTGCCAAATCTGCTTAAAATCGTCTAAAGTCGGCGCTTGACCCCAAGCCAAAATATACAGGTCAAAGTCTCGGTCTTTCAGGCGTTTTATAATGATGGAAAACTCTGTAGCGATGAGTTGAACGTCGATGCCTACCCGCGAAGCTTCATCTTTAAAAATTTGCGCTACGTCTTTGTAGAATTTTTTGCCCTTGGGGTAGAGCATGCGCAGCGACAACTGCACGCGCTGCCCATCAATACTTTTGTCCAGAATATTATCGCCATCGGTGTCTGCCCAACCCGCTTCTTGGAGGAGATTGGCTGCTTTTTCTACATCAAATTTGGTGGTGACAATACCCGTATTGTAATGTTCTTTGAGGGGGCTTACAGGCCCATTAACAGGCGTTGCCAAACCATTTGACAATTCATTGGTAATGTACTCTTTATCTACTAAATGTGCCAATGCTTTGCGCACGGCTACCTCCGACAATTGTGGCGATTTAGAGTTGAGGCCAATATAGCGGTAGCTGAAACCATCGGCTGTGGTTAAGTTAAAATTTTCTTGTACACGCTCGGACTCTTGCAATTCTACAAATTGATCTTCCGAAATGGCGGGCATAACATCTATTTCCTGTTCTTTGAGTGCCAAGAGGGCATTGTTGTCGTCTGCCAATACGCGGAACAAAATGGATTGTGGATAAGCGGCGATGTAAGGTAAGTCCACTTGATCACCCCACCATTCTTTTTTGCGCTCCAATTTGATGTGCTGGTTGTCTACAATTTCGCTAATGACATAAGCACCAGCGCCTTTTATCATCTCCTTATCTAAGTTGTAGTTGTTGTTAAAATCCTCTGCAAAGTCCACAATGCGTTGGTCTTTGAGTAAGCGGTCGAGCTGGGCAGGATCGTTGAGTTCTGAAATGGTGAAATCACTCATTAGCCCTTGCGCATCGTAGTGATAGGCAGGTAAAATGGGCAATACTCCTGTGGCCAATTCTGCCAAGTGGTACAAACTACAATAAATCGTAAATTTTTTAGGATTGGTTGGATCTATTTTAATATCTCTGATGCACTCTAAAAAAGGACGCTGAGAAGCTGCGTTGGTTTTGGGGTTTTTAATTGCTTTTACAGTAAAAACATAATCCTCTGCCGTGACGGGGGTGCCGTTGTCCCAAGTGGCCTCTGGCCGAATCTCGTAGTGGTAAGCGATTTGGTCACCGTCTACCGCCTCCGTGCGGGGACGGCTTGCCGCCAAGTAAGGCCTAAAACCCGTCAAATTATCGGGGTCAATTTCTAACAAGCCGCATTGTACATTTACATCAATAATCTCGGTAGTAATGCCATTGGACGAAGTGATGAGGTTGAAATTCTTAGGAGCGGCTTTGATGTGAATCTTAACGGAAAAGTCTTTATTAACGTCTACAGGGGTATTCTCTTTGGATTTATCGGTGGAACCACCACAGCTGCAACACAATAATAGAAACCAACTAGCCAACAGGTACAAGCTGTTGAACGGATGTTTTTTTGAGAACATAATAATTTTGATTTTGCTGTTGATATGAGATTTTTTACAAGGCAATTTTTCTGTTTTTATAAGTGGAGAACGGACGGTAATAAAAATAGAAAAAGAAGAAGCGGGACAGCCGTACCAAATGTGGTTTGGGCAAGCAACTTCATTACTTTAAGATATAGAAGTTGTTTAAGAATAGAGAATAGCAGACAAATAAGTTCTTGAAAAATACAGCCAATAGCTGGTAAGTATTGTGTCAAACGTAAGTATAAATAGCGTAATTTTTTGAAATAAAATTTAGGTAGAAGGTTGATTATAAAATAATTGTAAACAAAATTTAGTTTATTGATTGTCGTCAACAGTTGCGAAAATGGCGGCAGTGCCTTCCAATACAGCAGGACTATTTTTGTATCTTTAGCCCTTTTAAACAGGAGGATGACCACTCATTTATAACCTATTTTGAGCTTTGAACCTATTCCGTATTCTACTGTATTAAGTACAGTTTTTAATTTTACAACCATCACGCAGTACCTTACAATTCTAACAAAAGCATGTCAGAAGAGAAAAATAAAGAAGTTGAGACCTCCACACCTAAAGAAGACAACAAAAAGGCGAAAGAGGCTTTCGTAAATCCTATAGACATAGACAAAGTCGCGGAAAATCCCCATCTATTGCCCTATGCGCATACGGTGGGCGGCGCAGTGATCAAACCCATTGATAAAGGCCGTACCAAAGGCTTGGCGGTCAAAGCCATGCACAAACAAACCGATATGCAGTTGGCACAGCTGCGCCGCCAAATGGAACTGTTGGCTCAAGAAGCCGAGAAAATAAAGCGGCGGGTAGAGATTTCCGAAATTATTTACGGAGCCGATATGGGCTTTAAGCCTTTGATTGGTAAAACGTACCACTTGTACCAACGCGCCGATGATACGGCTGTGTTGTCCGTTATCGCGCCCGATGAGTGGGGGCCTAGAGGGTGCCCGTTTGAGCGCTTTTTATCTACAGCTACGCTCCTAGCCGACCATACTTGGGAAATTGTGGAAGTGGAATAAACGTGTAGAAGTAAGGAGCAATAGCTCGGCGATGCTCCTTACTTCTACAACAACTACTGTTCATAATTGACAAAGAAAATATCTTCTTCGGTAGCGCCGTTTCCAATGTTGTAAAACACAGAATTAGCCACCGTTAAGTTGCCCTCTTCAAATTGTTTGTAGCTGTCTTGGTCTTGGCGCGCCTCATTTTCTATAGAAACTCCTTCGCTATAATTGGTAAAAATAGAATTGTGGTAGTGGCCGCCCGCGTTGTCCGCAAATACCAGCGCTTGACTGCCAGAACGCCCAATTGAGGTGACGTTCCAAAACTGTGGGGTAGAAAAGGGCGTACCGCGTTGTGGACTTGTGCCGCCGTCATGCTCGCCCCCTGCATCGCCTGCGGCAGGGTCTTGATAAACAATTACAAACTGATTTTTACCTCGGTAACCTTCGTCGTAATCCAATGCGTCGTCTGCGCAATAGGTTGCTAATAGGTACTTGGCATTCACCGTGCCACCAAACCACTCGATCCCATCGTCCGCGTTGCCTACTACTTCTACGTATTCTATGGTCGTCCCCGAACCGACACCGCCGAGAGTGAGCCCATTAATTTCGTTGTTGCTGCCAATGCTGGTACCGCCGTGGCGAATAGAAACATAGCGCAAAACTCCCGAACTCTCAGAATCGTCGTTGCCGCCGTACAAACCTCGCAATTCGCTGGAAGGAACGCCCTCTATTTGGGAACTGCCAGGGGAGGAGTTGAGACTGGCATTTCCTAGAAGAATTAATCCTCCCCACTGGCCGCGCTGCGTGGCCGCTGTGCCGCCCATATCGGCTTCGTAAGTGAAAACGATTGGTTCGGCTGCGGTACCCATTGCCATAATTTTGGCACCGCGGGTGATCACCAACCCCGAAGCGGCACTGGCGCTGCCTGGACTGCCTTTAACAACAGTTCCTGCGGCGATGTTAAGCGTTTGCCCAGCAGAAACAAAAACCAAACTATCTAAAATATAAACGGTGTCCGCTGTCCAGTTGATGGACGTGCCTTGCTGCTGCATCCAGGTATCGTTGATGCGTTTGGTAGGTTTGCCTGCAATGTTGAGTGCTGCCGAAGTGGTATTGCCCGCTATGATTCGCCCCGAGAACGACCAACCCTCGTACCAGGGCGTACCGAATGCAACAGGTACCGCCCCTGCATAAGGCGCCGCAGTAAACCACGGGTCGGTAGCCGCAGGCGCTCCCAATGTAATGCTAGGAATGAGGGAATTGGAAGGAAATTGAGGGTCTTTGATAATATTATTATTGGTCATAAACGAAGCAATCCAAGGATCAGCATCCAGTGTAGCATCTATGGTGTTTTGATTGTCCACGTTTAGGGTTTTGCTGACATATCCTTCTGCCTCAAAGGTCAAACTGCCGTCTTTTTCTGCAACGATATTGTACTGCCCGCTGGAGTTGGTATTGGTGGTAGAACGGGTAGAAGTAGTAATGGTCGCATTGGCTATTGGTAGGCCGCTGTTGCTGCGTACGGTTCCAGTTATGGAGATGGTACTTTCTTCTTGTTGACAAGCAGAAAAAGCAAGCATTAGCAGCAGCGAACATAAAACAAAGTAAATTCTTTGGGTCGATATGTACATTCTAATAATTTTATGAAGAAAAGAGAATAACAGCATGGTTAGTAGATTATACTACTAAATCACACTAAGTACGTTATAAAATGCCAACTGGTTGTTAAAAATTCAGAATAAATGGCATTAAAGAAAGCAAAAAAAATGCCCGTATCCCAAAAGAATACAGGCACTTTGCAAGATTAAGTCCTTTGTAGAAATACCGCAGGAAGATTTACTCTTCCAACTCTTTTTCTTTCATATCAAACCGGTGGTTAATACCCAAGCTAAAGGTAATACCTGGATTAATACTGTTAAATACTTGTGGATCGGCATTAAACGAACGGTGAAAACTCTCGTCTCTCCAATTGAGCAGGTTGGACACGTTGAATTCTAAAATAGTCCGTTGGTCTTTGCCCAGTTTTTGGTTATAGCTGAAGTTTAAGCTGTGTATAGGTTGAGAATAAATATCGGGAATCAAACCCGTTCCTACGATGATCAATGTCGGGCCTTTTACATTGTAAAACAAGCCCATGTTTGTTCCCCAATCGTTGTTGGTATAGCTCAAACCCGCATTGATGACCCACGGAGATTGTCCTGCCATGTCTCTAGTTCTCTGAATATCTTCGCCCTCACGTTCAAAAGATTTCCGAGCATTGAATTCCAAATCGGTCATTGTGATCGCCGAATAAACAACGGTTACATTGGTATTGAAGGCAAGACCGTTTAGGTTTTCGTTGATGAAACCAAAGTCCTTTCTAAGTTCAAATTCTCCACCCAATACGCGGCCATTCCCTACGTTTCGGGGCTGGTACTCTGCACTGGTTTGCTGCTCTGGAATACGCACCAATTCTATCGGATTAATAAAGTTTTTGTAGAAAGCACTGACAGAAATAAACTGATTTCTAGGCATAAACCACTCCCATCTCAAATCGACGTTGTCGATGTTGGTTTCTACTAAATTACCGTTCCAAGTGACCACTTGTTGCCCGTCGATGGTACTCGAATAAGAGAACAAACTACCGTTGAAAATACGGTTGGTGATGGGATCCAAGATTTGAGCGTACGACAATTCCTTGAAAGAAGGACGTGCAATGGTTCTGTTGTAAGCGGCTCTAAGTTGTACTTTTTCGGTAATGCTGTAGGTAAGGTTGACCGTAGGGAACAAGTTGATGGACTGAAGGACTACCTCGTTTTCTAGGTTGTTGCCATTTACCAAGTCGCCCGCAGCATAAGCAATATCTCGTCCCGTATGGCGCTGTACATAGTACTCGGTTCTCAAACCTACGGTACTTTTCAACTTCTCTAGAACTGTAAAATCGGTAGACACATAGGCCGCTAAGTTGTTGACATTGGAAGTGTAGGCATTGGGGTTGGGATCGGCATTGCCCGACTGGATGTAAGAACCGTTGTCGCGGCCATCTCCTGTATAAATATTGTCGTTAGACAAAACCAAAGAAGGGTCTGCGCCTGGCCAATTTTGAGACGTTCTGAATAAAATTTCATACAAGCGAATCTCGTAATTTCTCAACTTGAAATTGTGGGACAATCCAAATTTTAAACCGAGATTTACCGCATTGTCAAAACGCTTACTGGCGTCTATTCTAGCAGTGGTATTCAATTCGTTGAGCGAGCGCCAAATTCTAGAAGGGTTGCCCGCCTCTCCAGCAGAGAAACTATAATTGCCATCAAAACTAAACGGCGTTCTTCGGATATCTGGGTCAAGAGAGGTAGAATAAGTAGGCGAGAGTTTCCAATCCAATTCCCATTTGGAATCGGTGAATAAATGCGATCCTGACAATAATAAATTAGACAAGGAACGTTGGTTGTATTCCAAATTATCGCTCACTGCATCGTAACCCGATTGGCCTACTGCTGCGGCAAAGTTCTCTACATCAAACTCACCCGCTCTGGAAATACCATTTTGTAGGTGCAAGACGGTCATTTTTACTTTAGAAATATTGGTCTTGTACGCCAAACCTGCCAAGCCGCCAACCAAAAAGCTGCGTTCGCTCAAAGCCCCCTGGCGCAAATCAGCAGTTACCATGTCGTAGTTGCTCGGATCGGTAGGGCGCTGAAACTCTCCATAGGTCACATCGGTGTAGTGTTTGTAGTCCGACTGGTAAGAGAGCGAAAAAATATAGCCCAGTTTTCTAGGGGTAAGATCGTCTTCGTTTTTGTTTTTGAGGCGAATTTGGTTGCCGTAAGAAATACCTGCACTCAAATCCAAGAAACTCAATTGTTCTCTAGCATCCAACGTAGGAGAAAAGCCTTGAATAAAATCCGTTACTTGAGCATCGGTAACACCTGGCGTAAAAGGCGTGGGAACTGCCGCACCGCCTGTTCCGCTGGGCAAAGCTCTGGTTCCATCGTCAAAACCTAAAAAATCGGTTGCTCCACCATCGTAGGTTAAAAAATTGCTGTTGAAGTGGTATTGCGGGTTGTAAGCAGTACTTAGTGAAATGCTCAATTGTTTTTCTTCGGGAAATTCTTTGGTGTCAATATTGAGCAAGCCCCCTGTAAAATCGGCGGGCAAATCAGCGGTAAACGTTTTGCTGACGATGATGTTGCTGATCAAATTGGTTGGAAAAATATCCATCTGTAGGCTGTTGCGGTCGGGGTCCAATCCTGGAACATCTACGCCGTTGAGCGTTGTTTTAGAATAGCGATCGCCCAAACCCCGTACATAAACGTATTTGCCGCCTTCTACAGAAACCCCTGTGATGCGTTTGGTTGCTTCGGCTACGTTGCCGTCGCCTATTTCCCGAATTCTATCCGAAGAAATACCGTCGATCATACTAGCCGACTTCGTCTTGATGTTGATAATAGCGGTTTCGCTGGATTCGATGGCCTCTGCAGAAACAACAATTTCTACGCCTAAATCGGCATCTTCTTTTAAAACAATATTATTAACAACTGTAACTTCATTGGGTTTTACTTCGATGCCCTCGACTACAACCGTCTTGTAACCAATGTAAGAGATTTCTAAGGCCGTAGTTCCTGTTTCTACACGAATCTCAAAATTACCATCCAAATCCGTAATAGCGCCGTTGGTTGTTTCTTTTATAACAACGGTAGCACTGAATAGGGGCTCTCCCAGTTCTCCGTCCATCACTACGCCGCGAATGATTCCCGTCTGTGCGTTGGCCGCTATGGCGGTTAACCATAAAAGAACTAGTAAACTTAAATTTTTCATGCTCGGTTACTTTAATCTTTGACTACTAAGTCAGCTTATTTTTTTAATAAAAGGAAGCAGATTCGAACGGTTGTCGAATCTGCTTCTTAGTTATATGGTCAATTCTAATAGAATTACTAATTAAAAATCAGTCAACAAGTTAGCCTGGGCTGCCCAAGTCCAACCAGTGAAAACAGATTTGTCAGCACCTACAGTGTTGCTAGTTACCAATGCAGCGTGTGCATCTGTACCATCTTTGAAAATATCAGTCAATGTTACGTTTAGGCTACCAACGTTTGCTTGCAAATCAGAGAAAGTCAAATCGCCACTAGCGAAAGTCAAGTCAGAATCAGAAGATAAAGAAAAATCACCTCTACCATCGTCAGCAGGATCAGGGAAGTTGAAGAAGTACAAGTTCATGAAAGAACCTCTAGCAGATTTTCTAAAGTCTGCCAATTCAGTGTTCTCTGCGCCTTTAATCGAACCGTTTTTTACCGTGTGTCCAGCCAACAAAGCACCTTCAGGACCGTCAATTTCCAAAGCGTGGTCAGTCGCATCACCACTGATTACGATGAAGTTGTCCAAAGTACCTGCCCAAGATTGATCCGTGTCGATTGCATCGTCACCAGCATTCAATACCAAGATGTTTTTAGCGTTTACAGTTCCACCGAAGAACTCTACACCGTCGTCTTGGTTACCGATTACTTCAACGTATTCGATTTTAGTACCAGAACCTACACCACCTAGTGTCAAACCATTAATTTCATTTCCTTGACCGATGTTGGCACCACCGTGGCGGATAGAAACGTAAGTAAATTCTCCAGAGTTATCTGTTTCAGAAGTACCTCCGTACAAACCATTTTGGTCTGTTGTTGGAATACCTTCGATTTGGATTGGAGAAGCAGAAGCAGAAATAGGAGCGTTGCCCAAAATGATTACACCACCCCACAAACCGTTAGTGGTTGCATCCAAGTTGGGGCTAGCAAAGTTGCCAGACTCTACCTGGTCCATTGTAATTTCATCGGCTACAGACGTAAAGATAATTGGCATAGTAGCAGTACCGTTTGCCATGATTTTGCCACCTCTAGCAACTAGCAAAGCAGTCGCGTTGGCACCAGTACCAGCTTGACCCTTGATAATTGTACCAGGCTCAATAGTTAGGGTAGCACCAGACTCTACAGTAATACGGCCACCCAACTCATAAATTTCGTCGGCTGTCCAAGTAACATCGGAAGTAATATTAGAGGTCACTACTTTATTGGTAGTCGCACCAACACAAGTACCGTCCACACAAACTTGTCCGTTAGAGCAAGTAACATCTGCACATTGGTCTTCGTTGTTATCGCAAGAGCTAAATGCCAAAGCACCAGCTAGCAATAAAAAAGCAGGAAGGTTTTTCAAATTTTTCATTATAAGTCGAACTTTTAAATAAGGTATAGAAGATAATAGATTGGTGTTATCACGTATGAGATGATGTACCTCTATTTTGTGATGGTGCAAAGAACGGAATTAGCTTTAAACTCAATGTGAATCCTGTATTTTCATTGTGTTAATTGGATTGACAATTACTTAACATTGTTGCGAAAAGAGCTAATTAGTAGTAAATTGTAGGGGTTTTGCAGGTTCTAGAAGAATAAAATAGTAGGGAAAAGCAAAAAGATGTCCTGTTGGTATATATCAAGGTAGCAGCTTGAAGCGTTCTAAAAAAATATTGTTCCATTCAGCGCCGTTCCGCACTTACTAATTTACAAAACAACATGAGAAAAATAACTGCCCTATACCTCAGCTTTTTAGTAATAGGATGCACTATCGCTTGTCAACCCGAAGACCCTACCAAACAAGCGCCCAGCGTGCCCACCTCCCAGCAGGTTGTTGCCCAACGGACGGCCAGTCCCAAAGCACCAGCAGATTTGTACCAAGATGGAGATGTTATTTTCTGTACGTCCCAATCTGACCAAAGCGCCGCCATTCAGTGGGTCACCCAGTCGCCTTACAGCCATGTTGGCATCCTTTATCGAGTGCAAGGCGCGTGGTACGTCTATGAAGCCATTAATACGGTACAACGCACGCCCTTAGAACGCTGGATCAAGCGCGGCAAGGATAAACATTACGTCGTCAAACGCCTTAAAAATGAGGCATTGCTCACACCTGCCATTCTAAAAAAAATGGAGGCCATAGGAGCGGAGTACCAGGGCAAGCGTTACGATTATAAGTTTGAATGGTCGGACGATAAACTGTATTGCAGCGAATTGGTTTGGAAAATCTACGATCGTGCGTTGGGCATAGAATTGGGGCAACTGCAACAACTCCAAGAATTTGACCTTTCGCATCCTGTGGTGCAGCAGCAGATAAAAGAGCGCTACGGCAAAACCTTACCCTTAGAGCAGTGGGTCATCAGCCCTGCCCGTATGTTTGAATCGCAGGAATTGGAAACGGTGTTTGCTTCGCCAACTTAAGCCAAAAAAAGGCCCTGCTGAAGAAATCTCCAACAGGGCCGTCCAACGCTAAAAAAGGCTTGGACTTCTTTCAATCTTAAATTTCTTTGCGCAAGCGGGCAACAGGAATGTCCAATTGTTCGCGGTATTTGGCTACCGTACGGCGGGCAATGTTGTACCCTTTGGCTTGCAGCATATTTTTTAATTTTTCATCCGAAAGCGGTTTGCGCTTGTTTTCGGTAGAAATAATTTCAGTCAAAATTTTCTTCACCTCTCTAGTAGAAACCTCCTCACCGCTGGTAGTCTGCAACGACTCGGAAAAGAAATCTTTAAGGCGTTTGGTTCCAAACTCGGTTTGGACGTATTTGCTGTTGGCCACCCTAGACACGGTAGAAATATCCAAGCCTGTGATTTCTGCAATGTCTTTTAGGATCATCGGGCGCAGCCGTTTTTCGTCCCCTGTCAAGAAGAAATCATATTGGTATTGCATGATGGTATACATGGTTTTCATCATGGTTTCCTGCCGTTGCTTGATGGCGTCAATAAACCAACGCGCGGCGTCTATCTTTTGTTTTACAAACATGGCTGCTTCTCGCTCTTTTTTGCTTTTTTTATTAACACTGTAGGCGCTTAGCATTTCTTTGTATTGGTTGTTCACCCTCAATTCGGGTGCATTGCGCGTGTTGAGTGTCAACTCTAGTTCGCCGCTTTTGGTCTCAATAATAAAATCGGGAACAATGTATTGTTTTTTCATGCCCGAAGAAGGCGCGTAAACAGCTCCAGGCTTGGGATTGAGTTTTAAAATTTCTTCGGTGGCCAAGCGCAAGTCGTCGCGGAAGAGCGAAAGCTGGCGCAGCAGTTTATTGTAATGTTTCTTAGAAAATTCCTCAAAATACTTATCTATTATCGTGTAAGCGAGGTTGAGGTAATGCAAATCCTCTTCCGAATAATTTTCAGTTACATCGCGAGAACCGATTTTGCGGTCGAGTTGCAACAGCAAACACTCCTGTAAATCTTGCGCACCTATGCCAGCGGGTTCAAAGGTTTGTACTTTTTTAAGTACTGCTAAAACCTCTTGTTCCGAAGCATCCATGTTGTGGGCGAAGGCCAAATCATCGGTAATGGCAAGGGGTTCGCGGCGCAAATAACCGTCTTCGTCTATACTGCCAATGATTTGCTCCGCGATTTTCTCTTCTCGCTCATCCAAATCCAGCAAGCCCAGTTGTTTTTCCATGTGTTCGTGGAAGGAACTTTCTAAGGCGATGGGGATGGTCTTCTCTTCGTCGTCTGCAGAGTGGTTGTTGACTTCGTACTTGTACGAAGGCTCATCGTCGTTCATATAATCTTCCAAGTACTCCTCTAAACTGTTGTCCTCTTGTCGCTCTGCTTCTTCGTTGATGTCGTCATTGGCTTCCTCTTTTTCCTTGTTGAAGTTTTCCTCCTCCATCAATTCACTGCTCTGCTCTTCTTCCTCTTTATTGAGGTCATCTTTAGAATCTTCCAAGGCAGGATTGGCCTCTAACTCTTCCTGAATGCGCTGCTCTAGCATCACCGTAGGCACTTGCAACAATTTCATCAATTGTATTTGTTGCGGAGAGAGCTTCTGGGTTTGCTTCTGTGATAGGTTCTGCTTTAGCATATTAATAGGTGTATTTATAAGACTGTGAGTACAAACCCAGCAGTTGTCTCTGTGTGTAATTTGCAAGGTGTTTCCCCTGTTAGAGCAAGGAAGAACGGTTGTTGGGTAGTCTTTTATTAGGCTAGTAATAAAAGAAAACAGCGCACTTTTGTAGAAAAAATGGACTAAAGCCATATCCAGCGCGCATCTAATTTATTAAACGCGAAAAAAGCAACAAAGGTTACGTCTCGCGCTTAAAAATACAATTTAATTTGACTTCTTTAGTAGAGTTGGTAAGGTTATTGATAGAAACGCACAAAAAAAATAAACAAGTGCAGGTTACTGCTACTGTTTTTAGCTGGCTTTAAGCAACAGACTATCAAGAGCTTAGTCTATAGGAGGGATGATAAAGTCAATTTGAATGGCCTCATCGACCTCCAAACCAAAAAGTGTCGCTGCTTTGTCCATGTGTACGGCTATTTCCAACAAACCCGCCGAGTTGAACAAACACAACACTTCGCCTACAGGCACATCGGCATAATTCTGACTAATGGTTGTAATGGGATCGTAGCGTTTAAAATACAGTTCGAATGCGCGTTTTTGACGAATGCGTTCAAACAACTCGCGGTTGATGTTGAGGACAACGTTTTTGTAATTGTCGATGTGGATCACCGAGCCGCGAATTTGATCTTTGCCTGTGATGGGTTGCAGAGAAAGTCGCTGTAAAATTTGAGGAATAGGACGGCCAATTTCAGACAATGGACGGCCTTCCAGTAAGTGTTGGATAGCTTGCGCAAATACTTGTTTAACCCCCAAAACCTCGCTGGCTGCTGGACAATTAATTTCGTAAACCTGTTCTAAAGGCTGTTCAAACATCAGTGAAAAAATACCGTTGTCAGGCCCTACGAAATAATGCCCATCTTGGTACACGACCAAAAAGCGCGGGTGCTTTTTATAAAAATTATGAACAGAGATTAAATGAATGCTGCCTTCGGGAAAACTGGGATAGGTATTTTTGAGGGTGTAGGAAGCTTGCACGATGTTGTAATTCTCAATATCGTGGGTCAAATCCGCAAAAACAACAGGAAAGCCAGTTGATAAAATACACCCCTTGATAATGCCGACGCTGTAGTCCTGCCAACCAAAATCAGTAGTGAGGGTAACAATATTCATTCGTGTTCTTTTGTTTAGAAGGTATGGAGTTAGGGTAAGGTTGAAGGGAACAAACTACGCGATTTTTTCGACAATGGGAAAAAGCGCCTAAACTATTCTGTGGATTCGTCCTCTAGCAAGTCGGGACGCAGGAGTTGGGTGCGTTTGTAGGCTTGTTCGTCGCGCCAGTCGTCAATCTTTTTTTTATGACCCGATAGCAATATCTCAGGAACTTTGTGGCCTTTGTAATCCGCAGGGCGGGTGTAGACAGGCGGCGCCAATAAATCATCTTGGAAGGAATCGAATAAGGCCGACGATTCATCGTTCAACACCCCAGGGAGCAAGCGCCCAATGGCATCTACGAGTAGGGCAGCAGGCAGTTCTCCACCAGACAATACAAAATCTCCAATCGAAATTTCTCTAGTAATGTACAAATCGCGCACACGCTGGTCTACGCCCTTGTAATGGCCACAGAGAATAATTAAGTTTTCTTTGAGCGACAAGGCATTGCAGTGTTTTTGTACCAAGCGTTCCCCATCGGGTGTCATATAAATGACCTCGTCGTAGTTGCGCTCTGCTTTCAGCTTTTCGATGATTGTCGCAATCGGCTCAATCATCATGACCATGCCTGCGCCGCCGCCAAATTGATAATCGTCGATTTGTTGGTGCTTGCCAAAACCATATTCCCGCAAATCATGCCGAACAATTTCCAACAAACCTTTATCTTGGGCGCGCTGCATGATGGAATGCCCCAAAGGGCTTTCGAGAAGGGCAGGAACAGCTGAAATAATATCGATGCGCATAGAACAATAGCGATTGGAACGTCAAGAAATAGGGAGAAGAAGCCTGCGAAATTAGGTAAAAAAAATCAGAACAGAAAAACGATTTACTAAGCAACCTATTCCCCCGTAGTTTTGTTGTTGGAAAACAAAATTAGTAGCAGCGATTTATTTAATAACGGTGTTGAAAGACACACGATAAGAACCATAAAAACATGTTGTATTCAATTATTGTAGGCGGTATTGCGGGCTGGTTGGCTGGGTTGATCATCAAAGGGCGCGGCTCTGGAATCATCCTCAACATTATACTAGGTATTGTAGGAGCCTTTGTGAGCAATTTAATTTTTAGCAATTTGGACAACCAAGTGCTGGGACTGCGCCCCGATACCCTTTCGTTTGATTTGGTGACTAGTACGATTGGTGCGATTATTATTTTAATTATCGCAGGCATATTGTCGCGATAAGTCTCCAAGTAGTGTTAAAAACAGTTAGAAGCTGTTAAAATGCTACTAAGAAAGGTACAAGGAGGAACGTAATTAACGGCATTGATACTATTATTATCAAGCGCTTGCCAACCCTACCTTGCTTGCAGCCAAGCAAAAAACAAAAAACGCCTTGCCATAATAGCAAATAAGTCTATAATTTTTACGACTTTTACTGCTTTTGGAGGCCAATGGGAGGCCTATGTGCAGCAAGTATTAACCTTAAATCTCCTCTACTTTAAAAAGCCAATAGGGTTGTGTCAGAACGTTTAGTTATCATACCTACATACAACGAAAAAGAGAATATAGCGCCTATTATACGTGCTGTGATGCAGCTAGAACCCATGTTTCACGTATTGATTGTGGACGATGGTTCTCCTGATGGAACTGCCAGTATTGTACAGCAGTTGCAAAACGAATTTGCAGGACGCTTATTTTTGGAGCAACGGCAGAGCAAACAGGGCTTGGGGACGGCTTACATCCACGGGTTTAAGTGGGCATTGGAATCTACCTATCAGTATATTTTCGAAATGGATGCTGATTTTTCTCACAATCCAAAAGATTTGCCGCGTCTTTACCAAGCTTGCCAAACCAACAACGTTGGCGTAAGCGTAGGTTCGCGCTATGTCAAAGGTGGGAAATTAGAGAACTGGCCGCTCAACAGACGGTTGATGTCGCGAGGGGCTTCTATTTATGTTTGGTTGGTGACGTGGATGCCTGTTTCGGATGCCACCGCAGGGTTTGTGTGTTACAAACGCGCTTTTTTAGAGACCTTGAATTTTGATAAAATTGAGTTTAAAGGATACGCCTTTCAAATAGAAATGAAGTTTGCGGCTTGGCAATTGGGTTATGATATTGCAGAAGTACCCATTACTTTTAAAGATCGGGTAGAGGGCAATTCTAAGATGAGTACTGCTATTTTTAACGAAGCTTTTTTTGGAGTAATAAAAATGCGTTGGAAAGGTTGGACAAGCAGTTATGAATAATTGAATTACGATTAGTATCCTTACGAAAAAAATTAATCCAGTAGAGGCCTTATCTATAGTATATTAGAAACAAAGGGCTTCGATAAGAATCCACACCGTCATTATGGGAATAGTATTGTATGTTCTGTCGTTGTATTTTGTGCCATTTGCGGGCATGTACAAATTGTTTGAAAAAGCAGGGCAACCTGGTTGGAAAGCCTTGGTTCCTTTTTATAATGCCTACACCGCTCTAGAAATTACGGGAGCACCTAAATATTGGCTGTTGCTCTTGTTGGTTCCCGTGTTGAATTTCTTTATCATCGCGAGTATTCTTATCGAAATGAACAAATCGTTTGGGCAGTACGGCTTTGGCGACAATGCAGCGGCTATTATTTTTCCCTACATTTACTACCCTTACCTAAGTACCAAAGACCCCGTCTATGTACACCAAGCTTGGGCAGTACAGCACGACATTCGCCAACGCTACAAGAAAGCGACCAAAGAAAAAGACAAGGCAGCACTGCGCCGCTTGGAAAAAGAAAATCCTTTTCCAAAGAAAACCAAAGCGCGCGAATGGGTCGAATCTATTGTGTTTGCGGTGTTTGCCGCGCATTTTATTCGCCTTTTCCTAATCGAAGCCTACACCATTCCGACGCCCTCTATGGAAAACTCTCTATTGGTGGGTGATTTTTTGTTTGTGAGCAAAGTGCATTACGGGTCTAGAATGCCGATGACACCTTTGGCCTTTCCGTTGGTACACAATGTGCTGCCATTTGTAGGAGGAAAATCGTACAGCGATGCGGTGCAATGGGGCTACCACCGCGCACCCAAAATACAAGATGTGCAGCGCTACGACCCCGTAGTATTTAATTATCCAGAAGATGACACTTCTTTTGGAGGCTTGGAACCCTACCCCAACGATTACCACAACGTTATCAACAACAAACGCAAAGAAGAACGCGCAGCAAAACGCCAAGAAATTCTCCGAACGCGCAGCAAAGATTTGGTTATTCGTCCTGTCGACAAGCGTTCGCACTACATCAAACGTGCCGTTGGTTTACCTGGAGACGTTGTTGAAGTGCGGGGGGGAACCTTGTTTGTCAATGGTGAGCAAGCCAAAGAAATTGAAGGCGTACAATACGAATATGCCTTAGAGGGAAGTCGCTTAGAGATGTTGGGAACCAGCTTGGAAGATAAATACGCTTTGTCCTACAAACAACCTGGCAATTTTTACGTGGTGGATATGAGCCCTGCCACAGCGGCACAAGTAGTGCAAAATGAACCTAGTATTACCAGCGTAAGGCGCACCACTTACGACCCTGGTTATGTCCCTAGAACGTACCCTTACAATAGAAAAAAATTCCCGTGGAACAAGGATCATTACGGGCCGATTACGATTCCTAAAGCAGGCGTACCCATTGAATTGACGATGGATAACATCGACTTGTACATTCGTTTGATCGATGTGTATGAGGACAACGATTTTGCGATCAAGAATGGTAAAATTTACATCAATGGACAAGAAGCAACCTCCTATACCCCCAAATTGGACTATTATTGGATGATGGGGGACAACCGCGACAGTTCAGCGGATTCTAGAATGTGGGGCTTTGTGCCAGAAGACCACATCGTAGGCAAACCTTTGTTTGTTTGGCTTTCCCTCAAAAACGCCACGCTTAGAGACGGCATCCGTTGGAACCGTTTCTTCAAAGGGGCAATGGGGCATTAATTCAATATAGACTGCTTAAATGCAGTTAGCAGGGCAAGGAACGTATGTTGTATTTGATACAGATCGGCTTTTTTACCGTTACCATTTGGGATGTGTTGGACATTCTAATTGTAGGCTTTATTTTGTATCAAATTTACAATTTGCTCAAAGGGAGTTTGGGGTTTAATATTGTAGTGGGTTTGGTGCTGGTTTATATTGTCTGGCGGCTGGTCTTTATTTTAGAAATGCCGTTGTTGTCTTCTATTTTGGGACAATTTGTAAGTATTGGTGTGATTGCACTGTTAATTTTGTTCCAACCTGAGGTGCGGCGTTTTTTGCTGCTGGTCGGGCAAGGCTCGCTGCAAACGCGTTATACCTTTTTGCAACGCTTTTTAAAGCAAAACCCTACAGAAAATCAAAACTTGCTGCGCGAGCAAGCCATTCAGGCCATTGTACGCGCTGCCGAGCAGATGGCCAACACCAAAACAGGCGCGCTCATCGTCTTTACGAATGCCCCCAATTTGGAGGGGCTGTACAGTTCGGGCATTCGCATCAACGGCCTCGTTTCCACACAATTATTGCTTAGTATTTTTAATAAAGAAAGTCCCTTACACGACGGAGCCGTTATTATTAAGGACAATACGGTCATCGCTGCCAGCTGTGTACTGCCTGTTTCCGAGCGGCCAGGTATTCCCCAACGCTTAGGCTTGCGCCACCGCGCCGCCATCGGCATCAGCGAAAACACCACTCTAACGGTGTTTGTCATTTCAGAAGAGACGGGACGGATCACGTACACGCATCGCGGTAATATCTTAGAGGATATTAGTAGCAATAAAATGCGGAGTTTGCTGGAAAAAGTATTGTATAATTAGCCGATCATAAGTTAAAATCAAGAGTAATTTTTCTAGTTGTAGAAGCTATTTGTTATATTAGAGCAGTTTGATGAATTACTTTACTTATGAATACACCACAACTATCCAATGCTTTAAAAGAAGCGCTGGTCTATTTCCAACAACTACTAACCGACTATTGTGCTTTGGCGCAGCAAGAAAAAATTCACTCCTCTAGGATAGCGTGGGCGCAAAAAGCCGCGCATTGCTTGACGCTGCTTCTCAATGTCCGAAGCATCGACGACGAAGAATTATACGCTTACTGGAAAGCTTATTTGAAAGAAAAAACACACTGGATCACCACTACTTTCCCTAACTACAAAGCGGCTACTTCCCAAACTATTGTTCCCATTTTGGTCATGACGCGCCAGCATTTAGCCGTTGTCATCGCTGCTGCACAGCAGTATACCAGCACTACACGGCGCACAAAGACAACATAGTAGGAGAGGTGATGCAAAAGAATTTTAAAACCTACAAAGAACAAGCGGAGAACGATTTAAATGCTCCCAAACAGGGATGGCTTTATATCCAGCAGTTGCTCGACCAACAACACCAACAGTTTGTACTGGAACAAAAAAAGCTAAAAGAACTAAAGGCATACATCAAGGTTTACAACAATTTACTCCAACAGTGGAATGAACGCGTACAGCCCAATATAAAAGCGCTGTTCACCGATGCACAAGACGTTGCCACCGTGCAGCAAATCGTAGAAGTGTTGGAAAAGATAAAAACGCTTTTAGAAACAGCTCCTGCTTCCGTTCAGCAAGCCGCACAAGCTTGGTCTACATTAATTGCCTCTGGCAAATGGCCAGATCGGCTAAAAAAAATTCAGCGCTACCACCTGCGTTCTCAACAACGTCAAGCAGCCGTTTTAGGGGAGGATGGCAACCCAAAGTTACCAGTTGGTGCCATTAGAAAAAACTACAAGTATCAACCGCCTCCCAAAAAAGCGCAACTGTACAACAAGGGTAGAGGCGACCAACATCAAATTGCTGCCAACGATGTGCAACAAGGCGATTTAGACGATTGTTTTGTATTGGGCCCTCTTGCAGCAATAGCCCAAAGCGATCCCAATGCCCTGCAAAAACTCATTGAAATTCAACCCGATGGTTCTTACGAAGTTACCCTCCACTTGAGAGCAGATCCAAATTCCCTTGAACGCAGCCCCCAACAGGTAGTTGTAAAAAAAGAATTTGTTCACACCAAAGAGGGAAAAGCTGCTTATGCAGGAATAGGCGATCAAGAACTCTGGGTACAGGTATTAGAAAAGGCTTACGCCCAAGCTATAGGGAGTTTTGATGCGCTGGCGGAAGGTGGCGATGCAAGCGAGACGTTTGAAGTATTTACAGGTAAAAAAGCAACACAGGTCGCATTGAAAACGCAAACCAAAGAGGAACTGTTGAAGACTTTTGAAGAGGCTTTGATGAAGAAGATACCTTTGGTTGTAAGTTCTAGAGTTTTTAGAGATAGTAAAGAAATACTAGAAGATGGACAAATAGTTTTTAGCAATCATATTTACTATTTGAGGAAAGCAAATTCAAAAGAAGTCAGTCTAAATAATCCACAAGGAAAAGACCACTTAAAGATATGTTGGAAAATATTATTTGATTACTTCTTAAGCTATTTTACGTTATGAAAATACTAGTTTTAATAAGTGTCGTTCTATTGTATAGCTGCAATTGCTCTCGACATGCTGCTATGGAATATACCAATTACATGCCTCTGGATGTACAAGGACAGAAGTATGACATTCACCTCTGTGATGACAAAGATGCAGAGGTTATGCTTATTTTTAGAGAACAAAAGCGTCCTTATAAACTACCAAACGATTCAATAGACTATGGTTATACGGCTAGTATTACTTTTACTAGTGGTAAAAGAAAAAAGCATTATGAACACCTAGAAGTAGGAACAGGCAGTGAATTTGAGGTTGGCAATTGCCGTTTTCGGGTTATAAAAGTGTTTGGGCCTGTTGTGGAGCGTATAATCAATCCAAAGGATACTACACAAAGCATTTTGTTGTTCAATAAGCTGGCTATTCAGCAACTAACCGCTCCAAAACGCTGTATTTGCGCTAACCGACAGCTAAAGGCTTACGATGAAAAGGGGCTGGACGCAGATTGGGTGGTGAAATTGTATGAACAATATTGGCGTCAGAATAAGTAGGCTTCTAAGGAGGTGGTCTTATTTATATTAACTAGATGTACTTCTTATACTATTTTACACTATGAAAATACTAGTTTTAATAAGTGTCGTTCTATCGTATAGCTGCAATTGCTCTCGACATGCTGCTATGGAATATACTAATTATATGCCTCTGGATGTACAAGGACAAAATTACCACATCCATCTTTGTGACGATAAAGATGCAGAAGTATTGGTTGGTTTTAGAGAAGAAAAGCGCCCTTACGAACTGCCAAATGATTCAACAGGCTATGGTTATACGGCTGATATTTATTATCACGACAATAAAAATTATTCTTTAGTCAAACACTTAGAAGTAGGAACAGGCAGTGAATTTGAGGTTGGCAATTGCCGTTTTCGGGTTATAAAAGTGTTTGGGCCTGTTGTGGAGCGTATAATCAATCCAAAGGATACTACACAAAGCATTTTGTTGTTCAATAAGCTGGCTATTCAGCAACTAACCGCTCCAAAACGCTGTATTTGCGCTAACCGACAGCTAAAGGCTTACGATGAAAAGGGGCTGGACGCAGATTGGGTGGTGAAATTGTATGAACAGTACTGGCGTCAGAATAAGTAGGCTTCTAAGGAGGTGGTCTTATTTGCCCTAACTTTTCCTATTTCTACTTACCTTTACTGCTATTGCAACAGTCAATTATCAACCAAACCAGCTTAGTAACCATGCAACCTACCTTTATCCAGCAAATTAAGCAGCGCTTACAACAACCCTTGCCAGGATTAGACGCTCAAACTCTTATGATGGCGGATCGCTTTAGACAAAAAGACAGCAATGCTTATGTCAAACCCTCCGAAGGAGGACGCAAAGCAGGCGTGATGTTGTTGCTTTTTCAGAAAGGAGAAACCTGGTACACGGCTTTGATGCAGCGCCCTGATTCGCCCTATGCCCACAGCCGTCAAATTAGCTTTCCTGGAGGCGGCTTGGAAGACGAAGACGTTGATTTGGCGGCTTGCGCCAAGCGAGAAACCGAAGAGGAATTTGGGATTCCGAGAGAGGACATTCAACTATTGGGGGCATTAAGTGAGCTGTACATTCCTGTGAGCCGTTATTTGGTGCAGCCGTTTGTGGGGTACTTGGAAGCTGCGCCAAGTTACACGCCTGATCCCAACGAAGTGGACGAAATTATAGAAGTACCGTTGGAAGATTTGCTCAACCCAGCTCTGCACAAGTTGACAGAAATTAAAACTTCCAGTGGTTTGGTTATGAAGGACATCCCTTATTTTGATGTGGCAGAAAAGAAAGTGTGGGGTGCTACCGCAATGATGTTGAGCGAGTTTGTGTATTTGGTAGAACAAATGCGGGTAGACTAAGTAGGTCGTTTAGAAAATAAGCGTTTGATGGGCGTCCAGAGGTTTTGCCACAAGCTTTTGTAGGCGCTTTGGTCTTCAGGCTCAATGCCGAAGGCCAACCGTTGTTTGGGACGACTGAGCAGCAGCGACCCCAAGAGGCGATCCCAAAAGGCGAATAGACTTCCAAAATTTTTATTGTGGTGTTCGGGGGCCTGGCTGTGGTGCAATTGGTGTTGTGCAGGGGAAATAAACCACCGTTCCAAATGCTTGCCGTAAGAAAGCGGAATGTGGGAATGCCGTAAATTAGCCCCCAGCAGATTAAACAAAAACAAGCCCGCATGAATATTGAGGATTGTAAACGGCTCAATTTGGGTTCTGAACCAAAAAAAGAAGCTGCCGCTTACCCAACCAAAAACCAACAAACTACGCAGGCGAAACAAAAAATATTCTATAGGATGCACGCGGTATAAGGTCAGTGGGGTCATAACTTCGGCAGCGTGGTGTACCTTGTGTAGCTCCCACAGCAGTGGAATGCGATGCAAGCAATAATGCCAAAAAAAACGGCTAAAATCAGCTACTAACAAAAAGACTATGGTGTAGGTAAGGTTGATGGCTAAGGGAGACCAAGCCAATTCCTCTTGGTAACCAATAGCGCCTTCCCAAGCGCGCACTACGGTATAAGCAAAAGCCAAATGTGCCATTAGGTAGGGCGCAATTAAAACCACCCGCACCAAATTATTAACCAAAAGCAACCCATAATCAACACGCGCAGAAGGATGCCACCACAGATCCTTGCGGAGCAGTTTCTGAAAAAAAAACTTCCAACTCCGCTCGGAATTCCTAGTAGCAACTGCATAAAAAAGCCCAGCCAATACCAATGCCGACAGCAAGTAGGGCAGAAAAACACGACTTTTAGGATTTAGAAAAGCATAGAGAGCATCGGATAGCGCCTGCCAGAGCGGCAACAACCAATTCCAAAATTGCTCCATCGTCGATAAGTTGTTTAAAAAACAGCGTTAGGTAATAATAACCTGCTCATCAGGTATGCTTGGCAGGGCTTTATAAGCCATCAATAACCGCGCCGTAGCCAATACATCTTTCTTACAATACACCTCAATACGCTCCAAATCGTCGCCTTCCCAATAGGTTTTGCCGACTTCACTGCCGTCAATATCGTCCTTAGGAGTGGGAATGTCAAACACCCCGCAAAGCAACTTTAAAGAAGTGTAACTTTTGTAGTCGCCGAATTTCCACAGCGTCATCGTATCTAACAAGTGTGCCAACTCCCAGGGTTTTTTGCCAGGAATGTCTAGGGGTACAGGCAACGGCAATCGGTTGACTACCAAACGCCGACAGGTAAAGGGGGCGTCAAATTCTTTAATGTTATGCCCACAAAGATATTTTTTGCGCGTGTCGCTGTAGTGCGTATTGAGTAATTTGCTAAAATCCTCCAAGAGTTTTTTCTCGTCGTGGTCGTAGTACGATTTTAAGCGAAACTGGTACTCGCCTTGCTCGTCTCTGGTAAAAATGCCCACTGAAATACAGACAATTTTCCCGAACTCGGCATATACCCCCGCACGTTCTGGGTAAAATTCCTCTGACGATAAACGCTCTTCTTCTGGTGTACGTGCTTGAATTTGCTTGGATTTAATATCCCAAAGTTTCTGCATAACAGGCGAGAGGTCGGCGTAAGTAGCAGCCCCTGAAACCGTTTCTATATCTAGAACCAAGACATTGGTTAGATCAATATTTTCTAGCATAAATAAGAGTGTGATGAAGTTGGTGCAAACAATGCCCTTTTGTACGAATATTTATTGGGAATGTTTGCAAATGAATTAAAAAATAAGGTTTTGACACCAAAAAAAATACAAAAGTCAAGTACTAGCAAAATATGCCCACAAGATGCTATTTTGTACGTTCTAAAGCAAATATTTTAGCGAAACTGTATGAAATTTGTCTGTATAGAGACTTTTTTTAAGTTTGATAAAGAAAAAAGAATGAATGGCTTGCAAAAGTGAAGCAAATAACTTATTTTAGTACTGTTGTTTGAAAACAGTGTTCTAAATGAGGGATGAAATAATGATTTAGACACTTAGAGGTAAGAAGAGGTGTAGTTTGAAACACTTTGTAGTTTAGTATTGGTTTATCTCCTCTCTGGAGTTGTGAATTGCAAGTGGTGTTTTAATTGTTTGGGTGATCCCCCTACTCTGTGCTCGCAGAGAGGGGGATTTTTTTTATACAATGGGAATGCTACTCCTTCCAAATGTTGTATCTTGGCTTATCTTTTAATCAACTCTTGAAATCATGTCTATCAAAACAACCGTGATCGCACCCATTGCTCGAATGCTTTCCAGACGAGTGCAACGAGACGCGCTCCAAGCAGAGGACG
>CAYUZF010000010.1:33909-34389 GCA_964449615.1 uncultured Aureispira sp.
CCTGATTAGGCAAGGGCGCCGAACGGCTTATGGCACCGCACACGACCTATCTAAAGTACAAGATTACTTAGGTTTTCAGCAGCAAATCCCTTTAGTAGGTTACGAAGCTTTACACCCTTATATTGATCGAATAAACAAAGGCGAGCGCCATGTATTGTGGCCTGGTCGACCGCGTTATTACGCCAAAACTTCAGGCACGACTTCGGGCGCAAAGTACATTCCTCTAACTAAGGCCAGCTTGCCCAACCACTTTGGCACGGCGCGCAACGCTTTGTTTCACTACATGGCCAGTACGGGAAACTACGATTTCATGGATGGAAAATTGATGTTTCTGTCGGGGAGTCCCACGTTATCGGATTACCACGGCATCCCAACGGGGCGGTTGTCAGGCATATCCAATCATTTAATTCCAAGTTGGTTGAAACGCAGCCAACTTCCCAGTTATTCAACGAATTGTATAGAAGATTGGGAAGCCAAATT
>CAYUZF010000010.1:34424-36269 GCA_964449615.1 uncultured Aureispira sp.
GAAGAGACGGCGACGGCGGACTTGCGACTCATCAGCGGTATTCCCCCTTGGGTACACATGTATTACGAACGGTTGTTGGACTACACGGGCAAAAAAACAGTGTTAGACGTTTTTCCTAATTTATCCATGTTTGTCTATGGCGGTGTTAATTTTGAACCATACCGAAGCAGTTTAGAAACTTTGGTAGGCAAGTGTTTGCCCAGTGTAGAAACCTACCCCGCTTCGGAAGGCTTTCTGGCTTTTCAAGATCGCCAAGAGGACAAGGCATTGTTGTTGAATACCAATGCAGGAATCTTCTTTGAATTTGTTCCGCTGGCAACTATACACGAAGAACGGCCTGTGCGTTTGGCGCTGCATCAAGTAGAAACAGGCGTCGAATATGCGGTAATTTTAACAACCAATGCGGGCCTTTGGGGCTATGAAATTGGCGATACGGTGCGCTTTGTTTCTACACGTCCTTATCGCATCTTGGTAACAGGGCGGGTGAAGCATTTTATCTCTGCTTTTGGCGAGCACGTGATTGGCAAAGAAGTAGAAACTGCTTTGTTAAATGCCGCTGAAAAAGCGCAGCTTTCCTTTTTGGAGTTTACAGTAGCACCACAAGTGAACCCGCCTACAGGTGAAACCCCTTACCATGAGTGGTGGGTAGCTTTTGAGCAGTTGCCTGCTAATTTAGAACAATTTGCAAGTCGTGTTGATGAACAGTTGCAACAGCAAAACAGTTATTACAAAGATTTGAGACAGGGCAATGTTTTGCAAAATTTAAAAATACGCCCTTTAAAACCTTCGGCTTTTCAAGCGTATATGAAGTCTATTGGTAAATTAGGCGGCCAAAACAAAGTGCCAAGACTGTCTAACGATCGAACAATCGCCGATTTTTTACAAGCGCATGTATTAGAACAATAAACGAACAACACAAAATATGTTTACAGGAATTATCAAAGAGTTGGGCATCGTAAAAGCCATAGAAAAGGAAGGCAGCAACGTGCACATAAAAATATGGGCCAATATGGCCAAAGAGTTGAATATTGACGAAAGTGTCGCGCACAATGGTGTTTGTCTAACCGTTGTGGCTATTGAAGATGAAATGTATACCGTAACAGCGGTGGAAGAAACATTGATTAAAACCAATTTGAGCGAATGGAGAGTGGGAACGCCTGTGAATTTGGAGCGTGCGATGGTCTACAATGCGCGTTTGGATGGACACATTGTTCAAGGACACGTGGATACCACAGGAACTTGCACTGAAATTAGAGCCGTAGAGGGCAGTTGGTATTTTTCTTTTGAATACGAACCCAACGAGAACCACTTATTGGTAGATAAAGGGTCTATTTGTGTTAATGGAACCAGTTTGACGGTCGTAAATCCCAGTGACAGAAGTTTTTCTGTAGCCATTATTCCTTATACGTATGAACATACGGTTTTTAAGCATTTGAAAGTGGGGGACCCTGTAAATTTAGAATTTGATATACTAGGGAAATACATCGCCAAATACGCCAAACTGTACGCCAAGCAGGTGAACAACTAAATGTGTCTATATTACTACATAAGCGCCCTGTGACAACATTGTTCACAGGGCGCTTTTACTGTTTGAGAGCAACTACTCACCAACGATCAATAACCATCGGTTAAAAACTCACCCGCTAGCAACCCTTTGTTTGTCAATGAACGAGGGTCGCTCAAATACCCTTTATCAATAAGGTTTTGTACGTGTGGCGGTGTTTCGGCCTCTTCGTTGCTTGCGGTATGGTACTGTGGTACCTCCTCCGCAGCGGTATTGGCCATCTTTAAGGCTTCGTAGCGCTCTTGCAAAAAGAATTCTTCGATTTCTGTCAAACGGTAGGG
>CAYUZF010000010.1:36279-36514 GCA_964449615.1 uncultured Aureispira sp.
CTTTTTACCATGTTGAACAAAGAGCAGTTTATCTTGCAACAACTGTTCTGGTTTCAATTCTTGGGTGTGCGCATCCAATTTTTCGGCATTCACAGACAACGCCTTCGATTTAATGGCGCGTCGAATATCGCTTTTAGATTTCAAGCTGTCGTGGCTGCTCATCAATAAATCATCGGCCTGCATGCCGTTTTCAAACAAGCCCATATCTATGTAGAAGGTCGGCATCTCCTTTGTG
>CAYUZF010000010.1:36544-37880 GCA_964449615.1 uncultured Aureispira sp.
TTTATTAAAGGCAATTTGCGAGGCTTTTATAGCACCTTCACAGGCTTCTTTAGAATGCACACGTGTGGTCAGCTCTTCGGCCAATAGGTGTTTGAGCTGTCTAGGGTCGCTTTCCAAATGCTCGTCCAACAGGGCTTGAATCTCTTCGGGTGTTTTCAGCGAAAAGATTTTCAGCATTTTCTCAATATCTGCATCACTGATTTTGTGAATCCAGTATTGGTAAAACTGGTACGGACTTGTTTTTTCGGCGGCTAGCCAAATATTACCCCCTTCAGATTTTCCAATCTTAGCACCATCTGCTTTGGTCAAAAGCGGGCAGGTCAAACCATAGGCCTTGCCTCCTGCTTTGCCTACAAAATGGGTGCCTGTTGTGATGTTGCCCCATTGATCAGAGCCGCCCATTTGCAACACACAGCCGTATTTTTCGTACAGGTGTTGAAAGTCGTAGCCCTGAATTAATTGGTAAGAAAATTCAGTAAAGGAAAGTCCTTGTTCTTTTTCTATACGATTCTTAACAGAATCTTTGGCCATCATGTAGTTGACGGTAATGTTTTTGCCAATATCGCGCAAGAAGGTAAAGACATCCATGCCTTGGTAGAAGTCTTCGTTGTTCTCAAAAATAGCGGCATTTTCCCCTTCAAAATCTAAAAAGCGCTTAAACTGTGTTCTAAAAATAGCAATGTTCTGATCAATCACGTCGTAGCTCAACAATTGGCGTTCTGCATCTTTGCCCGATGGGTCACCGATTTTGCCTGTCGCACCTCCCATTAGTACAATAGGACGGTGGCCATGCAGTTGCAGATGTTTCAACAGCATGATGGTTACCAAGTTACCAATAGTCATAGAGGGCGCCGTAGGGTCGTAGCCGATGTAAGCGGTAATAGACCCTTGTTCTAGGGCTTCTTCCAATCCATCCGATACATTTTTAAGCAGTCCGCGCCACTTTAATTCTTCTAAGAAATTCATAGCTTTTTATTCTTTGTCTCAGTCATCCATTCCGTTCCAATAGCCAACTAAGATACAACTTTTTTTCTGGTTTGTCAAGTTCTTTCTTTACTTCCCCCCATAACTACGAGGGTAGAAGGCCGTCCCAAAGGTAAAAAAAAAGGGCATTCCAACTAGTGGAATGCCCGCTTATCTGTAGGACGAAGGACGATTATCTAATATATTGTCTCAATTCGTCTTTGTTGCTAGAAAAAGTGAGCAAGTTGACCACTTTATAATAATTGTCGGCGTCGTAAGTAGAGCCATAAGCAGCTTTGGCAAATTCTAGTTTAGAGCTATCCGAAGAGAACAACTCCGTAAGCTGTACAATTTGATCCGCGCTAAAGCAACG
>CAYUZF010000010.1:37890-41751 GCA_964449615.1 uncultured Aureispira sp.
CGAACGCCCTGCTTGGCAACATCAATTTTGCTGAAATCTGTAATTTCATCGCTAATTTGGTTCTTTAGGTCGTTGAAATAACCACTGCCCGCGTTGGGCTCCATACAGTTTTTGCGACCGCGGTAGCCATCGTCGTACGTTTGATTGCTGTTGATATTGGTCGTCGTGGTGGTTGTGGTGCGCGTATCAGTAGCGCCGCCGCCAGTATTGATGTTGATCCCGAAAGTCTCCCCATCAAGAGTAGTTACTCCAATACCTGTTTCACCAATGCTCATGTTTAAATTGTCGGTGTCGGTACCTACAGAGATGTTCAGATTATCACCAGAAGTATTGGAACGCGTAGTAGTGGTCGTGGTGGTGGTTCTGCCGTTAATGGTAGAGGAGCGCGTTTCGGTGTAGCTGTTGCTAGACTGGAAATTGCTGTTGTTGTTTGTATTGTTGTTGCTATTGCTGTAGGTTTCGTTTTTGTCTAATGGACTAACATAGTTGGGATCTTCTACGACAGTACCCAATACTAGATTTACCACAAAGCTTTGTTTTTTGGGCTTAACGCGGAAACCTGCTTCTAAGTATTGAGGATAGACTACAATCTTATCGGAAACTACGCGGCCATCTTGGAAATGCAATTCTAGCATCTTTTTACCAGGACCTGTTCTAAAGGTCAAGTTAGAGGTATACTGCTGGCTGATCAAAGCGCCGTTCATATAAACGATGAAGCACGTGCGCTCGGCGTTGTAGAAGTTGATTTTTGTGGGGCCTTCCCCGCCTACATTTACAGGGCTACAGCTCTGTGCAGCGTAGGTATTGGTGGTAGCTGGAGGTGCTTGGTAATTATTGTTGGTCACAACAGGCGCAGAGTTGTCTTCCTGCACTACCACATTCTTTTTTCTTGCAACGCTGCCTTCTCTACTGATGTCTATGGGAGAGATGTTGACCGCACGAAGGCTGTACAATTTAACACTGTTGTTGAACAAAAGTCCCAAGTTGGCAAGGCCGATGTTTAACTCACCATTGATGGTGACATCTTCCCCGTTTTTCAAAATGCGGTATTCTTTGCCCTGAATACTGGGAATGCCCCCCATGTTGTTGTCGTCTTTAACTTGTAAATCCGACGTTTTGATTCGAACAAACGATTCTGCATCGCCCTTGTAGGCCAATACTACTGAAAAACTAAGCTTTCCATTCTTGCTGGTCGCTTTCTTAACCGTAGCGGTCACTCCAGCATTGCCACCGCTCGTACCTTCCCAAAGCCCTAAGCGAGGCATTTCAACCGCTTGGATGGTCGCTACTTGGCGCAGTCCATCTAGATTTAGGTTGAAGTAATCGTGGCGGTAATCCAAATTGCCTTCCACACGAGGGACAAAAGCGATTTTGCCTAGTGGTTCGATAATTCTTAGTTTTTCCTTCTTGGGTTTGTAAGTTCCTGCATCGCCGTAGTCAAAACCTACCTCTCTGTTCTGGTAAGCATAAAACTGGTTGCTGTTATTTCTGATCGTCAAACGGAATTTGCAATAATCTTTCTTTGAGACAATGTCTTGCAACGATAAGACGCAATCGTTCGTCTCAATATCAGGAGGGGCAATGTAATTGATTTCTTTTTGAGCAAATAGAAAGAGACTGCTACAGCACCCCCATAGTAATAAAATAGAACGCATGGTTTAAAATGGTTGTACACAGAGCAGGCATAGTTCGTTGTAAAAGCTACTCTATGGTATTGAATAAGATAATTTTTCTATAAAAGCAAGGAATAGACAGCTTGCCCTTTATAGTGGTCTAGGATTACAAAAGTTATACTTATTCTAAGAGATACCGAAAAAGTGCAGCCCTCTATAGGGTTCAATTGGGTTACAAAGTGCCTTGTTGAATAAGTTTGTATTTGGTAAAACCCTGAAAATAAGGTGTTTGTAATAAATTGCTTTTGACTCACAATTTTGTAAAAAAAACGACTTTCACACGAGTAAAAAGAATCCTACTGTTGTTTGTATTCGATGATAACAGGCATTACCTGTTGGTCGGTGGCTACACCTTTGGCTCGATTGCCTACTTTATCAAATTCTAAATAAGTGCTAGGGATCAGCTCGCTTCCCAAAACTGTGTACAAGCGTTGCAAGACATCCAACGGCCCTTCTAAGCTGTTCATTTCATCAACAAGTTGCTCCATACGGAGTTGTTTTCTGGAAAACAGCACCACAATGTGGTTGATTCCTTCTTCGCCTTTTAGCTCATCCACCTTAAGGCGTTCTTGGCCTTTGGGAACCGTAAACGCAGCCTGTTCTTCGCCTTTGAAAAAATTGCGTTCCCCGTTGAGCGGATATTGCAGATAAATTCCGCGCTCGGCATCCCCCTCCAATACATAAACGTAACCTTTTTTGTCATTCACAAGGGCAATATTATAAGGGCTGCCCTGTGCATAGGGGCCACCTTGATCAACAAAAACATTTTTATGAAGGGTGGTATTCATCGTTTGCCCCTTCATATAAACGGCTACCTCGCCTTGCAAGCCCTTTTCCTCTATCAAAGTACGC
Source organism: uncultured Aureispira sp. (assembly GCA_964449615.1). Lineage (GTDB taxonomy): Bacteria > Bacteroidota > Bacteroidia > Chitinophagales > Saprospiraceae > Aureispira. Next base: position 40,416 of record CAYUZF010000010.1, read on the forward strand.
ATTTGGCGTTTGGTATAGCGGCGTCTAGGGAAAGCGAGGTAATTGCGTAAGTTAACCACCGCGTAGCGCATGCGGCGGTATTGTTCAGGGGTGAAGTGGTTGATGCAATAGGTACGCGGATTATCGGACATGATATTGCGGGTATCGGGCTTGTAAAAACGCTTTCTGCCCGACAGGTCTTGCTTGCGACCAATGTACCCACAGCGCTCGTCTACGGTTTCGTAGGTCAAAACAGGGTCGGCAGGTGTATCGCAGATCAAATCCCCTTCGGTAGTACAGTTGCTGCCATCTACAAACTCTCGCGTTTCGGAAGCCTTTGTGCCAGCTGTGGGAAAAAGCGTAAAGTAATGCCCCATTTGACGCGCTAGAGAAACACCATCGTCTAAGCAAGACTGGTTCATAATAATGCGATCAATGTTGCGTTCCAAATCACCAGGGTAATAAGTATAGCCACAAAATTTGAGTGGACCGTCGGAAATACTCCCAACCAGATAGACATTGATAACATTGCTCACATCGTTGTTGTCACACAAATCGGCTTCTTGTGCTTTATCAAACTCAAAGTATTGAGGTTCGTTGATGTAATTAAAATCTCCCAACAACACAAAACGCACATAAATAGAAACAAAATACTCATTGAGTTGATCAAAAGCTTGTTGTACTTCGTCAATGCTCATGGTTTTGTCGCTACCTCGAACCAAGTGAACTTTTACAGGAATTTCTGTCATGCCATTGGAGGGCGATGATTCGAAGGTGGCTAGGGCTTCTTGCTGCGTGTTTAAAAACTCTTCCTGTTCGGTATTTAGAACCGTACCAGAATACTGTTTCTTTTTGAGGATACGTCGCTCCTGTGCAGAGCAATTTGGAAGGCTCCATAGGAGACAAGCGATTACGACAAGTAGTACTTGATTCATGATTGATTTAATTATTCTACAAATAAAATGATACACTATAAAGAGGCACAAGGGAGCTGTTGATCCGTTCTTGCTAGTGGTATTGGGAATAATTAAAGGGATGTGTGGCTTGCTAAAATCTACTTAAAAATAGAGCCACGAATATACGCCTTATAATGCAGGTAGCGTAATCTCTGTCTCGAAATTATCTTCGGTTAGCTCTAATACTTCTGCATCTACGTTTTTATCCGTAATTACAAAATTAGCATCACTGCCATCGCTGTTCACCATAAGGGTACCATCAATACGGTATTTGGGAACCCAGTGGTCTTTCCACGTAATGGTCAAATCAATGTTGTGTCGATCGCCGTCTTGGGTGGCGTTGTTTACCGTTACTCTAGGGTTTGCAAAATTATCGCTGTATACCATTCTAATAGCAGGGT
>CAYUZF010000010.1:41761-43082 GCA_964449615.1 uncultured Aureispira sp.
AGGGTAAATCAAAGCCGTTGCAAAATCTTTAGGACTGTCTCCAGAACGCTCGTAATTTTGATACTTAATTACATCGGCATCGTCATCTGCGGTACCGCCTGCTGCCCCTCCTGAATGACTACTATAGCCACTAGAAGAAGAACGACTGCTGCTAGAAGATTCCTCTTCATAATCGTAAGTGTACTCCTCGTCTCCAAATTCATCGTCCCAATTGACATCGGAAACCAACGTATCTATTTCTGTAGCGGTAGAATCATTGGCAGCAGCCTGCGACTCTGTTTCTGAAGAGCCGTAGCAACTCGCTAAAGATAACACTATCAATATAAGAAAGGTGAAACGCATCATGTTGAAGAGATTCTAGCAAGAATAAAAGAATTGGATGTGATAACCATTACTAAGTAGAAAAATAGAGCGAATTGCTCAAACAACAAAATTTTGAACCAATAATATCTATCTGCTCCTAGCCTCTATGGTATAAGTACTTCAAAAAATAAGCCTATTTCCAACATTGCTAGTTGGTATAAGGGACGTAGCCTTTCTGAATAGAGGCTTTTTATTCTTCTACAAAATAGTATCTTGTTGTTGGCTTATGCCAACTACTCTTAAAATAAAAGCGTACAAAAGCCTTTAACAAACCTATAAAAGTCCTTACTTTGCGCCATTATAAGCTTTATACATAACTTATAGAAAGATATTGCTGCTTAGCGATGTTGAAAATATTTAGTAGGAGTTTCGTTTTTCTTTGAGCAGTGTTGTCCAACGTATCGCTCAAAGTTACACCAATTAATATGCAACCATAATGAACGTTCAAAGAAGCGCAGGAATTACAACCGCCCTCGTCTGTTTAGCCTTATTGATCACCAGCTCAATAAGTTGGGCACAGCCCGACAGCCTTTCCAACTCGGCTATTGATACGGCCAGTGTTGACAGCAACGTCTTAACTCTTGCTCTCCCTGAACCCGCAGAACTGTTCGTTTACAGTCTAGGAGTCACCGCTTTTGAAGTGGCGTTCGACCAAGAACAACTCCTTATAAAAGCGACGCGCGCTGTTCGCGGTGCAGAAATGCCTCCTGTATTTAGAAGCACGTTTGAAATAGGAGGGGAGGCCCGAGAGTTGACCTTTGAGCAAGGAGCGACAAGCGTGCCTTACAGCCCGAGTTATACAGGGGAATTGCTATCCGTACGCTCTCAATATCAAAATTGCAAAGTAAAAGCCTGCGCAACATGTGACCCCGAGACCCACCCCAACAAGGACGAAATTATCTGTTTACAAGAACAGCACAGCGAATTGGTACATGTACAAAAGCGCCAAAATGGAAGT
>CAYUZF010000010.1:43092-49137 GCA_964449615.1 uncultured Aureispira sp.
CATCGCCCTGTGGTGGTCGATCATTCCCCCTTTAGTCGCTATTTTTCTAGCCTTGTTGTTCCGCCAAGTATTGTTGGCCTTGTTTATGGGAATTTTGGCGGGTGCTTGGGTCGTAGCAGGCATGCCCTTTACGCCTTATGGCATTATGAAAAGCTTTTTTAGCGTGATTGATCACTATATTCTGGATGCCCTCAACAGCAGCAGCCACCTTTCCGTTTTGGTCTTTTCGGTCATGATTGGAGGTGTTGTTGCTATAATATCTAGGAACGGGGGCATGGCAGGTGTTGTCGAGAAATTAGCCCCCTTGGCCAAAGGCCCCAAAAGTACGCAGTTGGTAGCTTGGTTGCTGGGCGTAGCGATCTTTTTTGACGATTATGCCAACAGTTTGATTGTAGGCAATACCATTCGCCCGTTGACAGACAAATACAAAATTTCTAGAGAAAAACTGGCCTATATTGTAGACAGTACTGCTGCGCCTATTTCTGCAGTTGCATTTATTACCACTTGGATTGGTGCGGAGCTCAACTACATCAGCGATGCACTGCCGTTGTTGACTGGGTTAGAAAATCCACCGTCGGCCTACTCCATGTTTTTGAGTTCGCTGCCTTATTCCTTTTATTCGTTTTTTACGCTGTTGTTTATCTTAATCATCATCTACACGGGTAAAGATTTTGGAGCGATGTTTAAGGCCGAGCATCGAGCGCGGACGACAGGCCGCGTATTTGATACCGAAGGAGAAGCCTTAAGCGACGACGATATGGAAGAATTGGAACCCGTAGAGGGCGCCCCGCACCGCTGGATCAATGGATTTTTACCTATCTTGATGGTTGTATTGGGCACCTTATTGGGCTTAATAGATACGGGGATGCAAGTTTGTTACGAGGAATTGATAGCACTTGGTGTAGAATTGCCAAACAGCAACTGGGGAACGGTATGGAACAACATGGCGGCCTTAGACGGCTCTGATACGGTGGGCGCTGTGCGCAAAATGGGGATTTTGATAGGAAATTCCGATTCTTATGCGGCGCTGTTGTGGGCATCTATGTCGGCTATTGTTTTAGCGTTGATTTTGACAGTTGGCCAGCGCATTATGAAATTGTCGGAGGCAGTAGAAACGGTTGTGGCTGGTTTTAAAACAATGATGCCCGCCTTGCTGATTTTAATCTTGGCTTGGGCATTGGCCACTACCACAGAGGAACTCTCTACGGCTGAATTCTTAACTGCTGCTTTGGGAGATGCTCTCAGCCCATACATGGTGCCCGTGGTGGTTTTTATTTTGGCTGCGCTGATTGCTTTCTCTACGGGATCTAGTTGGAGTACGATGGCTATTTTGTATCCTATTGCTATTCCCTTGTGTTGGAGCATTAGCCAAAATGCGGGGCTGCCCCTGGAGGCGGCGATGGAATTGTTGTACAATGTCATCGCGGTTGTGTTGGCAGCTTCTGTGTTGGGCGACCACTGTTCGCCTATATCAGATACTACTATTTTGAGTTCCCTCTCGAGTTGCAACCACATCGACCACGTCAAAACACAATTGCCTTATGCTTTGACGGTGGGAAGTGTGAGTTTGTTTTTAGCTTATGCGTCTACCGCATTCAACATTCCGTTTATAATAAGTATGGGTGCTGGGTTGGCTGTTTTATTTGGAGTGGTCATGTTATTTGGAAAGAAAGTACCTACTGCTCCTGAAAATTAAAGATTTTACGAAGCGCGTACCAATGAATTTGGAAAAGAACAGAAATGATTATGAAAAAGAAAAATCAAGATACCATACCGCCGTTTAGCTGTAGCCATACCGCCAATCTCCCTGAATTGTTGGCACAATTGGGCTGCACCTTAATGGTGAGTACCTACCAAGCAGGTAAATTAATTTTTGTCAGCGCCACCAATCGACAGCAATTGATTCAATTGCCCCGAACCTTCAAACGGGCGATGGGCGTAGCCATAAAAGGCAATCGGATGGCAGTTGCTACGGCCAATGAAATCATTACTTTTGCCAACTCGCCACAACTGGCCGCTACTTATCCGAGCAAACCCAATACCTACGACGCGCTGTATGTACCGCGTGCGACCTACTACACGGGGCACTTGGACATGCACGATTTGCACTACGGCAACACTGCCCTTTGGGGAGTCAATACCTCTTTTTCTTGTTTGTGCCAATTGGATACCGAGTACAGTTTTAAACCTGTTTGGAAACCGCACTTTATTAGCAAATTAGCTTCTGAAGATCGCTGCCACCTCAATGGCTTGGCCATGCACGAAGGAGAGCCGTTGTACGTCTCTGCCCTAGGAACAGGCGATTCGCACCAGAGTTGGCGAGAAAATATTACCAGCGGCGGTATTATCATGCACATTCCAAGCAACGAAATTATAGCGCAAGGCTTGGCCATGCCCCACGCGCCGCGCATGTACGACGGCAAACTCTACGTTTTGTTATCGGCCAAAGAGCAATTGATTTGCATTGACCCCGATACTGGCAAACACGAAGTAGTTGCTAAAGTGCCAGGCTTTGTTCGTGGAATGGCCAAGCACGGTGATTATTTGTTTATCGGAACGTCCAAATTGCGCAAAAAGTCCTCTACTTTTCAGCATCTGGACATTGCCGAAAAGGCCGATGCCGCAGGCGTGACGGTCGTGCAATTGTCAACGGGAAATATAGTAGCGCAGTTGCAATGGATGGCCAGTGTGGATGAAATTTACGATGTGCAAGTGCTGCCCAATGCCCGACGCCCCAATATTATCAATACTTATGGGGAAAACCACAACTATGCTCTCATGCTCCCCGATGCTACCTATTGGGCGCGTCCCTCCGATTCTAAATTATAACACTTATTGCCAAACACCACTAAAACACCACTATGGGATTATTTGATTTTTTTAAAAACAAAAAAGATAAGCAACAACCAAACAGCGCGGATGAAAAAACAGCACCTAGTATTTATGATAAAATGAGTAAATACAGGGCGTATGTCGTGCTGTTTATGAAAATGCAGCAGCAACCCAATTACGCTCCAATCGCCGCTTACGAAAAACCCAACGGCGAGCTAATAGGCTTTTTGTATGCGTTAGGTGAAGATACTTCTTACGATATGGCTGCTACAGAAGTAGTCGAAAATATGAAAAGCCGTTTTGAAAAGCAGCTACAGGAAAAAGAAATTCTATCCTATGTCGTCTTGTACCATTCGCCTTATTACGATATTAATAATCCGAAGGTAGCACAGACCGACGAAGAACTAAGAGCCATTGCAATCTTGTACAATTTCGGGGACGGGGAGCAAGGCGCTTTGGGGCTTCCTTACAAATTCCAGGAAGAACAAGTGATGTACAGAGGCATTGCGGCCTTCACCGAAGAAGAAAACAACGATTTATTCAACACTTCGATAGAAGAAGGAAAAGATTATTTTCAAGATCGGGAAGCGATTGTTGCACCTACTTACGAAAGCAAAGCAGGGATTTCTGTGACAAAAGCCAACACGCTCAGTTTGCACCATACTTGGGGAGGGATTTTTGGATTTGAACGCTACAATTCGCCCGAAGGGGAGCAGCTGGCACAAGCCTATTTTTCGTTGGCGGTTGATCGAGGTGTCACGGCACAGCAGGAAAATTTGTCGTTTTTTGACTTGGATTACGAAGATGTAACGTTCCGAGTAATTGCCGTAGGCAACCAATTGACTACCATGTTGCCCATTGTCCAAACGGATTATTCCTTGGATTTTGAAACCAAAAGCATACAGGAGTGGGAGAATATACAGAATCTGGAAGCCATTGTGTCGGGGAGTGGGCGCGATACGTTTGGACTGTGGTTTTTTGCCACCGATTATGCCGAAAATAAATCCTTGTACCAGAACCAAAAGAATCTTCAAGTCAATATCAGCGGCATTGTTTTTGTTTTGGACATCCACCTGCCCGAAGAAAGAGCGGCCACAGAGGAAGCGCCTGGGTTTAGCGATGATTTTACGGCCTACATGCCTAGTAAGAGCTTGCCAAATTTCGCTTGCTTTGATTTTATAGGACAGCTGGAAGATTTTAGGCCTACCACTGTATTAGAAAACGAACAGTTGGAAGGCTATATGTTAAATATGCGTTTGATTACTAAAGAAGATCAACGCGACTTTTTTACGATTGATCTTTACGTCGCTAAGGAAAATATGCGCATTAAAACTTTAGAAAAAGGAATGAAATTAACGGGGATGTTTCAAATGCAGGGAAGAATTGCCGCTTCTGCACCTGTGAAGGAGGAGTAATTAAAACTAATTTTTTTAAAATAGCAACAACGCTGTATGGTAGAGGGCAACGCATTGGCGCTCTACCCTAACCCCGCTACTTCCGCACTTTCTTCGGCGCATTCAAATCCACCACCAATGCCCCCGATTCGACTATATCCACGTAAGGAATATCCAAACTATCGCAGGCTGCTGTCCAACGCGCGCGCTGCCAGCGGGAATTGGAGCCGTCAAATACCAGCGTGTCGTAATCGTAGAGGGCGCGAATGCGTTGTACATCATAAAGGCGCGGGTTGTTGTGAAGCAAAACATAGTCCACTGGGAGTGGATAGGCGCTGCGTTGGGTAGCCTGCTCAGGGCCGTAGAGGGCAAGCGCGGTAGTTCCAAAAATGCCTTTGCCGTTTTTGTATTGCCCATAAGGCGTTTTCCACTGGCTTTTTAAAGCAAATTGTTGTTGGGTATGTATGCCTTTAGAACAGAGGTAGTTTTTTTGTAAGTAGTCTAAGGCGGGGGCATGCAGCAAGCTGGAATCGCTCCAAGTAATGCTTTGCTGGCCGCGCAGCAATGTCCACGCACTGCTTTTGCGGCTGTGGTAGATACAAAGCTGGTTTTGTTGCAGTTGTTGCCCCTCTTGCCAAACTTCAAAACAGCTGTAAAGCAGCAAGCCCGACAGAGCCGCAATGCCCCAGGGGAGCCGCCGTTGCAACCAACAAACAACAACCGCCAAAAGGATGAAATACGCCAAATAAAGCTGCCAAAGCTCCAACCAAAAGCCTTCCCAAACGGCACCTGGCAATTGCTGTATCCCAAAAATAACGCTGTTCATTATAAAAAGAGCCCACTGAAAAACCTGCCCCAATACGCCGCCCAACAAAGGAACCTTCGACAACAACAACAGCGCAATACCCAAGCCTAACAAGACGCCCGCCGCTGCGGTGACCACCAAACTCGACAGCCAGAAAAATATGGGAAACTGGTGAAAATAGTACAAACTCAATGGCGCTGTTGCCAGTTGTGCGGCCAGAGCCACCGAAGTCCCCTGCCACAACCAATCGACCCAACGCGTCTTAAATGTCCACCAACGGTAGATTTTAGGTTGTAAAAAAACGATGCCCCACAGTGCCAAGTACGAGAGTTGAAAACCCACATTGTACAACAAATGGGTATCGGTAAGCAGCAACAAAAATGCAGAGGCTGCCAACGAATTGTACACATTAATAGGACGTCCCAACACCCGCCCAAACAAAACAAACGAAAACATAGTACTTGCGCGCAAAACCGAAGCCGATGCCCCTGTCAAAAAAGCAAACAACCAAAGCGCCAGCAGCAGCAGCAAAGCCTGTAATTGCTTTCCTAGTGGGCCTAATTGCTTCAAAAAAACAAGCAGATGACTTAAAATAAGAATCAGAATTCCTACATGCAGACCAGAGACGGCCAACACATGCATAGCACCCGTATCCGCATAAGCGTTGCGCAGGTTGCTGTCCAAATGCTCCTTAGCGCCTAGCAAAAGTGCCGAAGCTACTGCAAACTCGTTGGGCGTGTCTAGGTGCTGTTTCAAAATAGTCAGTAAATAAGCGCGCCAATCATATAAGGTTTGCCGCCAAAGCTGCCCTTTCCAACCCGTGCGCCACCAATTGCGTCGAGGCAAATAGCTCTGCTGGTAAATTCCCTGCCGTTGATAATACGCCGCCATATCAAACGCCGCTGGGTTGGAAGCTGCTGCAATCGGTTGTAGATGGGTTTCAAGAATCAATTCATCCCCGTAGTTCAAGCGGATACTGGCCGTATCTAATTGAAAGTAAACCAAGACGTTGCC
>CAYUZF010000011.1:0-46451 GCA_964449615.1 uncultured Aureispira sp.
ACCCGTTGGTATTTCGGATGTTATGCTGTACTTGGGACGCGCTCTGTTTTGTAAGCCGCTGTACGATCACAATTACGACATTGGCTGTACGGATGTTTTATCGTACAAAGAGATGCTTTTGGGTTATGCGAAGGTGCGGGGCCTCAAACGCAGCATTTTTATTGTCCCTGTTATGACACCGCGTTTGTCTTCGTACTGGTTGTATTTTGTCACCTCTACTACTTATAAATTAGCGTGTGCGCTGGTAGAAAGCATGCGTGTAGAAGTAGTATGCCGAACTTCTAATCTCAATAAAATCTTGGGCATTGATTCAATCAGCTATGAAGAAGCGTTAGAAAAAGCATTTGCTAAAATTGACAACAATGAGATTGTTTCTAGTTGGAAAGATTCCAAAGTAAGTGGCGTGCGCGATTTTAATATTTCTGATTTTGTGCGAGTGCCTTCTTATGGTTGTTTTACGGATGTGCGTTCGCGCACCTATGACGACCGCAAACGTACCATTGCTAAAATTTGGGGTATTGGGGGTAAAAATGGTTGGTACCACGCCAATATTTTATGGAAACTGCGCGGCTTGCTGGACAAGATGTTTGGAGGGGTGGGTTTGCGGCGTGGGCGCACCAGCCAAACCTCATTGGCCGCGGGCGATGCGTTGGATTTTTGGCGGGTGATGTATGCCAACCGCAGCAAAGGGCGGTTGTTGTTGTTTGCAGAAATGAAGTTGCCGGGAGAGGCTTGGTTAGAATTTTCGGTAGAAGGGGACAAGGTAGTGCAGACGGCTACGTTTCGTCCTAAAGGGGTATTGGGGCGTTTGTACTGGTATGCAGTGCTGCCCTTCCACGGCATTGTTTTTAGCGGAATGCTCAACAAAGTGGCGAATGCTTGATGCTTTTTTATATTTTATAACCAACCCTTTTCTTTGTACCAAGCAATGGTGCTTTTGAACCCTTCTTTAATCGGAACAGTCTGCTGAAAACCCAACTCGCGAACCGCCTTCTCGGAACTGCAATACCAAGACGGGCGGGTAATGCGGTAGGCCCGATCTTTATTCAAGGCTACGTCTGCCCCAAACCACGATTCTGCCAGCTGCCCAAAAAAGCCCAACGTAAAAATCACCGCATGCGGAATTCTCAGATTGATGGTCTTTTTGTCCATAGCCTCCGAAGCCAATTCTCCAAGTTGTTTCCAATTGTAACACTCCAAAGAGCCTAAAAAATAGACTTCGTTGATGGCTTTTTCGCTCGTTGCAGCCAAGTGCATGCCCTGTACCAAGTCCCGAACATGTATCAAACTCATTTCTTTGGGTTTAAACCCCATCATAGCACTCACCCCGCCTTTTATCGCCTTAAAAAAAGCAAAAATCTCCGTATCGCGAGGGCCGTAAACACCTGGAGGACGCACAATGGTCACAGGAACGCGGTCGGCGTATTCCATCGTTGCTGCTTCCTGAGCCACTTTGCTGTAACCATAAGGCTCGATAGGGCGCAACGGATCTTCTTCCGTGACGGCACTGCCAAATTCGGCGTAGCCTGTGGCGGCCATGCTGCTCGTTACCAGCACGCGTTTGATTGTAGGGATAGCGGCGGCAGCTTCTAATACGTTCTTAGTCATTTCTACATTGCCCCGCATAAAATCGGCCTCAGTGGGTACTTTCACCACTCCTGCAATGTGATAAATATAGTGCGCGCCCAAAAATACATTTTCAAGTGCTTCCACGTCGGCTAGCCCACAAGTGTGTAGGTGGACGGGCTTGCCTTCCAGCCATTGCAAGTTACTTGTCGGGCGTACAATCGCGTGTATTTCCTGTCCCAATTCCAATAGATAATCTACTAAATGGCTTCCTACAAAACCATTGGCTCCTGTCACTACAGCAACTATTTTCTCCTCCATACAGCGCGTTCTTTGTGTGCGTACTTTAATTAATAATGCGCTTGCCTTTTCCCCTGTGGGATGTTATCAGACGCAAATTTTACGGCGAATGTATGCTTTTTGCTACAAATAGTACTAATTTTGCCCATACATATAAAAATACACTATTGCTTTATTGTGGCTAGAGTTGTGTACCTTTACGTTTTGTAGTACAATAGAGTTTGTGTTTTAAGACAAAAAATCATCGTATGAGCATACAAGATACTGATAAGAAACTACCGTCTTTGTTTGATAAATGTTATGATTACACCTACGCGGATGACGTTAAGGCCGCAGGTATTTACCCTTATTTCCGACCTATCGAAGAGAGCGAAGGCCCCGTTGTAAAGATGGAGGGAAAATCTGTAATTATGGCAGGTTCAAACAATTATTTGGGCTTGACGGCTCATCCGAAAGTAAAAGAAGCAACGGCCAACGCCCTAAAAACGTACGGCACTTCTTGTTCAGGTTCTCGCTACTTGACGGGTACGATTCCGTTGCACGAAGAACTAGAGCGCAAACTAGCCGCTTTTGTAGGTAAAGACGCCGCCCTGCTGTTTAGTACAGGTTACCAAACCAGCCAGGGCGTTATTCAGCCATTGGTAAAACGCAGCGACACCATTTTTTCTGACAAAGACAACCACGCTAGCATTCAGGCAGGCAATTTTATTGCGAAAGGTTCTACGGGCACCAATGTTATTCGTTACAAACACAATAACATGGAAGACCTAGAGCGCAAGTTGGCCAGCATGCCGTTGGAAGCGGGTAAATTTATTGTAACGGATGGGGTATTTAGTACCTTCGGCAATGTAGCCGAATTGGATACCATTACTAAATTGGCTCAAAAATACAACGCAAAAACCTTAGTCGACGATGCCCACGCATTTGGTGTGATTGGCGAAGGTGGTCGTGGTACGGCTAGTGAATTTGGCGTAACCGATGATACCGATTTGATCATGTGTACCTTTAGCAAAACCTTGGCCTCTTTGGGTGGTTTTGTTGCAGGAGATGAGCGCGTGATCAACTACCTCAAACACCATTCTCCTGCCTTGATTTTTAGCGCATCGCCAACGCCCTCCTCGGTAGCGGCAGCCATTGCCGCCCTAGACATTGTGGTAGCAGAGCCAGAGCGCGTGCAACGCCTAGTCAACAATGCGGAGTTTGTTCGCAGAGAATTAAAAAGCGCAGGTTTCCAAGTCATTGATGGTAGAACGGCCATTGTCCCTGTTCTAATCGGTCATCAAGAGAAAGCCTTTGGTTTGTGGAAGGGTTTGTTTGACGCAGGTATTTTTGTAAATGTCTTTATTCCGCCCGCTACGCCCCCCAACAAATCTATGATGCGCAACAGCTTTATGGCTACCCATAACAGCGACCATTTGGAAAAAGTGGTAGAAACGTACATTAAGGTCGGTAAGAAATTGAACATTATATAACCACTCGTTACAAAGCACCTGTGGGTCGAGCGAAGCCAAAACCCACAGGTGCTTTGTTCTTTCCCACTTATTGAAATACCATACACACCTATAATTTTATGGCTAAGATCACCATTAAAAACGCCGAGACAAAAGCGGAAAAGAAAGCGTTTATGATGCTTCCTTTCCACATTTATAAAGATAGTAAGTACTGGGTACCGCCCCTGTTGATGGACATGCGCCACATGTTTGGTATCAGTACGCTGGCAGATCGTGCGCTGGGTACCAAAGGGGAGCATCCTTTTTACGAGTACGGCCAAATGAAGTTGTTCATGGCTTATCGCAATGGCAAGGCGGTCGGAAGAATTGCAGCCGTCAATAACCCGCGTTACAACAAATACCACCCCGAAGAGGGTGGAACGGGCTTTTTTGGCTTTTTCGAGTGCATCAACGATCAAGAGGTCGCCAATGCGCTCTTTGATACCGTCCGCGACTGGCTCAAGCGGCACAAACTGACCAAGATGCAAGGCCCCGCGAGTCCTTCTTCCTCCTATGATTTTGGTTTATTGACCAAAGGGTTTAACGACCGTCCACGGGTGGACATGCCTTACCAACACGAGTACTACAAAGATTTGATTACCAATTATGGATTTCCTTGTCGCCAAGAATTGTTGGCTTACAAAATGGACGCGGAGACCATTTTCAACAATGAAAAACTAAAACGCGGCGCTGCATTGGTCAAAAAACGCTACAAGGTAGAAATTCGGCCAATCGACATGAAAAACCTCCACCAAGAGGTAAAAAAAATCAAGGAAGTGTACAACCGCGCTTGGGAGCCTTTGTGGGGTATTGTTCCTTTGACCGATGCAGAAATTGAAGCGTACGCTGAAAAATTCAAACTGGTGGCTATTCCTGAGCTGGTACCTTTTGTTTACGTAGATGGCAAATTGGCAGGCATGGCTGTGGCGATGCTGGATTTTAATAAGATCTTGCAGGAGATGAACGGCAAACTCTTTCCGCATGGTTATAAGCTCTTTACCGATAGAAGTAAGGTAGAGTGGATGCGCGTTATTCTGCTGGGCTTGTTTCCCGAATACCAGGGCAAAGGCATTGATGCGGTGGTGTACAAACACCTAATTGACGCAGGTTTAGAACACGGCTTTAAATACTGCGAAGGCAGTTATATTCTCAAAGAAAACGAAATGATGAACCGCGGGATGCGGGCGGTAAGCGGCGAGGTGTACAAGGAGTATAAGATTTACGAAAAGGAAATCTAGTGTTGGTATACCAACCCTGTGTTGATTTGGTACGTCTTGGGTACGAAAAGACCTTGTTGCTTTTTTATACCCCTGATACTTCTTTAAAAGGTGTTTCAATCCAAATCACTATGCAAGCACTTCGTTTTTTATTGTTATTGGTTGCCGTTGTAAGTGTTAGCCTTAGCGTTCAATCTTGTAAGAAAGACTATACCTTCTCAGAGGAAGTTAATCAAAACAGAATAGAGACCTATTTTGAACTGTTCTACGATAACGTAAACGATTCTACTTTTACAACGGCTCAATTTGGTTACCGCCAGTCCTTAATCTCACCAGGTGCATCAAGATACCACCGTCTAGAACTGAACGATGGTTCTTCTATTTCTTTTGAGGGACAAGCCATGGAATGGAACGCCTCTACTGAACAGTACGAATTATCCCTGCCTGCTGGCTCAGGGGTAAGCAGCGGTACTTTTTCTTATACCGACAATGAGGGCAACAGTTTTGACAATTTAGCAGAAACCAACCCCATCAACTTTACCGCTGTTTTGGACAGCATCCCTACGGACAGCAACTACACGGTAGCTTGAGTAGGAGATACAGTAAACATTGATTACATTCAAGTTTACACAACCCCTACAGCTAACCCCTCTCGAGCAGCCCTTGTAGAAACTGGAAACTTTGGTAATGATTCTAGTAGTGGATCACTTAGATTTTTGGGAAGCAACTTAGCGAATACTAATTTCAATATGCTATCTATCTGGATCAACAATCGTCGATCCGTTCCTGCTGTTAATAATTCTGGCAAAGGGAGTATTTCCTCTCGATATTTAGACGGCATGACCGATATACCAACAAAACGCTAAGAAAATATATATATTTATTTTTACAAAAAAATATAAAAATTGGAACGCTTTTGGAAAACAGTTAGTTCGTACGTACATCCTATTTATTACAAAACTTTATTACAAAGGCGTTGTGTAAGCAATGCTGTATAAATTTCTACTATCATGCGTATACTATCTCTTTCTCTACTGTTTTTTGTGGTTCTGGCTTTCAGCTCCATCACCCAATCTTGCCAAGAGGCGGAAGACTCTGTTGATGTTAATCAGGATAAAATTCACCAGTATTTAGAACTGCAGTACAATGCATTTGAAGACAAAACAACAGCGGTAGCCCAGTTTAGATTTGGCAACGCTATTGGCACGCCGCTCAAACTAACAGGCAATGCGGCCATCACTGCCGACGGCAACGTAATGACTTGGAACGAGATGCTGAACCGCTACGAATGGACTTGGACAGGCGAAACCAGCAACACGACGTTTTCATATACCGACAATGATTTAAATACCTTTGTCAACAGCATAGAAGTGCGGGAGATTGCTATTCCTGCTTCCCTAGATACCATTTCGCAAGACAGTTCTTACAATCTAGTTTGGTCGGGTAATGCTCTGGATACCAACGAAGAAGTACAGGCTATTGTTAATGAACAGGGTGAAGTTAACGGTACCATATTCGATCAAAAAAATGTAGGTGCGACTAGCATTACACTAACCAAAAATCGTTTGGCTACCGTTGATCCTGGCGTTGTTTCGGTTTGGTTGAATAGAGATTACAAGCCTGCTATTGTACAAGCGACAGACGCGGGTGGTATTATCGTGGGTAAATATTTGGACATCAAACAGAACGTTACGCTAAAAAATTAATTCCTCGGCATAGTCGAATCGGAAAAGAGCTTTACTACAAAAAGATTGTGGTAAGGCTTTTTTTTGATACCTTCGCACTACAAACCAACACTTAATTTTGATGTTACAACTAACGCCTTTGGAATGGGACAGTACTTTTTTTGGCAAAAAAATAGCTCGTCTACAAGCCACCACGCCTGCGGAAGCCTTAGCAGGTTTGCGCCAACCCACTGCCCGTTCTTATGATTTGATTTATGTAGTCCTACCAGGGGATGTACCCATTACCCAACCAGTAGAAGGATTGACCTTAGTCGACCAACAGGTTGTCTACAAACATCTAATTGACCCCTTGGCCACTTATATCAAAGCAGCAGCTATTCAAACCTACCATCCTTCGACCCCTGAAGAGCGTTTTTACCAACTTACCCTTAGAAGTGGACACCGTTCGCGTTTCAAAGTAGATCCTAGATTTCCGCAAGTAGATTTTGAGCGTTTGTATCGCAAATGGGCGGACAATGCGGTTAATCGGAGTTTTGCGGAAGTTGTTTTTGTGTATAAAGAGGAGCAAGATTTGCAAGGGATGATGACTTTAGTTACCAAAAACGGCGTAGGGGAAATGCAGTTGTTGGCGGTAGCAGAGGAAGCGGGCAGACGCGGCATAGGGTTGGCGCTGTTGCAAACTGCCTTGCACTACTTTCAAAAAAAGGGCTTAGACCACTTCATTCTAGCTACCCAAAGAGACAATTTGCCCGCCTGTGCTTTTTACGAAAAAAACGGTTTTACCATTCAATCTATTAGCAACATTTACCATTATTGGCAATGATTCCATTCAATAAACCTTACCTAACGGGCAAGGAAACGCATTATATCTACCAAGCGGTTTCTTCTGGAAAAATTTCGGGAAACGGCGTTTTCACCAAAAAGTGCCAAGCGTTCCTAGAAGCGCAATACGGCTTTACCAAAACGCTGTTGACCACCTCCTGCACCGATGCACTGGAGATGATCAGTTTACTTTTGCGGTTGCAGCCTGGTGACGAGGTTATTATGCCTTCTTATACCTTTGTCTCTACGGCCAACGCGTTTTTGTTGAGAGGGGTGCGCATTCGCTTTGCCGATTCTTACGCCCATAATCCCAACATTGATCCCGCTTGTATCGAGCCGTTGATCACGCCACAAACTAAGGCTCTTGTAGTGGTGCATTACGCGGGTATTGCCTGCGATATGGACGCCATTATGGCACTGGCCAAACGCCACAATTTGTACGTCATTGAAGATGCTGCACAAGCCATTGACGCCTATTACAAAGGGCAAGCACTGGGGAGTATTGGACATTTGGGTGCCTTTTCTTTTCACGAAACCAAAAATATTATCGCTGGCGAAGGCGGTGCTTTGCTCATCAACGACCAAGCCTATACAGAGCGGGCGGAAATTATTTGGGAGAAAGGAACCAACCGAGCCGCTTTTTTTAGAGGAGAAATCAACAAATACGGCTGGGTAGATATCGGATCATCTTTTTTGCCCGCGGATACTGTTGCTGCATTTTTGTACGCCCAGTTGGAAAACATTGATTTAATACAAGCCAAGCGCAAACAGATTTGGCAAACTTACCAGACGCGGTTACAAGCTTGCGCCGATGCAGGTTTTATCACTTTGCCACAGATTCCCGAATATGCCACCCACAATGCGCATTTGTTTTATTTGGTCTGTGCTTCGCACGAGGTGCAGGCCGCTTTGCTGGCGCATCTCAAAAAGGCGGGAATTTTGGCGGTCTTTCACTACCTTTCTTTGCACAAAAGCAGCTTTTTCGAAACCTTGCACGATGGCCGTGCATTGCCCAACAGCGATAAATTTTCTAATTGTCTGGTGCGTTTGCCGTTGTTTTACGAACTGAGCGAGGAACAAGTGGATTATATTGTAACCACGATACAAAACTTTTTTTTCAAGAAATAGCAAACAACTGGCATGAAGCGTTACGCTCTACTCTGGATTTTTTTGACGGCTTTGGTAGCGGGTTGGTTGTGGAATGAAATGAACCTGTATGTGGCCAAAAAGCAGGGCGCTGTAGTGCATTACGATGCCGTTATACGGCACCCTGACAACAGTTGGTACACGCCTCCTATTAAATATTTATTACAGGGAAAGGGGTATACTTTAGATCCCAAAGAGCCTGAGTTAGCCGTTCGTAGAACCCCAGGGTACCCCCTTTTTTACGGGCTGCATTATTGGTTGTTTGGGGAGGAAGGCAGTTACCGCTATATCCGTTACTCGCAGTTGCTGTTTTATGCTTTGGCGAGTGTCTTATTGGCGCTGGCTGTATTTAATTTTACCAGCAATCGGCGCTGGGCCTTTTTTGCGGGCTTATTAAATGCTCTGCTTCCCTTCACGGTTTGTTACCTCTACCAAGTGCTGACGGAAGGCATTACTACCAGTATTTTAGCGACGGTTTTATACCTCTATTCTCTTTATTATAAAAAAGAACAACAGCGTTATGTATTTTTTACGGGCATAGCCTTAGGGGTGTTGTTTTTAACGCGTCCTTTGTTGGGGTTGCTCCTGCCTGCGGTAGGATTGACGTTGTTTTCTTGGCGGGAGCTGTTTCGGTTTAAATGGGCTTATTGGAAAAGCATTATTCTTGTAGAATTAATCGTGTTAGGCGGGTTTTTATTGGTGGTAACGCCGTGGACGATGCGCAATTATCAAGTAACCGATGGGGAGATCATTGTTGCGGAGAAAGCTTACCACGGTGATTTTATGGATTATGGCCGCGCACACCTACAGTTGCGAAGCCTATACAGTAGTTGGACCAATACGGGCGATGGACGCATTGAACGGCTCTCTTCTGCCCTGATCGCTGCCCCGCCTCCACAAGCCAAGCCCCTCATAAATAACTTTTTATCGGAACAACCTACTTCCGTTTACGAAGTAATTCCGAGAGACAGCTTTCGGCAAGCTTTACAAGCGTTGTATCAATGTTATCAAGACCGCGCCGAATTTAGGCAGGTACACCCCGAAGCTAAACGAGCGCAATGGCTTAATTTGCCTTGCCAATTTGAATTAGAAGCACAGTTTAAGCGCTGGCAAGTGCGTTACCAGCAGCAGCGAAAAATAGCGTACCACGTAAAAGTCCCTGCCAAAACACTGTTTAAAATCGTAGTGCAAAGCCATTCCAACGCGGTTGTTCCGTTGGCTCCTACGGCCACTACATTGAGCGAAAAATTGGGCAAATTAATGCTGTTGAGTATACACGTGCTGCTGTTTTTAAGTCTATTGCTGTTTGTAATCTTGGGACCAGCGGAGGCGGCTCCACTTCGATTCATTGGGGCTTTTACCTTTGTATTTTTATCGCTTTTTTTGGCGGTGGCGTTGCGGCATTTTGAAAACCGATATATGGTGCCGCTTTTTCCACTTCTATACATAGCGGCGGCCTACTGGCTGGCGCAGTTGTGGAAGGGCTTCAAAGGGAACGAAACCATTTAGGGCTATTCGGAAGGCTTGTTCAAATCCAAATCAATCAAGTAAATAGGGCGGCGCTTTACAGTTTCGTATACTTTACCAATATAAATGCCCACGATGCCCAACATAAAGGACAACATGCCGATGCCGAGCCATATGGATAAAATTAAACTGGTGTAGCCTGGTTCGGTAATGTACCCTAAGATGTATTTGATGAGGTTATAAATGGCAATTAGAATAGAAATAGACATCACCCACATCCCAAATTTAACCATCAACCAAAGTGGTTTTTCGGAAAAAGATAGAATATTGTTCATCGCTAGGCGCAAGAGCTGTTTGAGCGTATAGGAAGACGGCCCTACATAGCGAGCGTGGTGCTCTACAGGCAGAGTCGTTTGCCGAAAGCCTACCCAACGACACATCGTAGGAAGGTAGCGGTTGTAATCTTCCATTTTCAGAATACTTTGGATTACCTTCTTGTGATAAATACCAAAATTAGCAATGGAGTTGTCCTGCTCCGTCTCTGTCATATAGCTGAACACTTTATAAAACAATTTGGAAGACAACCGTTTCAAGAAATGGTCTTGCCGCTCAATGCGTTGCGCATAGACGACTTCAAAACCTTCCTGCGCTTTTTGGTACAAACGTTCAATTTCGGCAGGATAGTCTTGCAAATCGCAATCCATCACCACCATCCATTCGCCACGAGCAGCAGCCAGCCCCGCAGTAATCGCGGCATGTTGGCCAAAATTTCGGCTCAATTTTATACCCCGAACATGGGCAAAAGTTTGACAAGCCTCCGCAATTTTAATCCAAGAATCGTCAGGGCTTCCATCCTCCACCAAGATAATTTCGAAGGCAGGCGTTACCCGCTGTACGTATTTGTTGATACTGGCTACCAACTCCTCTACAATTGCAGCAGCTTTGTACACGGGTGAAACAATAGAAATTAAAGGTTTCTCGGACATAAGCGACACGTTATTTATAATATAAAATTTCAAAACAGTGCCCTCTACCACTGTTTCCACTTTTACAAGTTGCAAAGGTAAAAAATAAACAAGGGCTACCTTTAACTCTGTGCATTAATTGCCACAGTGCGCTCGAATCCATAGACCACACATAAAAAAACATTGCATAATTACTCGGCAACGTCCGTATAGTTTCCCTTAGACTTGTAGATAGGAATACAAGGATAAAAAAGAGTACATTAGGATTGATCATCACGTTACACGTATCAAGTGGCACGTGCAACGTTTAAAGTGGAACGTGTATCACTGCCAAGTATCCGAGCAAAAGAATCCGATTATTTATAGGAACTATTAAACTAGTCTATCAGGTTTTTTGTATTTTCCTAGCGCTCAAATACTAGATTAATACAACCCACTATTTTCGTTATTAAAATTATTATAATAAACCTAATTAGAGGTAATGTGTTAATAGTGGGCTGAACGCACTATTTTGTAGTTGGTCAACGGCATTTCAGTCGTCCACCCAAACACACCGCACCGATATAACACACACAGAGATGAAGACAACGACAGAGGGGATCAGAATTTTTATTGTAGAAGACGACCTAATTTTTGCAAAAACGATCCGTTATATTTTAACCTTGAATCCAGACCACGATGTTCGTGTTTTTAAGACGGGTAAAGAATGTTTAAACCACTTGCATCTCAATCCACACATTGTTTCTTTAGATTATAGCTTACCCGATATGACGGGAGGCGAAGTGCTGCGCCGTATCAAGATACACAACCCTGACATTGGCGTTATTATACTATCGGGCCAGCAGGATGTTGCGACAGCAGTGGAGCTGCTTCAAAAAGGGGCAGATGACTATTTAACCAAAGACGAAGCCAACAAGGAACGGTTGTTCAACATTGTTGAAAAACTAAAAAAGAGCATTTCGCTACAGCAAGAAGTAGAAACATTAAAAGAGGAGCTGACTGAAAAATATCAGTTTAGCGAAAGCATGAAAGGCAACAGCACCGCCATGCAGAAGGTGTTTAAGCTTTTGGAAAAATGCGCCAGCAGCAACATCACCGTCTCTGTGACAGGGGAAACGGGAACAGGTAAAGAATTGGTTGCCAAGAGTATACATTACAACTCGGCTCGAAAAAAAGGAAAGTTCATTGCCATTAACGTTAGTGCAATTCCCAAAGATTTATTAGAAAGTGAGCTGTTTGGTTATGAAAAAGGCGCTTTTACAGGAGCGACTACGCGCAAGCAGGGAAAATTCGAAGCGGCCAACAACGGCACGTTATTTCTGGATGAGATTGGAGAAATGGAACTGCATTTGCAGGCTAAGTTGTTGCGGGCTTTGCAGGAGCGAGAAGTCACACGCATCGGAGGCAACGAAACCATCAAATTTGATGCGCGCATCATTGTGGCCACCCACCGCAATCTATCTGACTTGGTAAGCAAAGGAAACTTCCGCGAAGATTTGTATTACCGCCTGTTGGGACTGCCCATTCATTTGCCGCCCTTGCGCCAGCGTGGCAATGATGTATTGATTTTGGCTAAGTTTTTTCTAAATGCTACGGCAAAAGAAAACGGTTTAGGACCGATGAAATTAGGCCAAACGGCCAAAGATAAATTGCTTTCTTACAATTTTCCTGGCAACATTAGAGAGCTAAAAGCTATTATTGAGTTAGCCGCTATTATGTGCAACGGCAAAACCATACAACGAGAAGATTTACAATTCAACAGCCCCAAGAAAAACGCCAATTTCTTTTTAGAAGAGATGACACTGCGCGAATACAACATTAAAATAGTTCGCCATTACCTCAAACAAAACGACAACAACATTCCCAAAGTAGCTAAGATCCTCGGTATCGGCAAAACCACCATTTACCGCATGCTCAAGGAAGATGAAGAATTTAATAAGAGAGACGCCTAACGGCGCCTTTTAATAACCTGTTTTTACAACAAGACCACCATTAGGAGGTCGTAGAAAACAAAAACAAACCACTATGAAATTGACGGTAGACCTGACATTTCTAAATGAAATTAGTGATGGGGATCAAGAGTTTATTACAGATGTGTTGCAAACCTTTTTAGAGGAAATGCCCAAGGATATGAGACAATTACGAGAAGCGATCGCCGCAAAAAACGTTCAAGACATTGGGAAAGTCGCCCATAAAACCAAATCTACGTTGCAGACATTGGGGCTACACGACTTGCGCGAAATGGCTTTTACCATAGAACAGAACGCCAAAGATAGAATTCCGATTACGGTGGAAGAATTGAGCGAACGAGCAACCTCTTTTGCAGGTTATATCGACAAAGCTTGCATCAAAGTAAAGACGCTGCTGGATTAGGGGGGAGTAAGATGCCCCTTTATAGTTTTTTAAGTTGTTTTTCTAACCGTTTTATCTTGGCCGTGTGCGGCTTGCGGATCGCTTCGAAGGTCGCTTTGTGCCGCTGTTTGACAATGCTGAACACCGCTGCGCGAAACAGCGGATTGGTTTCAAAGTAGGCACTGTCGCTTTTATTGGCATCGTTGTAAAAAGAAGGCGAATTGCGGCGCGCTTGTGCCATCGCTTCGGTTTTGAGAAAAAGATTGTTTTCAAACAACGTTTTGATCTGTGCTTGTTCTTCTTGTTCTAAGGCGCGTTTGAGGCTTACCAACTGCTCTTTGAACTGCTTTTTCTGCAAGGCTTTTTGCCTGGCTTTGCCCGCTTGTGCTTTCTGGGTCTTTTTCTTTTCCTCTACATAATCCACCAATTCCTTTTTGTGTACCACGCTGTTGAAATAGGCTGCTAGATTGTCTATTTTTTGAGAACGGCTGGCCTTGAGCGCTTGTTGGTTGCGCACGTATTGCACCCGCGCTTGCAAATATTCTAGCTCGTATTTCTTAAAGTAAAGCTGCTGGTTCTCAGCGGTTATTTGCCACTCCTCAAACGTTTCTTCCAACTGCGTTTTTAAAGGGCTAGTGCTAGATGCTTCTAGTTCCTGCTCCATAATAGCGGGGCATAGATTGGCTTCTATTTCAAATAAAATAGCGGTGACTTTACGCCCTTTTTTTATTTCTGTAAACGCAAAACGAATGTCTGTATGCTGTTGCAAATCCTCCTGCGCCTTCTTGATGATACGGCTCTTGAAATGTCCGTACAGCTTGTATTTGTCGCTTACGCCTAAAATTACTTTCAGCTGTTCCAGCCCAAATTCCCGATAACCCAGCGTTTCATATTGCTTCAACAACTCGTAAATACGGATAGAATAGACACTGGATATCTTCAGAACATTGCGAATGTCATAAGAGAGAAAGGTACGCTTGAGCTGTAACAAATAGGGCTTCAAATCGGGATGAAAAGACAGCTCTATATAGCCCTCCTTTTTCTTGGGAATGGTAGCCTGTGCAATGAGTCCCGTCTTTAACAGCCGCTCCTCCCCGTTTTCCGTGTAAGGAATGGTGACCACCTTTTTCAACAACGAATCAGGTACCGCTTTGATTTTCACATAAGCATCATTGTCATTCACCCCAAAGAACTGCACCAAGTCTTTAATTTGTAATTTGTATTTCTTAAAATCAGCATCGCCAGGCTGGATTAAACTCACCAGTTTGGTAAAAACACGGGTTTCCCAAATAGAAAAATGGTAACGCGCTTCTACCAGATTGTTGGATTTTGTTACCAGCGCTTTAACGGGCTGCTCTTCTGTTCGTTTGGCCATAGCCGAAGGCTTTTAATAAGCTATTTTGATCACACATTAAGGCTACAATATACGGCCTTTTTTTAATTATCACAAGTCTTTTTTATTGTGATAGTTTCCGCTTTTCGTGATAGTTGAACGCGCTTTCAATCGCTGCAATTTCACTTCAAAATAAGTGTTTTTGTAAACATTGATTCTAATTTATTTATTTATATTTTTTTATAATAAAATCTGAACTTAGACGTCCAATTTTCCGTTTTCCGTGATAATAGTTTCCGCTTTTCGTGATAATAGCGCCCGCCCACAACAACTTTGATTTTATAAAAAACAGCCTCTACGATACTTTAAACGCAGCTTCTAAGCATTTTCATTCAAAAAACCATTTTAAATTTTAGGCTTGAAAGCAAGGCAAAAAAAAGTTATCCACATTTGCAAAATAGGGTAGTTTCCGTTTTTTGTGATAATAAGGGTTCACTGTCCGTTTTTTGTGATAATAGTTTCCGCTTTTTGTGATAATAGTTTCCGCTTTTCGTGATAGTTCACCCGCTTTTTGTGATAGTTCACCCGCTTTTTGTGATAATAGATTTTATAACTAATTGATTATCAGAGGCTCCAGAGCGCCGAAAACATATAAAACAAGAGTAAAACAAAAGAAAACATACAAAAGGAACGTTGTTTTCTTTTTTAAAAAAAAAGGAAGGTTAAAAACACTGGTTTGCCCGCCGTCCGTTTTTCGTGATAGTTCAAAATTGGAAGTATTTTTCTAAAAAGTAGACGCTAGAGGCTGCTCTAGCGGGGAGGGGGAAATTTCGCTCAAATTTTTATTAATATTATAACTAAAAATTATTAAAACAAATATTGACAACAGGTTTATTTATCCGCGTTATTTTTTCTTTAATCAGGGTCAAACTCCTTACTTTGCGTTTCTCACATCACCGCCATTAAAAATCTTTTTTGATGAAGAAAATGAAGAACAGTTATACCCACAAGGATCAGTATTACGGAGATTATTTGGGCTTGGACAAAATTTTAGACGCGCAGCACCCCGAAAGCGAAGCCAGAAACGTGGAGGCACACGATGAGATGTTGTTTATCATCATCCACCAAGCTTACGAATTGTGGTTCAAACAAATCATGCACGAACTCGATTCTATCCTTGCCATTTTTTCCAACGACAAGGTTAGCGACAATCGAGGCGATTTACAAATCGTGGTACACCGCAGCAACCGCATCGTAGAAATTTGGAAACTACTGGTAGCGCAGGTGCGGGTACTGGAAACCATGACGCCCATGGACTTTTTGGACTTTCGCGACTTATTGACGCCTGCTTCGGGCTTCCAAAGCGTTCAATTTCGCGCCTTAGAGGCCAAATTAGGCCTTGAAATGGAACACCGCCACCAGAAGCGCCACTATCAAGAACAACTGCGCCCTGAGGACGTTCAGCGCGTTCACGAGGTAGAGGAGCAAACTTCCTTTATCAAGTTGCTGGGAGAATGGCTAGAACGCTTGCCTTTTTGGCAAGACGAGTACTGGGTAGCCTTCCAAGCAGAACAGGGCTTAGAGGGCGATATACACCCCTTCTGGGCCTATTACCGAAAGGTGTACGAAGAGGGGCTGATCAGCGCCGAGCGGAAAGCCATTGCCATGAGCGATTTTGACCAGTTGTTTTTAGAGGAAGATGGCGGTGGCGCACACTTGAGTGCAAAGGCGATGCGCGCCGTGTTGTTTATCACGCTTTACCGCGATTATCCGCTCTTGCAAGCGCCCTACCAGTTGCTGAGCAAATGGCTGGAGGTAGACGAACTGATGGCCAACTGGCGCTACCGGCACATGAGCATGGTGCGCCGTATGATTGGGATGCGCGTAGGTACGGGCGGTTCTTCGGGCGCCAAGTACCTGAAAGGAGCACTAGAGAAACACCACATCTTTGGCGATCTCACCCGTGTAACTACCTATCTAGTACCCCGCATGCGCATTCCTGAATTGCCAAAACAACTTTCTGACGAACTGAGTTTTAGATGGCCAAAGCTGTAGAGGCGGGCACAAGGGGCAAGGGCTATCTCGGCTATACTCGATAGCCTTGCGCCTTGTGCCCCTACTTGACATCCAACACTGGACTTCTAAAAATTAGGTTGCCTGCTTCGCTTTCTCGGGTGAAATAAAGCGTTTGGTAACTGCGCCCTACCGCGCAAGGGCCTTCATCATCGGGGGTGTTGACGCTTGTACCAACGTTGATAGGAAGCGACCAGCGTGTCCAGGTATCGTCCAAACGGCGCGAGTAGTACAAATCCAAGCCTCCTACCCCACCGTGTCCTTCAGAGCTAAAATAGAGCGTTTTACCGTCAGGATGCAAAAAAGGATAACGCTCGGCAAACGGCGTATTGATTTGATCACCCAAATTGATGGTCTTTTGCCAATAACCATTCTCATCACGCAAGATGACAAACAAATCGCTGTTGCTGCGCTCGCTGCCGTGAAAATTCTTAGACACAACGGCGGTTTTCCAATCCAACACTTGATCGCTCTCTGAGCTGTACAGCAAGGCACTGCCGTCGGCACTCCACTGCACGTCCAATTCCCGATCGGGGCGGTTGATGTCCTCGGGGAATTTCATAGCTTCCGACCATTGACCCTCTCTCCACAGTCGGTAGTATAAATCCCCCTCCTTACTGAAAACCAATTCTTTTTGATTCGGGCTGAAGGCCCAATAGTCGCCCGCTAAGCCTTCGTTGAGTACGGGAAGCGCGATGGGCGTTGTCCAAGTTTGGTTTTGGTAACTGCTTTGGTACAATTGGCCTGCGCGGGCAAACTGTAAGTCTGTTCCCGTTATGCCAACCACGCGATCCGCTTGGGGGGAATTGATGACGGCAGGAAGCTCGGCGCTTCGGTAAACAGGTGCTTTTAGCAAAAGGCGGAGTTGTTGAAAGTTGGTGTGTTCTTTTCCGAACGCGGTTTCGAAGCGCGCTAAAATCTGTTGCGCTTTGTCCCACTTGCGTTGGCGAATAGCAGGCTCTAACAAACGCTGTAGGGCAACAAAAGCTCGTTCTTTGGGAGCGGCTGCCAAAATATAAGCTTCGTAAGCGGCGCGGTTTTCCTCGGTGGGCATTTTGGATACATCCAACAAAGCCCCCTGTTCCGCTATTTTTAAATCTCGCTCCTGCTGCGCCAAATCTTTGTATTCTGGGTGCTCCATCATAAACTGGTTAAGCGTTCCCAATTCACCGTCTTTGATGTATTCTTTGTAGTATAATTCTAGTACAGCATCGTAGTAAGAGCTGTTGGGATAGCGTTTTATAAAATATTGGGCACCCCTAAAAATAGGGCGTTTCTCTAAGGCGTTGTAAAAGGTTGCTTCTAAACTGGAGATATAGCTGGAAGCAGGAAAACGTGTCACAAAATTCATAATTTCCACAATATCCTCCGTTTGCGTCAATTGTTCGTATAAAGGCGTTTCTAAATGAAGTTGCGCCTGCTCCAAATCTGCTTGGAGTATTTCTGGAAACGGGAACGTTGGATACGAGGCCGCGAAGTTGTAATAGGTATTCAATTGTTGGTCGTGGGTATACAATTCGTAAAAACGTTTCCATAAAGGATCTACCTCAGGATGATTGGGATAGGCGCGTACAAAGGCATCGTAATCGGGTAAGCTGTTGCCTTCCAAAATGAGCATCAACAACCGATCTTTGGCAAATTTAACAAAGGGCGAGCGCGGATAAGCATCTATAAAATTTTGATAGTCCTTCAAGTCGTTACTGCGCTGAATCTGGAGATAATCGTAGGCGGCTATATCGTCCAAAACATAAATATTTTCTGGATACAATTCCTCAAAACGCGGATACATTGCCCAGCCTTTTTCTGCAATATAACTTTCTAATAACCGACGCTCTACCAACTTGACACTCTTTGTATTGTAACGGAGCATGTTCTTTTTATACCGCTCCCAAATCATTTTGTACTGCTCAAAACTGTTGAGGCGCTCTGCTTCCTCCAAAAGCAATTGGTTGCGCTGCTGAAAGGCCTGCTCAAGTTGTTTTTGACTGGCCGTTGTATAATGTTCGGTGAAGTGCGTAAGAGCCTCTACGGTGTTTTGCTCTTGGTAGCGCAGCAAAGCACTTCGGGTAATATTTTGTTGAAATTTTTGTAACGCAGGTAAGTTGACTCCTTTTTTCTGGACGCGCTGTTTGTCACTAGAAGACAGTTTTTTAAACTCTAAAATAGAACGACTTATGAACTGGTAGGCTTTGTCCAAATCATAACCTGTGTACCGGTCGTTGGCATATACACCCGCAATTTCGTATAGAGAAATAGGTTTGTTGGTTACTTTGTCAACATCACTCTTGAACGCTTCTAAAGCTGCTTCATAATTGGAAGATTCCAGTAATTTGCGTCCTTTACTAATTTGTCCAAATAAAGAACTCGAGCATAATACGAACAATAGCAAGCCTGTAAAACGGTGCATAAAGTACAAGAAATTTGATGGCTCTCTATAAAATAAATTTATTAAAATTTATAGAAAGGCAATGTGAATAGTTGATACAAATGGCTTTCTTAAGCTACTTAAAAGCCAACCAGCGAGGGGGGGGGAGTGATTAGAGTAAATTGCTCGTCGAATACAGGGAAACGAAAGTGTAAATATAAGGTATTATGGAGATTTATAACCTACAAACAGAGAGATTTGCCAACAAATAGCACCAAGTTTTTAAAAAGGATCAAGTAAAAGGTCGATTCACCGCTCAACTTTCCGTATCGTTGTACCTACAAAACCAACATTGGCCGCTTACCCACTCAAGGCTTTATTTATTATATGAGTACAATTACACAATTTAATTACGAAGGAAACGATATTTCTTTTGAATTCGAGGATGGTAACAAGATGATCAACGCCACAGAGATGGCCCGCCGTTTTGATGGAAAATACGTGGCCGATTTTTTGCGTTTGAAACGTACTAAAGAGTACATAACCCTGCTGGAAAAGCGATATGGGAATTCCCATATCGCTCCTAAACGCTCGGTTTTGAGGGTGGTACGCGGGGGAGATGCTTCGGAAGGGTTGCAGGGAACTTGGATGGATGAAAAGCTAGCACTAAAATTTGCTTCTTGGCTTTCGCCCGAATTTGAGTTGTGGGTCTTCGACCGCATTTATGAACTGTTGCTCACAGGCAAAACAGAAATTAAGGAACACCGCCCTGCCGATGGCGTTATAAAAAGCATTCGCCTCATCGCCGACCAGCTCGAAACACAAGGCCAGGAGATTGGTACCATCAAAGACGATTTACAACAGGTAAAAGCTTACGTATCAGACTTGGAAGCCAAGATTACAAGCATCGACGAACATTACTACAGCGTATCGGGCTATTGCGCTTTGCAGCACGTCGAATGTCCGCTAGACAAGGCACGCGCTTGGGGCTACCAAGCGACCAAACTAAGCCGCGAGCAAAACGTAGATATCGGGAAAGCTTACGATGCCAAATACGGCAACATCAATACGTACCACCGCGATATTTTGGCGCAAGTTATAAACTAGCTTTGATCTCTTTGACGTACTGGTAAAGGGTAGGTTTGGAAATGCCAAACATGACGCAAATTTCCCGAATGGGATGCTGCTTGCTTTGGTACAACTCGTAAACCATGCGCCGTTTTTCTGGGGAAAGGGCCTTGCGCCGTCCCCCCAAACGCCCCCGCGCCCGCGCTGCGGCCAATCCCGCTTTGGTTCGCTCCAAAATTAAATTGCGCTCAAACTCGGCCAACGCTCCAAAAATATGAAAGACCAGTTTGCCCGCAGGTGTAGTAGTGTTGATGGCTTCTTGCAAAGATTCCAACCCTACTTGTTGCTCTTCTAAATACGTCACCCATTCAATTAAATCTTTGAGCGAGCGCCCTAGACGATCCAAGCGCCATACAACCAACACATCCCCCGCCCGCAGCATCGTTTTGAGGGTTATTAGGCCTTCGCGTTGGCTGTTCTTGCCCGAAGCCGTATCCATTATAATTTTTTCGCAGCCTGCTTTTTTTAGGGCGTCTTCTTGCAAATCTAGTTGTTGGTCTTGGGTAGAAACGCGGGCGTATCCTATTTTCATAAAAAGGAAATAAACTCGTGAAATGCAATTGGTTTCTTTACGTTGATAAATTTACGGGTTTTTTTACGCTTTAAAGCAAAGAAGTAGAAGTTTTTGAGTTGCTGGTTGTAAAGTAAAGAAAAGGAGGGTTTTCTTTACCGCTGCCGTAAATGGAATGCTAGTGCTTGAATATAAGATAAAAAAATGTTGCACGTGTAACCTGCAACGTGCCGCATGAAACGTGTAGCTAGAATTGGAAGTTGTTGTAGGTTTACTTCAGACTAATGTTAACCAAAATATCTTCTTTCATTTTTTTATAAAATTCTATTACGATAGAGGAAGAGGAAGCGGGGACAATGCGCCCAATGTTAAACTGGTAAAATTTATACTTACTTCGGTTCTTCTTAGTGTCTAGTACTTGTGCTTTTTTGGCTTTGCCCGTTTCATCATCAACTTGGTAAGCTGTTAAGACACCGCGTCGCCCATCGGCATAGATATTGGGCAATTCGAAAACATTTACAATATCATTTCTACGATGGTCCAAATACAAAAAGTAGTGCTGTCCATCTAGTTTCTCGTGTTGAAAACTCATACTGCCCCGTCCTCGGCTACCAATTTGCCGTTTGGGCAATTTGCGCATCCAAGCTAGGTTGCCATCAGGCAGAATTTTGGCAACCAAAATGTCGTAATAATGGTAAGTCGTTCGGGTAAACGTAGAACCAGTGGTAGAGGTATTGGTGGTGGTAACTATAAAATCCACTTCTCCAATAATTACTAAACTGTTGTCCTCCTCTACAATGATTTTTTTAAGCTTCAAGTTGTTCATTTCAGCGCGGCCCTTACGATCGGCGCGGGCGATGCGCGATTGCTGCCCTGCACTTTTGTATTGGGTGAGGATTTCCACAGGAAATTCATAATGCCGATGTTCCAAAAGGTTGGCCGCTTGGTCAATTTTGAACACGTAGATCCCATCGGGTTCAATGGTGCGGCTCTCGCGTTTGCTGTAAAAGCCAGTACAGATAATTTGCCCATCAGCACCCGCATAAAGCCAACTGCTCTCCATTTGGTGGTCGTCTACTTTAATGGGAATAGCCTTGTGGCTGCCGTCCGCGAGGTTGATTTTTAGAATTTCTAACTGGTAGTTAATAATGGCGGATTCGCCTCTACCGATGAGGTTGCGCCGACCTGTTCCAGCAGGGCGCACTTTGGTTAGAATATAAGGGACGCCTTGTTGATCGAGGTGGTAATCCAATACATCCGTTCGTTTGTTGTTGTAAGGAAAAACAAACTCATGTCGAGCAACGGTCATCAAATCGCGACCCAAGACGTGGCAATAAGCCAAACGGCGTTGATGGCCTACCAAGCGATCGCCTCGGTAACCAATGAGGAGCAAATCGCCGTCTTCACCGCGTTGTTGTGCCATGATAGAAATAATATTCTCTCCTTCTAACACTGGAATCAAATCCCCAATCAACGTACAATTGTAAGGGTCAATGCGCTGTGCAAATACTTTTAAGTGGCGGCGGCTGTCGCTGTAATCAACTTGTAGCAGGTAAATTCTACCGTGTATGCGCACAATGTTGTACACATAGGTGAGGTTGGGCAACGGAATACGTCCACTGCGTTTAACTTCTTTAAGAGTGGCTAGATCAAAGCGTTGTATTGTAATTCGATTGTTGCGGTTCTTGACGGCCAGCATCAAGTTGTTGTCGGGGTCAGAAAAATAGTATTTTTGATTGGCATCAATAACTGGGTAAGGCTTCCCCACGCGGAAGGCAGGCGTTTGTGCACCCAACAACTGCGTGAAGAATAAACTTACCAAAAATAGGAGTACGGTCTTCATAAACAATATTTTACTTCATTCACACTATTGTTGATAATGTTCCTAAAGAAAAATAGTTGTTAAGGCTGGGAAATTTCTATCAGGCGATTGCCCTCTCTTTTCTCACGAGCATCAAGCAGTATTTTGTTGTTGTCCGATACAATGATCCCCCCCGAGCCGAAACGGTCAAATTTCTTTCCAGTAGGGTTATCGTACAATAAAAACAAAAAATCTTTGGTCGAAGCGCCTGTTTGATCGTCGATTTTGGTAACAGCAACGACCCCTGCATCATCTTTATACAGTGTAGGAACTTCATCCGTTTTTAGGTTTTTATTGTCCTTGTGGTCGCAATAATAGTAGCAGTGTTGACCAGCTTCGTAGGCATAATATGCGCCAGGACCACTTAGGTAGCCTACATAGCGTTTGGGAATAGGAGTTATCCAGTCCATTTTACCATTGGCGGTCATTTTCACAACAAAGAGCGTACTTTTGGCGTATGTTGACACATCGGCGTAGCCCTCTGCAAATCTAGTGCTGTAACCATTTTCTTCAAACGTCAATACAATGCTTCCATCCTCGTTAAAAGCAGAATGCATCAAGTCCAACCCGATCAAACCCAGCTTTCCATTTTTTTTCAACTCTTTGAGGTATTCGCGTTCTTTGCTGGTTTTATACTGGCTAACTGTTTCGTAAGGAAAATTGTGTGCGGTGGTGTTGAATTTTTTTGTAGCAGGGTCATATTGGGCCAATACAAACCCCTTAGTCAATGCCGAATTTGACCAAGCAGCAACTTCCTCTGTGTTATAAGACGCTACAAGCGCAATGCGTTGGTCGTCTTCTACAATTAGATTTACACGACTGATGTGTTTCCTGTTGATGTTCACCGTACCAAATGTTTCTACTTTTTTGATAGTAGGGTTAAATTTGTATAAGGTATATTCGGTTGGGCGTTTCCACCTTTCGCCTTTCTCACGCGCAAGCGGAGTACCCAGTAAGAAATAATAATTGCCCGCTTTGTCCAAGTGCCCTCCCGAATAATACGTCTTCTCCCGTAAAACAGGAAGCTCGAAAGTCATTCTACTCGTTTCTTCTAGGTCAGCACCAACGGTAAGGTACGTGGCCTTAAAAGGCGCTTTTTCATCTTTATAAAGACCAATAACGGTTAAATCTGCGTCTATTTCTGTTTGATAATACAGAATAGTGTTGATGTCGTTGTCCTTTAACAACGTTTTCTGAAGCGCAGGTAATTTTTCTTCTACATCAATTCTACGAATACGGGTCTTAAGTTTGCTATCCCGTGCATTATCATACGTAAAATAATATTGCCCGTGTATTCTGTAGACAGTTTCGAGGGTATTGTCCGCAATAAGCGCCACAGTCGAACTGCGGTGGGTTTCGTTGAGTGTATTAAGATCGTAGCGAAAAATAGTAAATTTGTCTTCGTAGCCCTTAACCGCCAATAAGGCTTGGTTCTTTGTATCCAACAGATAGGCTCGATCGGTTGTACTCGTACCTTTTTTGGAGGCTTCTCCAACGCGGACGGTGGCTTGTGCCAGCAATAAAACAGGAAACAGTACAAAAAGAATAAAACTAAGGTGTTTCATGAGGATTTTTTATGTTTTTTGAGGAATAAAACGCTGTATGTTGACGTAAGAACCACAAAGATAAAGCAGTTATAACGAATTATAGATTTAATTGCCTTGTTTTTATGTAGAAAAGTATTTTTTATAAGAGAAGCAATAAAAAGCACTGGTTGAGAACGAGTCACAGCAGCAAGAGAAGAACAGTAGAAAAAGGTTAATTTTTATATTGTTAAACTTTTGTTGTTATTATAATGTAAATAGACGTCGATCAACAAACAACACAGGTTTCCGACTCATTTCGGGAAACCGCAGTTGATTCAATACGTTGAGCGGTACAAATTCTAAATTGGGCGCTACGCGTAAGCGCGCACGGCAATGGTCTTTGATGCGTTTTTCTAAGGCTTTGCTGGGACTAGGACTGTAGAGCTTGATCAGAATTTCATCGGTACCCACGTCATTGGTAAACGCCTCTACTACAAAGCCCTCAACAGCTTCAAACTGGTTGAGTAAGTCGTGGAGCGCAGGCGGGTACAAGGTAGTGCCTTTGTATTTAATCATTTGCCTTTTGCGACCGAGTACAGGCCCCAAACGCATAGAGCTGCGCCCACAGCTGCAACGGTCTTGATGCCAGCGACAAATGTCACCCGTTTTGAAGCGCACCAATGGCATGGCTTCTACTTGTAGGGTGGTTACAACGACCTCACCCGCTTCCCCTTCTGGCACTGGTTGGCCGTCCTCATCCAAAATTTCTACGATAATCAGAGCGGGATTGTGGTGGCCGCCGCGCTGCGTTTCGCACTCGGTAAATGCCGTACTCATCTCCGTAGAAGCGTAAGTAGAATGCAGTTCGATGTCCCAAAGTGTACTGATTTTTTGCCCCAACGTATTGAGACTAAAATCTTCTTGGCGCAACGGCTCTCCAATACAAATGGCTTTTTTGATGCTTGAATTTTCATACTCAATGCCGTTTTTCTGGGCGTAGTCGATGAGTTTAAGAATAAAAGACGGTACTGCAACCAGCACCGTAGGCGCTACGCGCTGAATCGTATCCCATTGTAAGGCAGGCAAGCCCGCACCGACGCGCACCACGCCCGCGCCCAACTCCCGCGCTCCTAAAAAATAAGCCAGCCCAGCCATAAAACGGCGATCTAAGGTAGTCGTCAACAACAACACGTCTTGCTCCGTTATTCCCGCCACCTCAAAAGAAGCCGCTTCGTTCCACGCAAGGCGCTGCAAATCATGCTCCGTCAAAGCAAACGTAATAGGCTGGCCCATCGTACCCGACGTAGTGACGTAGTCAATGATTTTAAGCCGATCTGCCGCCATGAAATCCATGTTGTGGGCCTGCAAATCGGCTTTGGTGGTAAATGGCAGTTGCTGCAAATGATCCAGCGTTTGAATAAAACGCGGATCTATTCCCGCCGCTTCCCATTGGCGTTGGTAGAAGGGCGAATGCGCTGCTAAGTAAGTCACTAAGCTTAGAAAATGACGTTCTTGAAAAGCGCGTGCAGTAACCACATCGGTTTTGTGTAAATCTATTACAGGAGCATAAAAAGGCATAACAAAGGGACATTTTTATAGGATAAGTTACTTATTCAGCAGTTAAACAAGTCAATAGGTTTTTTTCAATGGCCTGCTGTTCTTCCCAAGTGGCAATTTCTAGCGCCAGTGCTTTTTTGTACTGTCGAATCGCCCGCACGCATTGCCCTTTTTCCTTGTAATAATCGCCTAACAGGGCATACGCATGGTAATAATTGGGATTGAGGGTAGGCAGCTGCGCCGCTTTTTTTGCCTGCTGCGCTTCGTACGGTTGGCCGTCTGTCGTCCAAGTTACTACTTGTTTTTTTAAGGCTCTAAACGCCCTATAATCAGCAAATGCCGCGCTGGCTGCAAGTGGATCGGGGGCTATGGTCAAAGAATCAATATAGGGCTCCTTTTTAGGCAACCCCTTGTTGGCAAAAATAGCGTTTAAATCATAAGCCACAAAGGCTCCCAATTGGTAGGGGGCTGTGGATACCCACATCAAACGCTGCTCGGGCTTAAAAATAACCGCGTGGTGCCCTTGCAATTGGTTGAGGGCTTTTTCATTGCCCAATCCAATGGCCGCATCGTTTTGCCCGCGTGTATCGCGCAAAATAGCCGCCGCTTCTCGATAATCCAAAGCCCCATAACGATTGATTAAAGCTCGTGTGCGGATCTGGCGATAATTAGAGGCCGAATGTTTGATGTTGTAAAGATTGTCGGGATCTTGTGCAAAGCGCTCGCTTTGATAGTGGTTGGAACAAATCAAGGAAGTACCTTCGGAGCGGTATACGGCCAATTTATCTACAGATTTCTCTATAACAACAGAATAACCATCTTGTGCCGAACCTACTAAAATAGATTCTGATACAAAAGTTTCGTACTGCGCTGCAATGGCAAAAGCTTCCTCGATATTTTTGGCATATTGCAAGATTTGTCGCGCAACAATAGAAATAGGAGTTTTGGCGGCAGAGGGCAAGCCCGATTTTGCTGCATTGAGCGTAACGGTCAACCCTTTTTCATTCATACCCGATACCACACCCAAAAAACCGCCCCAAGTCACGGAAGCCAAACTGTAACCCGAATCTGGTCGAATAAAAAGAATCATTTTGTCTTTAGCAAAATCCTCCCCTACGTAAAAATCAAAATTGCGACCAATCAATAGCTCTTGGCTGGTACTGCTGCTGTCCCAAGTTGCAAAAGAAGTGCAGCCCACAACGGCGTAATCGCTCAGTGCATGACCAATGTCGTGTGCTGCGTGGTAGTTGAGGGCTCGCTCATAATTGGAACCGATGGCCGTAAATTCATCGCTGTAGAAAGGGGTTTCGCCGTAAATTTCTTGTTGGTACTCCAAAGGAATATAATTGGGTAAATTGCGATTAAAAAAACCTACCAAATAACGCAACACGTATAAAAACGCCTTCGAGTCGACCAATTGTTGGATCTGGCGTACAAAATAAACTTCTTGTTGTACAATCAATTCCTGTGCAAGGTTGCCCAAAATAGCTCCTCGCTCGAAGGACGCGCCCTCTACATAAGCCTCCCACAAACCCAGTTTATTTTTGCGCAGCCAGTTGTTTCCTAAGCTATATTGGGTCGAATCAATAACCGTGCGTTCTAATTCCCAAGCGCTGGTATCCTCTATATCGGGCGGTGTTAAGTTCAGCCACCAATCCAGGAGCAGCAATCCGATTGCCAAACACCCCAAAAAGAAGAGCAAGCGTTTGCCCCATTTTTTTAGTCGATTCATACTTAAGAAGCCGTTACAATATCCGTGAGTAATTTTTTTCTATCTACAAAATTTAAACAAGCCAAAACCGCGCTCACCGTCACCCCTAAGATGCCGTGCATGTTGATGTTTTGCCCTGTCAGCGTCAAATTTGGAATGCGGGTTTGAGTGGCCAAGGCGGTTCGCATAGGGTCGCGGTAATCGCGCTCAAAACCGTAGAAGGAACCCGTGGGCGCCCCCGTATAGTCGCGAAAAGACAAAGGGGTAGAAGCATAAGCCTTCAGAACATTGCCCTTTAATTCGGGAAACCGCTGATACAACTTATCCAACAAACGTTCGGCATGTTTCTGCTTAAAAGCGGCGTAGGCGCTGCCGCGCTCCTGCTGTTGAGACACCGTATTGAAACTATCGGCCCAAGGCTGAACAGCTTGGTAGTCCATATACGTGAGCGCGGCAAATGTGTCGGCAAACTGCTCGGATTTGCTGCTGCGCGGAGTCAGTGCCAAATAACTCCCTGGCCACTGTTTTTTGTTGGTAGCTACCGCTTGCCAGACTGCTTTGTCGGGATGTTGGTAATAATTGCTTTTGGTATAGGGAACGCTATCGGGGCGCAACGTGTAATGGGCAGAAAAAACCGCAGGCGTAGCCGCAATTCTCTGGATGCGGTTTAGGTAGGCTTTGCGCAAAGCGCCCTTTTGATGGCGCACAAATCGGCTAAGCTGTGTGGGGTGGGCGCTGGAAATAACTGCTTTGGCAGCTACAGTTTGGCCATTGGTCAATACGATTTCTTTGATTTTTCCTTCCGCAAACGTAAAATGGTCGACTTCTTTTTGTTTGAGCAATTGCCCTCCTTGCGCTCGGATATTTTTGACTAAGGCGCGTGCAATTTGAGAACCGCCATCCACGCAGCGCCAAGCGCTCTCTACATAGCTGTTGAGCACCAATGCGTGTAAGTGAAACGGCGTTGCCTCGCCCCGCCCCGCATAGAGCAAATTGTTGCCGCCCAACACCGCCCGCAAGGTAGGATCTTGAATAAGAGCAGCAATTTTTTGTTGAGCATTGACACTCAAATGGCTGCGGTCTTCGGGATAAGCGCGATCAATGTCTAAATTGTACAAAGGAAATTGCGCGCAAGTAGTCCGAACAGCTTGGCGATAGGCCTGTAAATTGTGGCGCTCTTTCGGGAATTGCTCTCCCAACTGCCCCGTAAAACGCTCCCAACCTTGCGCCAGCGCATATTCTGTAGAATCGTTAAACCGAATAAGGTCAAAGGCTTGTTCGTCCAAACGCTCTAAGCAAAGCTGTGGCATAATATTTAAATAGGTAAAGTATTGATGCAATGCCTGCCCTTTTGACAACCCACCAATGTAATGTACCCCCACATCAAAAATGCGTTTGTCGCGGGCATACGTCTGTAAACAGCCGCCGACCTGTTTGTTTTTCTCCAACACCACTACCCGGTAGCCTTCTTTGCTGAGAATATACCCACAAACTAGGCCGCTCAATCCACTGCCAATAATAGCGATGTCGTAGCTCGGTGTACCCATGTTAAAAGGAGGTTGTTGGGGTTAGAATAAATAAAACATTGGAGGTTTTTGTAGAAACTTCGCGCCGTTCTAGGTGTAAGTTGTGGCGCTGGGCAAAATCGGCCAACCAAGTCCCCGAAAAAAAGGTGAGCTGTGCGCGGTCTACTTTGTTAAAGCTAAAAATCTTAGTAGAAAAGTGCTCCGTCCACAAGGTGTTTTCGTGGCGCTCTTGCAAATCGCTGTCGCCATCTCGAATGAGCAACAGACCACCAGGTTGAAGGCGCTGCACACAACGTTGCAACAAATTTTCTTGCTCCTCAGGCGTTAAATAGTGCAGTACATCACTCAAAATAAACGCCGCACTTTCTGGCAAGTCGTAAGCGCTTACATCCGCTACTGCAAATTGTACCTGCTCCTGCCTCAAATAACCTTCCTGCGCTACGCGAATTTTCTCCGCATCGTAATCCAGTCCCAAAATGGTTCGTTGCCGCGCCAGCAAATACAGCATATTGCTCATAAAACCATAGCCGCAGCCAATGTCTACCAGATGCCCTTCACGAGGCAACAACTCGTGAAATTGTTGATAATTGTTTTCTAACCGTACCTTAATCCGCGCATACCATTCTAAAATTGGTCCTTTGTAAATGTAATTTTTAATCAAACGATTGTGAAAAAAAGCAGGCGTCTCTTGGCGTTGTCTAAGGGCTTCGTACTGTGTTTTGAAATGACGGCTAAGGGTCTTAGCGCGTTTGGAATACCCTTCGCCCCATTGGACATCGCTGGGCGCAATGCGCTCCAAAAATTGCATCGTAACGGTCGTTCCATGCACCAAAAAATCCTTTTTGCGAATACAATCGCCTGTACCGTGGAAAACAATAGGCAAGATGTCCAATTGCAGCTGTTCCGCAATGTAGAACGCCCCTTTTTTGAACCTCTTCAAGTCTCCTGTAATTGAGCGAGTTCCCTCTGGAAAAATAACAATGGAATAGCCCTGCTCGGTCAGATCCCGCAGATGCTCCAAACTTTGCTCGGCACCCGATTTAGAAGGGTAAAAATCCGCAAATCGAATCACCTGTCCAAAAATCGGCGAGTTCCACACCCATTCATTGGTCATGATAATAATTTTGGGATGCAGCATAAGCAGCATCATAATATCTAAAAATGATTGGTGGTTGGCTATGATTACCGCAGGGCGGTCGAGTTGAGCGTGGTGGCGATTCAAATACCGTTTGCGCACATTGAACATCAAATGAATAAGCGAGCGCGACAGGAGTTGAATGTGCTTGTGAAAAAAGTCTTTTTTGAATTGGAGAGGCAAAGGAAGCAACCGCAATAAGCCTTGTAAGAGGGTGAGCAGCAGACAGCCCGAAAGAAAATGTGCATAGGCCACCGCCGTAGAGATCAAACTGAGCAGGGTGTAAGGCGGTAAGCCCTTCTTTTTTCTATTTAGAATAAAAAAGCCAAACAAACGCGGTTGCAACGTGAAAGTTATTAATAGAATAGACAACAGACCAATAATAGACAAACTGGCAATAGAAAACAAAGCGGGATGCTGGGCAAAAATCATAACGCCCATGCCGCAAAGCGTGGTCAACGCAGAGAGTAAAATAGAGGTTTTATAAGCGGGTAAAATCCGCTCTCCAAACTGGTATTCGTGCAGCAATCCTTTGGTTACAAAGATACTGTAGTCAATCCCCAACCCAAAAATAAAGGTACAGATGATAATATTGACCAAATTGAACTTAAGACCCAATACGACCATCCAAGCCAACGTCCATTCCCAACTCAATACAATGGGAAATAAAGTTAGCAGTGCCAACTCCAAACGGCCAAAAGCCAAAAGCAGCAGCAAAAAAACGACCAAAAACGACCAATTTACCAACATCCCAAAATCGTCCTGCAAGGACTGCGCAAACTGCTCCGCCATAAATTGCTTGTCAAAAACGCTGATTTGCTCCGAACCTTCAAAACGGCGGTACACTGCTTTCTTATGGGCGTCGTCCATTTTTATAATAGAAATAAAGGCGTATTGATTTTCCTTAGCAGTGCTGTATTGATCCAAAACCAACTCCTGTAACGGCTGAAAATAGGTAAAGGGAACCGGCTCAAAATCGCGCTCCAGCCACTGGTGCACACCTTCAAAAGTATTTGGTTTGAATTTGTACACCGCGCCTTGCTGTTTCAACAATCGCTGCAACTGGACTTTGCGGGCTGGCGTCCAGAAGGCGTTCCAACGGGCGATGCGCTGCCGTTGAGCTTGCTCCGAAGGAATAAAATGACTGACAGAGGTGTAATTTTGGATGCGGCCTTGCGCTCGGAGTTGCTGCAACGTTGCCAACACTTGCTCGTTTCGCTCCAATGCTTCTTGCAAGTCGGTTGAACTAGCTACCACGTAACTGCTCTTTAGCGCTTCGCCACCGAGTTCCTGTAGGCGCTCATCGGCCGCCTTTAGGGCTGGCGTTTGGTAGCTGATGCTGTTCATATCTTCCTCAAAAGCCACGTCTTGATACAAAAACAAAAATCCCAAACTCAACACCACCACGCCGCCAAACACCCAGCGATTGGCATGCAAGGGATAAGCCGCAATTTTATCTAGTATGCTTTTACGAGGCATCTGTGCGCTCGCCGTTTTATCTTTTAGAAAATGTGGCAATAAAAGCAAGGCCATAAGAGCCGAAACCAAGACCGCCACCGCTGCAAAAAATCCCAAATCGCGCAAAGCTTCGGAAGATAAGTACAACAGGCACAGAAAGGCGCTGCTGCTGGTCAAACTACTCACCACGGTAGGCGTAGCAATGGCTTTGATGGTTTGCCGCACGTTGCCTTCTGCCCGAAAATGCGTAAACACATGCAGCGAAAAGTCGACCGCAATGCCGAGCAAGATCGCCCCTACCCCCAAAGAAATAGCCGAAATGCTATCCTTCAACAACACCAAACTCGCCAAACCAACCAACGCTCCAATAACTACAGGAACAAAAATTAACAAAGGCGTGGACAAGCGCCTAAAAAACAAAGCAATGAACAACAACAGTACCACCAACGCCGCCCCGACGGTATAAGCGATGTCGCGCTGAATTTGCTGCGCATTGGCCACCGAAACGGCAATGCTGCCAAAATATTCCGCTCGAAAGGTTTGTTTAAAATCAGTGGTTACGCGGGCTAGAACGGTGTCTATTTGAGCTAGCAACTGTGCGTTTTCACCTGTCGCGCCTGCGTCTGTAGTAGGCGTTACAAAAAACAACAAGTCCTTCTTATCTTGGGTGACAATACGCCCTTCGTGTAGGGTATAGTTGCCATCAATTTGAAAATCGCGCAAACGCAACAAGGGCAAACTTGCCAAGCCTAGCG
This sequence comes from uncultured Aureispira sp., assembly GCA_964449615.1. Taxonomy (GTDB): domain Bacteria; phylum Bacteroidota; class Bacteroidia; order Chitinophagales; family Saprospiraceae; genus Aureispira. Next base: position 31,950 of record CAYUZF010000011.1, read on the forward strand.
GATCGCTCAACACTTGTTTTTTGAGGACAAAACCCGTTGGCGAAAGCAGCGTTTTGTAGACCGAGCGCAGGGCTTTTTTGACGCTGTTGCTGTCCAAGCGTTCCGCAATGGTGGTGTAGTCGCTTTCGCTAAGAAATACAGGCAGCTGCTCGTAAAACAAATGGTACAACGCCGTTGCTGCGCGCTGGTCAAGGGTGTAGCGAATTTCTTGGATGCGACTGCTGTCTAATTGGCGCAAAGCCGCAACCAAACTGTCTGCAAACGCCAAAAAGCGAGGGGTATCTTCGGCGGCACTGCTGTCAGCCCACGATAAATGAAAAATTAAATTGTCCGAGAATTTGGTGTTCTGGTAAGCTGCGTTAACCTTGCGAATGTCGGCGTTGAAGGGAATTACTTTGGCGATATTTTCATCCAATTGCAAACGGCTGCCGATAAGGGCCATACAACCCAACACCAACACCGTTACTAATATCAACAAACGCCCTTTATGCGCTTGAAAATATTGATACAAAGAGAGAAAGATAACGTCCATAACAAAGGGCGGTTGTACAGTTAAAAACGCACAAATTTACAACAACCCCGTAGGTTAGCCAAATATATACGAACAACAGCACGTCCTAGTAAAATTGAGCGGTATAGAAACGTGTTTTTTACAAGAAGTCGACAGGAATAAGCGCCTAGATAAAAATACAATTTACAAATAACTATGCACGCTGCACGTGCCACGCGTCACGCGTCACGTTTAACGCGACCGTAAAAATTTAAAAGCAAGGCCGTTAGTCCCGCCGCCACCAATGCCGCTACCACTGATAGCACCACTGCACCGATGGTATATTGATACACGTTGGTTTTGATAACCTCTAAATTGCCCATGTTTTGCCAACTCAAATCGCCGCGATTGCCACCCAACACCAACGCGCCTGTCCAAAAACTACCGTATAAAATAAGGGGAATCATAGGCGGAATGCTAATGTTAGCCGATAAAAACACCAACGGCACATGCAGACGCAACAAAGCCGCTGTGGGAAAGCCAATCGCCAACTGAAAGCCCCAGAGCGGAAAAATCCCCCAAAAGACTCCGTAGGCTACCGACCAGCATTTTTTTGCCTTAGAAATATGGATTCCAAAAAACAGCTCTTCTAAACGGGCTTTAATGCTTTTTTTTTTCCTGCCCTAAACCACATTTTAGGTCGGAACCAAAGAAAAGCAGCCAAGCACAAAAAGGTATTTAGAACCGAGATTCTAAAGAAATCCCAGAACGGTCTAAAATGGCTTATCCGCTCTTCGGCAGGCGGATAATAGACCTCTATAGGCAGACACAACAAATCAATGCCTTCCCACGCCGCCCGTACCAACACCTCGACTTCAAACTCATAACGGCGCGTAACAAAACCAACTGCTTGCAAGGCGCGCACAGGATACAAGCGAAAGCCCGATTGGGTATCGGGCAATTGAATACCCGTTTCTACCCAGAGCCAAAAACTAGAAAATTTATTACCAAAACTGCTTTTTGTAGGCACGTTTTCTTGGCCCATATTGCGAGCGCCAATAACAATGGCATTGGGATGCTGGGGAATGGCCGCTACAAACGTTGGAATATCGTGGGCAAAATGCTGCCCATCTGAATCCATTGTAATTGCATAATCAAAGCCGCGTTCTACGGCAAAGTCAAAAGCGCGCCGCATGGCAATCCCCTTGCCTGCATTTTGTGTATAACTCAATTGCAACACCTGTGGGTAATCGGCCAAAATTTTTGCGGTTTCATCCGTAGAGCCGTCGTTGACTACCAGCAAATGTTGTAGAGCATGTTGAGGGCTCAATTGGTAGGTCGTGTAGGGCAAAATAGCGTCGAGGACTTCCCGCAGGGTCGTTGCATTGTTGTAAGTAGGAACAACGACCAAACAGCGCTGTTGGTGCAACTGCTGTGCGCAGGCTTCGGGAGACAACATATGCAAATAATTTAACGAGCCAAAAGCCCTTTGAATTTAAAAAATACCTGTTCCCCCACTTGAATGCTGGCGGTGACTTTCCATGTTTGTTCGTCGGTGGTGGCGTAACGAGTCGTGAGTTGTATGCGTGGATATTGTTGCGGTACTATAGGAATCAAAAACTTAGCTTGGTTGGCTTTTTGGAGTTTCAAAACTTGCCCAACGGCCTCGCTGGTCAGCTCCGCGACCATTTGCAACATGCAAACGCCAGGCACTACTGGTTGATCGGGAAAATGCCCCTCGTAAATCGGGTGGTCGGGATTCAACCGCAATTCAAAAATAGAATCCTGTTCCCCCTGATCCTCTAGTTCTATGGTATAAAAATCTGCTAGTGTTCTTGTCATAATAAAACTAATTATTCTGTTCTATTTTAAAAACGTCAATTCCAAGCGCAGTGGGATGTTTTGGTGCTGTATGGCAATCGAATGCGGCACGTCCAACCTGTACTTAGACAATTGAATGCTTACTGCCCGCGCTTTGTAAATCTCTGTCAAACGGCGGTGCAAGTCCTGCACATAAAACAACGCTTTACCCCCTTGCCTAAATTTCAAAATATGCTTTTTGTTCGATAAATGCCCCTGCTCAAACACTTTGACCGACCGCCCCACAACATCGCGCGCCAAGAGCAATTCTAAATCTTGCCGAATGACGTTGAGCAACAACGGTCGGTTGAGCTGTTCCAATACTTTGTGTACCACAAACCCCTGCGCACCAAATTCAAAATCAAACAAAGTCAATCCAAACTTAGTCATAAAAATTGCCCGATAGTGTTGATCCGAACTTTTTTTGAGTGCCAAGAGTCCCCCCTGCTGAAATTTCTTTCCAAAGCTCAACGTAGTTTTAAATAGAAAAGACGTCGCTTTGTCCTTAAAAACAGGCTTAAAATCTTTGGCTTGGAGGGTGCTTGCTTGCGCCTTGCCCAACGGTTGTAACTCGCTGGGTGTTTGGCAAGTGACCAACAAACACAAGCTGCTAACGAAGCCTAAAAACCGCATCAGGGATGGTGCCATTGATTTTTTTATTGCTGAATAGAATGCAGGTAAAATCGCCCGATTGTTCTACCAATTGTAATTGCTCTACGGCATAGTCTTTTTTAGAAAAGTAAATTCTAATACTCTTCATAAACTCCTGCACCTTAGCTTGCTTAGGAAACAGCTCTACCAAATATTGTTTGCTACTCTCTTTGAACTCATAGCGGTAATCTTGCTCCTCCAACAACAAATTGCCCTGTATACTGCCAATAATCATCTCATTGACTTTCTCAAAAGTTTTATTGCCCGATAAATCGTAAGAACTTACGTTGTCTTCGTCCTTAATGCTGATTTTTCCTTCGTGTAGAACAATCAAATAGTTGAGCGGAGCGCTGTATTCCCAACGCAATTTGTTGTCTGCTTTATAAAACAACGTCCCCGTAGATTCGATATCTTCGGAGAGTACCTCCAAGTGCTTAATTTGGGTAAAATCGCTTTGCAAAGCTTTGGTATTGGCTGCTACTTGATGCAGCTGTTGCTGAAAAGTTTTGCTGTCTTTCATCGGCTTAAACGTCTGGCCAATACCCAAATAGGGCAGCGTCAGAAGGGCTAAAAATAGGGCAATAGAGGAGAGTGATATCGTCATAAATTATAATTTAAGAATAAGCAGGCAAATCCAGTAATTCGTCTAAACCAATTACCGTGTAGCCTTCTTTCAAAACGTAGTCCAAAAACAAGGGCAAGACCTGTGGAAGGCTCTTTGTATGATCGTGAAAGAGCACAACTGCCCCTAAATGTAAGCGTTTTTTCAAGCGTTGCAACAGCAGCTCTTCTTGTTTGATAACAGTATCCAAAGAGCGCAGCGACCACCCAACTGCTCGGTGGGGGACTTGACGCAGAGCGTTGGCAATATTGGGCGTTGTAATGCCATAAGGCGGCCTAAAAAACAAAGGCCGTTGTCCTATTAGACGCTCTACCAAGGCGTCCGTTTGGCGAATTTCTTCCAGCACGCGCCGACTGCCGTAAAAATCGAACAAATTGGCGTGGCTGTAACTGTGGTTGCCCACCAAATGCCCTTGTTCATGCAGCTCCTTCAAAACGGTTTGTTGGGCGGACGTTTGCAGGTTTTTACCAATACAAAAGAAAGCAGCAGGTGCGTTGTATTGCTCTAAAATTTTCAACACTTGTCGCGTTTGTTCGGGGTTGACAATACCATCATCAAAGGTGAGCGCCAATTGTTTTTTGGCTCCACTCCCTTTATTATAAGTAGGCAAATAAAAATGACTGGCAATTTGTGTGGTGCCAAAATAAGCAACGGTAAAAGCTACCCACAAAACCAATACATAGCCCCACCAAGCGCCTTGTAGGCCGTAGACGACCACAAGCCCCAACAACAAACCTATACCAACGGCGCGTGCGCGCAACCAAACAGGAAACGGCCCCATGTTATTGCGCTATTTTTTCTAACACAATCAATCCCTCCTTTCGACCTTCGCGGTTGTAAATGCCTATGTGCTGTGGGTTGGGATGTTTAATAGCCAACAAGTTTTGTACGGCGGTATTGCCTTGCAACAATTCTATGCCCAAGCCCATTGCAAACGCCGAATTGGTGGGATAGTTGCCACACAGCGCCGTATAAGAACAGCATTCCGCTTGCGCAAAGGCAGCGGTTGGAAGGGCAGCTTGTCCACAAAGGACGACATCAAGGCGGTCAAAATCGCAGGGAATTTGCTGCGTCAATTGTGCGCTGGCTGTTTGAAGGGGAGTGCCTTTCGGCAAATACGCACTGCCCACACCAACCAAACGCGCCAGACTGTTTTCGGTCGCTTTTTGGCTCAAAATAAAACAACTGGCTCCCTCTCCCATCGGCTGTTGTGGACTGGCGCAGTGCAAGCGTTTCAACATAATTTTTAAGTTGCTCGTCAGCTCGTCCAAGCCGTTGACCAACACATTTTTGGCGGAAGCCTGCTCCAACAAGGTATAAGCATCAACCAGAGCCGATTCAAACGAAAGTTTGCCCTGTACATGGGTCATGTTGTACCCGTTTGTTTTATGAAACAGCGCAATTTGTCCTGCTACCGTGTTGTGGGTAGATTGTACAAAGGCCGTAGGGGTCAAATATTGCTCTTGGTTGACAATCAACGCCTCTAAAAATTTTTCTGTGTCTTGCACACAGCCCCAAGCCGTACCCAAAACAATGGCATCCAGCTCTAACTCCCCCGCTTGTTCCAACGCTTGCAAGGCGGTCGTCAATCCCATGCGCAATACCCGACTCATGCGCCGCAGTTGTTTGCGAGGCAGAAAATCTTTGTACACAGGCTCCAACGCATCTTTGAACGCTTGATCGGTCGTAAGTTGTGGTTCCCATTTTTTATAAAAACTATCCTGCGCAGAAATAGCGCTGTAGGCGTTGATGTAAATATCTGTTGCTGTTGCCATACCTGTAGATTACACCGCTTTGAAAATTAAAGAAGAAGTATTGCCTCCAAAACCGAAAGAATTGGATAAAACATACTGCAACGCCTGTGTCTGTGTTTTCGTAACGGGCGTAAAAGCCTTGCCCAACGCTTCGATAGGCGTTTGGAAACGCAAATTAGGATAAATTACCTGCTCGCGCAGCGCCCAAACCGACAACACCGCTTCAATACCGCCTGCAGCACCCAGCGTATGACCAGTGGCGGCTTTGGTAGAGCTAAACACGGGAATCGTTGCGCCAAAAAGCTGCTGTATGGCTTTGCCTTCGGACAAGTCGTTGTTGTCGGTACCTGTACCGTGTACATTGATGTAATCAATGGCCTGGGCCTCTATATTGGCTCGCTTCAACGCTCCTTTCATGGCCAAATAGGCGCCTTTCCCATCGGGAGAAGAAGCGGTTTGGTGAAAAGCGTCGTTGCTGTTGGCGTAGCCGACCAGTTCCGCCAAACGGCGTTCTGGCGGGGCGGTCGCTGCTGTTTCCAGCATTAAAAAACCTGCCCCCTCGCCCAAGTTTAGCCCGCGCCGCGTCTCGTCAAAAGGTTGACTCAGGTCGTGGTCTAGAATCTGCAACACATTAAAGCCGTTGACCGTGAATTTGGTCAAGGCATCAATGCCCCCCACTAAAGCGCGGTTGATGCGGCCACTTTTGAGCAAGCGTGCGCCCAACATAATGGCATTGGCTGCCGACGAACAAGCCGTGCTGATGGTCGAAACCATGCCCGTTGCATGCAGGTAGTCCGCCAAGCGTTCCGTGCTTTCGCCGCATTCGTGTGTTTGCAAGACCTCTACCTCACCCTGTCGCGCATCTTCCAGAAAATCCGCATAGAAATGCTCTGTCAAATCCATCCCGCCTACGGTATTGCCCGAAAAAACACCTGTCTTTCCCGTATCTAAGTTGGGACTACCTGCCTGCTGCCAAGCTTCGCGCGCTGCCAGCAAGCCCAACAAACTGGTGCGTGAGTAGCGCCGTTTGTCAGACAAATCTGGCAACAAAGCGGCCAGCGCTGCATTGCTGTAAGGCACTTCACAAAGCGGCAGTTTCCCGCGGTGTTGAGTAGACAACTGCCGTATGGCGCCCGCTCCCGAAGTTCCTTCGCAAATGGCTTGAAAGCTCGTCGGGGCATCGGTGCCTAGGGCAGAAATACACCCTGTTCCAGTTATAAAAATACGCGTAGACATAATCGTTGAAAAGGCTTAGTCTTGGTGTTGTAGAATGAATTCGGCCATTGTGTTTAAAGAGTGGAAAATCTTCTTTCCCTCCTCTTGGTTCTTGATTTTAATGTTGTATTCTTTGTCCAACAAAACAATTAATTCCAGGGCATCAATAGAATCCAAGCCCAATTCGTTGTTGTCGTCAAACAAATGCTCGTTGGGGTCAATCTCCGCTGGTTCTACGTCCTCGAGATTAAGTTGTTTGATAATCTGAACCTTTAATTTCTCAATTAATTCTTCCATAGTTGTAATACTGTTCGATGTGTATTGAGTTAGTTATAATTTTTTATAGTTTTAGTAGGTGTAATTCGGCGTTGTAATCTTGTTCTGTATAATCTACCCAGCCCGTTAAACAAATCTTAGCGGCTCCATTTTGCAACAACAACTGACTGTAATCTAATAGAAATGGCCAATCTGCTTGTTCTTGAATAAAAAAAGCAGACTCGCCTTTGATGTTGTATTGAATGCACAACTCTCCTACTAAAATATTGGGCAAGGTATACACAAACACCGCAGGACTGGGGTAATAGTTGGCTCGATCTGTTATAGAAGCTACGTGTTTGGAATCGGTGTGGTAGGTTGCGGTTCTGTTGGCGACCACTACGGCAATTTCCGAAGGCGTGTAAGGCGCCAAGTCGCCGTTTTGTAACAAGACGCGCGCAGCCACAGTCGCCAATTTGCAGAGGCGGTCCATTTTGTGAAACTTTGGATAGTTCCAATCCAATTGACGGTACGCCTGCTTGATAAATTTGCCGAAAGGCAGCGCTGGCGCTTCCATCCAAATCGCTTGGTTGTGGAAAATTTGGCCACCAATAATGCGAGAAGAGGCCACCGTGTTGGTTGTCTTTGGGGCTTCCATTTAGTTTATTTTTGAAAAAACAACGGCCGCATTGCAGCCTCCAAAGCCCGAAGCTGTTTTGAGGCAACTTTGCAACGCTTGTTGTTGTGTTTGGCGAATAATATTGAGCGGAACAGACACACCCAGCTTTTCAAAACCTAGCGAACGGTACAGCTGGTTGTTGCGCAGCGACCAGATGGCTACGACGCTTTCAATCAAACCCGCTGCGCCCAGCGTATGCCCCAAGTAGCCTTTTAAGCTGTTGAGGGGAACGTTTTGCAATTGGGCGGTAGCCAGCGCTTTGGCCTCCATTTCATCGTTGTAAGGCGTTGCTGTGCCGTGCATGGACAAGTAATCCATTTCTTCGGCGCTGCTTTGAGCGTCTGCTAAGGCTTTTTGAATGGCGAGGTGCAAGCCTTCGCCCGTCCTAGAAGGGCCCGAAATGTGGTTGGCATCGTTAGAGGACGCCCCTCCACGCAAAACAATCGGTTGAGCATCGCCCTTGTTGGGCTGCGTGCCTAGAATGAGCGTGCCGACGCCCTCGCCCAGGTTGATCCCTGTACGATCGGCATCAAAAGGGCGGCAAGGGGCTTCACTCATCGCTTTAAAGGCTTGAAAACCAGCCAGTGTAAACTCTGTTACTAAGTCTCCACCTGCTACAACTACTGTCTTATAACGCCCCGCCCGCAAATAGCGCTTGGCCACATCCAGCGCCAAAACCCCAGAAATACACGCATTGCAGACCACTACAGGTGTGTTGGGGTTGTCGAAATAGTCCTGAACCGCCCTAGCCATCGTGCCCAGATACGAGCGCTCTTCTGGAAAATCACCCGTACTTTTGCCCTCCAGCACATCAATGTTTCCCTTTGTAGAGGCCAGAATCAACAAGGTATCCGCACGACTCAAATCCAGCCGAATTTGTTGTGCTGCTTCTTGGATAGACCAAATAAACAACTGTTCTAAACGGGTGTATGGTGCTATATTGTCAAGGCCAGCAAGTTGCTGTTTTTCTAGCGCAGGGTTTATTTTAGAAATCCATACAGGCGTTGGGTACAACGCGGGCAGTTCATGTGCCTGCACACCCGTTTGCTCGGCTGCTATCTCTGCCAAGTTATCGGCAGTCGTAAAGCCCAATGCGGTCGTTAGATTATCGGCCAAACAGTAGATGAATTGCTGTTGCATGGTGGTATTGTGTTAGCAGTAAAAAGAAGCAAGGACTAAAGTAAATCCCAGCGTTTTTTCCATTCTTCATAAAAAGTAGGAACGGCCAAATACAAATCGCGGTTTTGATCCAAAAATACTTGGGTGGTAGTGCCTGTGGCCGAAAGTGCGCCGTCTCTTTTTCTATAAATTTTATAATCAAAATACAACTTAGCTGCAGGTGTATCGACAAAGGTGGTTTCTATAATGGCGGTATCACCGTAAAGCAGTGGCGCCATGTGTTCGCAGTGCATGCTCACAATAGGAATGACAAAACCCTGGTTGGAAACGTCCAAGTAGGTAATGCCGTATTGTTGCCCCCAAGCCTCGCGTCCGTCTTCAAAAAAACGCACATAATTGCCGTGCCAGACCACACCCATTGAATCCACCTCACTGAATTTAATGGTTTGTTCCAAACGGTGCATTAGGATTTTTCCTGTCATGCGTCGGCGCTGTCCTCTTCTTACTTTTGCCATGCCCTACTCGCTTGTTTTAGTTGGCCGCCTCTGCGACAAATATTTTCATCTCAGCTTCTGCTATAAGACGTTCGCCTACTCTAACGGTGCCTTTAACGAGGGTGAAATTTAGAATGTGGTGTTCTATTGTAATTTGAGTGCGCAATACCTCTCCTACAACGGGTAAGTCCACAATGGTCAAATTCTTTATAGCACCAATAAAACCTACTGGGGGCGTTTTGTTTGCTTGCTGCGCCAAATACCCAGCCTGTGCAGCCGCCGTTTGGGCGATGTTCTCCGCCAGCGCAGGCGCTTGCAAATAACCGTTTTGACAAAATATGGTGTCTGCTTGAACAGTCAAACCTGTTGTTGCCTGTTGCTCGTTAGCGGACCAAACGGTATCAATCAAAACCATTGGTGTGCGCTGTGGAATCCATTGCAGCACCTCTTTTTCGGTTGCCAAAGGCGTTGTATTATCCATTGCTTGTTTGTAAAGTTGATTTTTCAGAGGTGACAAGGCTGGGTGTCCCCCAAAAGTCGTAAAAGTTGTACCATTGGTACGGGTATTGGTGTAATTTTTGGGCGATGCTGTGGGCAAATGCTTGGGCGGCGGCCTGTGGAGAAGCGGGTGTTCGCAAAGTTGGCGTCGCATAAAAGTGGTAATGTTGGCGATTTTCTTTGAAGGAAAAAACAAAGCTGTACGGTACTTTCATACGGTAGATCAACTGGAACGGACCCGCTGGAAAATGCGCCTTAGCACCCAAGAAGTCCACTTCCAACGTATCGGCACCAGGCAGAAAACGATCTCCGTGCATACAAAGCAATTCTCCATTGCGCAAAGCCAATCCCATTGCAATGATGTGCGAAAAATCATTTCCAATTTCAATAATATTGGCCGCTTGTTTGACCTGCACTTGCGCCAAAAACCGTTGGATTTTCTGGTGTTCGGCTTCCAACATGACGATATTGATGCGCGCAGTTTGCCCGACGTTTTCTTCCAACATAGAACCTGCCATCGACCAATTGCCGCCGTGTATGCTCAACAACACCCCGCCTTTGCCCGTTTGAGCCATTTCTTGAATGTGCTGCTCGCCGTCAAAGTCGTAAGTAAACTTATTTTCAAAGCCAGCCAATACGGCCGTGCGATCAATGAGCGCTTGACCAAACGCCCAATAGGTGCGGTAAACGGCCAAAGCACTCGACCAACGTCCTTTGTTCAAGCGGTTTCTAAAAAAACTATAAATGGCGCGTGTTGCCGTAGGCGAAAAGAAGACAAACCACAAGGCAACCAATCGCAACAGCCCATAGGCAGCGCCTAGCCCCGCATAGCGAATGAGGAATACAAAAATTTTGTACCCCAGTAAGCCCCCTCGTGTTTTTCCTTTCCAAGTTGCCATTACGGTGCCGTTGATGCGTTTTCTTGCAAGTGCATTTTTAAATGGCGTTCAATCATGTCGTAAAAATCATTGAAAGAATCCACGCCTTTGAAATCGTTGGCCGTCAATTTAAAACCAAAGTGGCTTTGAATAACAACTACCAAATCTACATAATCCAAACTATCCAAATCCAGTGTTTCGTGCAGGTTTTCCTCTAAGACAATGTCTGCTGGATCTACTTCAAATTCGTCTACTAAAAAGCCGTTGGTGATGGCTACTATTTTTGATCGGTTCATGTGGTTATTTGTATTTTCGTATTATTAATGAGGAATTGGTGCCTCCAAAGCCGAAGGAATTGGAGAGCAACGTATCTATATTGTGTTGGACAGCTTTTGTCGGAATATTCAATGGTTTGGCTTCTTCGGCTACGGTTTCCAAATTGATGTTGGGTGCTACAAAAGAATGCTGCATCATGAGCAAACTGTAGACAATTTCACTGGCTCCCGCCATCCAACATTCATGCCCCGTCATAGACTTTGTAGAACTGACATAAGGGCAATTGTCTCCGCCAAAAACGGCACTTAATGCCATCGCTTCGTGCTTGTCGCCCAAAGGCGTAGACGTGGCATGTGCATTGACATAATCCACCGTACTGGCAGCAATATCAGCCTGTTGCAAGGCCATGCGCAAGGAGCGTTCGGGGCCTTCTACACTAGGCTGCGAAATGTGCAAACCATTGGAAGAAAAACCATAGCCAATGATTTCGCCTAGAATATTAGCACCACGTGCCACCGCCGAGTCGTAACTTTCTAGCACGACCGTTGCACCGCCTCCACTAGGCACCAACCCGTCGCGCTCTACATCAAACGGACGAGACGCCTCTGCTGGGTGATCCATACGCGTAGAAAAAGCCCCCAACCCATCAAAACTTCCCATCGCCCAGGCATTTACTTCTTGCGCGCCGCCACACACTACCACATCTTGCAAGCCTTGCTTAATAAACAGATACCCCAAACCAATTGCATGCGAGCCGCTGGCACAGGCCGCGCTTACGGTGAAGTTGATGCCTTTGAGTCTAAAAATCGTAGAGAGGTTCATGTTGATGGTCGAGTTCATCGACTTAAAAATACTTCCTGAGCCCATCAAAGCGGTATCTTGCACTTGGCGCAACTTATCATTGCCTTCTATGACGGATTTGGCGGTGCTGTCGTTGCCATAGAGCAAACCGATTTGGCGGCTGTCTAAAAACGCATCGTCAATGCCCGCCAGTTTAAACGCTTCTACTGTAGCCAGATACGCATATTGGCTCTCTTGACCCATGCCCACGCGCATCCGACGTTTGAGCATTTTTTTTAGGTCGGGTTGAGGCAGCATGCCCGTGAGGCCAGAGCGGTAGCCCATTTCTAGGCGCAGGGGGTCGATGCCCACGCCAGAGCGTCCTTCTTGAAGCGCCGTTTTGACCGCCTCCAAGTTGGTACCCAAGCAGGAGTAAATTCCCATTCCTGTTATGACTACTCGATTCATAATTGCCCAATTGCTTTAGGTGTGTAAACCACCGTTTATAGAAATAACTTGCCCTGTGATGTAGCCCGCTTTTTCCGATGCCAAAAAAGCGACCAAATCGGCCACTTCTTCTGCTTGGCCAAATCGGCGCAGCGGAATAACGGAGCGGTATTGTTTTTCGTCGATGTCTTTGGTCATGTCGGTTTTAATAAAACCAGGCGCTACTGCGTTGACTGTAATTTTGGCTCGACCTACTTCCTGCGCTAAGGCTTTGGTCGCCCCAATGACTGCCGCCTTTGCTGCCGAATAGTTGGTCTGCCCAGGCATACCTTTGATGCCCGAGAGCGAAACGACATTGACAATGCGGCCGTACCGATGCGTGAGCATTTTAGCAAAAATGGGCTTGGTGACGTTGTAAAAACCCGCTATATTCACGTCCAATACCGATTGCCAATTTTCTTCTTCCATCCACATAAACAACGCATCGTTTCTAAACCCCGCGTTGTTGACCAGTACTTCAATAGGCGTTTCTTCGTGCTCGGCCATCCAAGCCCCCAAAACGCTGTCTACGGCCGCTTTGTCGGCTACATCAAAACGCAACAACGTGGCCTCGCTTCCTTGCGCTTGAACCAATTGGGCGGTTTCTTGTGCCGCACTTTCGTTGCTGGTATAATTAATAAGAACATGGTAGTTCATAGCGGCCAGCTTTTCGCAAATGGCACGGCCTATGCCTCTAGAACCTCCTGTTATTAATGCGTATTTCATTGATGAACTGCTATTTTCTAGGGTGTACAAATATATGGTATCAAACCGTTGTAGGAACGTCTACACGATCTAGAATATTCAGGCGCTCCGTCTGTAAGAATTCTTTAACCGCAGCCGTTCGTTTATACAAAGGCTCATCTTCTGCAAAAGGAGGCGTCAGGGCCTTCACTTTTTGGAACAATTGGCGGGTGTAGCTGCTGAGTTGATCTTCAATGTCTAAGTACTCAATGGCTTGAACAATGGCCATAAATTCTACCGATAGCACTTGATAGGCATTTTCAATAACTTTGCGGGTAGCCGAAGCTGCGTTGGTGCCCATGCTTACAATATCCTGATTATCATTGTTGTTGGGAATGCTGTGGATGTACATAGACGTGGACAGCATTTGGTTTTCGGCAGTGGTAGAGGTGGCTGTGAATTGCGCGCCCTGTACCCCAAAGTTGAACCCTAATTCTCCCAAATTAACAAAGGGCGGTAAAATACCATTGATGTGGTGGTTTAGCAAAAAATTGAGTTGCCGCTCTGCTAACATGGACATTTTTGTGATGGCTAGGCGCAGATGATCCATGGCCAGCGATACATAATCGCCATGAAAATTACCACCGTGGTAAACGTTTCGGCTTTCTACATCTACAATAGGATTATCATTGACCGAATTAACCTCATTTTCTAAAGTAGCTACACAGTGTTGCCAAGCATCGTAAATGGGGCCGATAATTTGCGGTAAGCAGCGCAGAGAATAATATTCCTGTACTTTTTTTGTAAGAACCGTTTCTTTGACGCCGTCGTGGTACAAGTGTTTTTGACGGTTTTCCATCATTTGGCTGTCTTGTAAAATACTGCGCAGGACTTCTGCAACACGGCGCTGCCCAACGTGTTGTTTGGCGTGGTTGAGCGGTTTAGAAAGATGGTCATCGTAGGCATTGGCCAACTCGTTGAGCAAGGCAGAGGCGACCAGCGACCAACTGATCAAGTTTTTGGCGTGGCAGGCATTGACAAAGCCGATGCCCGTCATTACAGCAGTGCCGTTCATCAGCGAAAGCCCCTCGCGCAGTTGAATGTCCAGCGGTTCAATGCCTCTTTGTTGCATGATTTTGGCGCAAGCCTGCCGCTGCTCCCCACAGCGCACATCGCCCTCTCCAATATAGCCCAGCGCCAAATGTGCGAGTTGCACCAAATCGCCGCTGGCTCCTACCCCACCGTGTTCAAACACAATTGGATAAATTTCTTCGTTGACGAATTGGGCAATGAGTTCGGGAACTTTGGGTACGATGCCCGATTTGCCTTGCATCATTGTATTGAGTTGGCAAAGCATGGCCGAGCGCACCAACACATCGTCTAGGGGTTGCCCCATGCCCGTGCAGTGGCTGCGAATGAGGTTGTACTGCAATTGTACCCGTTTGTGGTCTTCAATCTTGTACTGTGCCATTGGACCGAAACCCGTATTGATACCATAAATTACCTTATCGGCTGCAAAATCTTTTAAAAAATCGTGGCAAGCTTCTACTTTCTCTAGGGCTTGGGGATTCAACTCAACGCGCTCATTATTTAGGACAACGCGTTCAAAGTCTTGTAATCTGAGTCGTTTATCGCCTACTGTTGTCATTGTTGTCTTTGTTGCTTTTTTTGCCCCGAACTACAGTCGGAATGCGGTGTGGTGGGTTTTTCTTACAATTTCTTACAATTTCTTACAATTTCTTACAATTTCTTACAATTTCT
>CAYUZF010000012.1:0-6927 GCA_964449615.1 uncultured Aureispira sp.
TTACAACTCCAATTTACTACTTTTATGTCAAAAAACTTTTGTTACACTGTATTTAGTACGTTACACCAAAATAAACGTACAGCCTAGTGCATCGTATGTTTCTTGCCCGTCTCTCTCCATTTAGCATCGTACTTAGACGACACATAATAAATTTTCAAATCCGCATCGTATTTAGAATCTACAAAATAGACCTTCTTGTCGGCGTCGTATTTAGAATCTACGAAGAACCAGCGACCCTCTTTGTTGACATCGTACTTGGAATCCACTTTGTAGACTAATAAATCCGCATCGTATTTAGAATCTACTACATAAACTTTAACATCTGCGTCGTATTTGCTGGATACTTCAAAGACCTTTTGAGCGTTGGCGAGTTGGCTTAGACTAAGGACGAGCAGCAGCGTCGCCAAAAAAAATAGTTGTTTCATGGTTTTGTTGTAAGTAATGAAATGGAATTAATAAATTATCAGTTTGGGTAAGTTGTAGAAGTTGCGGAACCAGGTACAAAAACAGCCAGCAAACCACAAAAGTGGTAAGCGAGCTACCATTTTCGCGCCGCCCAGCGCCCAGCGTTTCGATCTGCCGCGCCCGCCGTAGCCGTTTCTTGTTTGGACTGTTGATTTTCCAATACATGAATGGCCAACTGCGCGGCCAATTGGGCTTCTTCGGCGTCGTAGCCTTGTAGGGCCTCGGGCTGGAAGTGCTGTTTGACAAAATTGGTATCAAAATCACCCGATACAAAAGCGGGGTGTTTCAAAACATAAGTACCAAAAGGCAAGGTCGTCGCGCAACCCGTAATGTGGTATTCCTCGATGGCGCGCAACATGCGTTCGATGGCCTCGGTGCGGTCTTTGCCGTAGGTGACCAACTTGGCAATCATCGGATCGTAATAAATCGGAATGGGCATGCCTTCTTCAAAACCATCGTCTACCCGAACACCTGGCCCTTTGGGGGGCGCATACGTGGTAAGGGTGCCAATACTGGGTAAAAAATTATTGGCGGGATCTTCGGCATAAACCCGCAATTCGAGTGAATGGCCTTGAATCTCTAAGTCTTTTTGTTGAATTTGTAGCTTTTCACCGCGTGCGATTAAAATTTGTTGCTTGACCAAGTCTACCCCAGAAATCAATTCTGTCACGGGGTGTTCTACTTGGAGGCGGGTATTCATTTCTAAGAAATAGAAGTTCTTGTGTTCATCCAACAAAAACTCTCCCGCACCAACATAGTCGCACAGCTCGGCTACACGGACGGCGCAAGCGCCCATCTCTGCGCGCAGTTCAGGCGTAAGCGCTACCGAGGGTGCTTCTTCGACCACTTTTTGGTGGCGGCGTTGGATGGAGCATTCGCGCTCAAATAGGTGAATGGTATTGCCGTGGGTATCGGCCAGTACCTGAATCTCGATGTGGCGCGGCGACGTGACGTATTTTTCAATAAATACTGCTCCATCGCCAAAAGCGGAAACGGCTTCTGAAATAGCGCGTTCCATTTGCTCGTCCAACTCTTCTACCTGTTCTACAATGCGCATGCCCTTACCACCACCGCCCGCAGAGGCTTTGATCAAAATTGGAAACCCAATTTCTTGGGCAATTTTTTTGGCTACTTCGGCATCTTCGATGGCCTCTTCGGTGCCAGGCACTAAGGGAATATCGTTGGCTTTGGCCGCCTCTTTGGCGGCGAGTTTGCTGCCCATGATTTCGATGGCGTGGGGGCGGGGGCCTATAAATGTTAAGCCCGCATCGGTCACTTGTTGGGCAAAGGTGGCATTCTCACTCAAAAAACCATAGCCAGGATGGATGCCATCAACATGCAGCGATTTAGCGAAAGCAATAATCTTCTCGCCCAACAAATACGATTGGTTGGAAGGCGCAGGCCCTAAACAAACGGCTTCGTCGGCATAGCGCACATGTGGGGCATTGCGATCGGCTTCCGAATAAACAGCGACGGTAGCAATGCCCATTTCGCGACAGCTGCGCATAACGCGCATGGCAATTTCTCCTCGATTGGCAACCAATATTTTCTTCATAATTGTTTAATAAGTCTTGTGCGTGTGATAATTGTTCCTATTGAGAATGGTTCAACAAGATACTTTTTCCTAATCATCCTTACAAACATTGCCTCAACTTTCTATGCGGTAGCGCAGGGCGCGGCGTTGGTTCGTAGCGCGGTTGTGACAGACGTACGCCTTGAGTGGTACTTGAAATAAAGCTTGATTGTCCGCAGATTATCGTATTTTGCACCCTCATTTCCAACAATTTTTATTCCACTGCCATTCTTATTCTTATGAAATGCCTGTTGTACAGTTGTGTTTTTATTATTTGTAGTATTACAGGAGCTTGCAAGCAACGCTCCAACCCGCCCGCTGAACCTACCGCCCAACAAGATACGCTGGTTCCAGAACCCGATAGTTTGGTGCGTTTGCGCTTGGCCTTTGTTGGGGATATCATGGGACACACCGATCAAATTCGCTCGGCAGCTCGCCAACCTGCCCACTTCAAAAGCCAGGATCAACAGCATTTTCAGTACGAAGATTGTTTTCAGTACATTGCGCCTATTTTGAAACAGGCCGATATTGCTGTAGGCAATTTAGAAGTAACGTTAAGCAACAAGGGGCGCTACACGGGCTATCCCATGTTCCGTTCGCCCGATGCCCTCGCTTACGCGTTAAAAGCCGCTGGGTTTGATTTGTTGAGCACCAGCAACAACCACTCCAACGACGGTGGTAAATACGGTTTGATACACACCTTAGACGTGTTGGATTCGTTGGGGATGCTGCATACGGGGACATTCAGGGACAGCAGCGCCCGCGATTCTTTGTATCCGTTGGTGGTAGAGAAAGAGATCGACGGCGAAACGTTTCGCTTGGCTTTTCTTAATTATACCTATGCGACCAACGGCGTATTTGCCAAACCGCCTACCTTTGTCAATTGGATTGATACGGCTTTGATGCGCCGCGACATTGCACGGGCGAAGGCATTGCAAGCAGATCTAATTATTGCCCTTATGCACTGGGGGCATGAATACCGTTTGAACGAACACCCTACTCAACAAGCTCAAACGCGCCTGCTGTGGGAAAATGGGGTAGACTTGGTAGTGGGCGGCCACCCGCACGTCATTCAACCCGTCAAATTGGATACGCTGTGGAATGCCGATAGCAGTCGACAACGGGAAGTATTAGTCGCCTATTCTTTGGGCAATTTTATTTCTAATCAATACCGCACCAATACCGATTTGGGAATGCTGTTAGAAGTAGAATTGATAAAAAACAGAAAGCAACAGCGCACTTATTTGGGCAACCACAATTACATTTATACTTGGCGGTATGCCTACGGCAGGGGCATCGACAGTCTCAAAAAAGGGTTTGATTGGCGCTATACGGTATTGCCTGTTTCGGCGTTTGAGCGGGGTAAAGGAGCAGCATGGCTTACTTTGTCCCAAGAAGACAGTGCAGCCATGAGTGCTGTTACTGAGCAACTGCGCGAATTTTTGTCCCCATATCCCAGCAAAGAGCGCCGCATCTCTGCGGAGGTGTATCGCCACCACCAGCCGCAAGAAATGCAGCCGCAAAGGAAGTAAAGAAGCAACTAGAACCATAGCCATTCGCCACAAAAAATACAACAACATGGCCGCAAAAAGAAAAAAGAAACCCAGAAAAAACACTTACAAAAAGAAACCCTTCCAGCCGCCCAAACCTACCACAATGCAGCTAATTTTGGGCGTTACTCTTTTGAGTTTGGTGCTGCTGTTGGGGGTGCGGTATGTTTATCAGAAGGAGCAAGCGCAGCAACAGTGGCAGCAAAACTACAAGTATTTGCAGGAGCGCGTCCACTACAAGCGGTTGGAGTACGAACAGCGCTGGAACATGGAACCCGAACGGCATGCGGCCATTCTCACGCAAGCACAACGCTACTTAGAACACACCTTAAGCGACAGCGTATTTTACTACTGGTATGGAACCGCTTATGATTTTAATGGAACGACCCAGCAACCGCGACAGGGAAAAATTGCTTGTGGCTACTTCGTAACCACTACGTTGCAACACTTGGGCTTTTCGGTGCCACGCGTAAAAATGGCTCAGCAGGCAGCTTCGGTTATTCTGCGCAGTTTGTGCGACCGCAAAAGTATACAAGTGTACAACAGCTTGGCCGCCCTCAAAAAACACATGGATGCACAGCAACAGGGCCTATATCTGATTGGCTTGGATACACACGTAGGTTATTTGTGGAAAACTGAACGGGAGTTGTACATCGTACATGCCAGCCAGTCGGGCAACAACCAAGTGTCGCGCGAGCGGTGGGATCAATCGACGGTCTTGCAGCGTTCCAATGCTTTTTATGTGGGCGATTTGTTGGGCAACCAACGATTGATAGAGACTTGGGTGAAAGGGCAGGCCATCGGTCTAGCGTCCTAATTTTGCTGCCCGTACCAACGTTTGAGCTTACAAAGGCGTCTTACAGCTGTAATTTAAAACCGATGCTCTTATCGGCGTGTACTACCAATTAAACCATGCAATTCTCAGTTAAAGAAAAATCGTTCAAACAACAACCTTAAACCAAAAAACAGCAGAGTGCTACTAAAATTCCTTTACAACGACCAAACCAAACCAACTATGAAAAATGATCGGTGTGTTTTATACTTTGCCCTATTGTTTTTATTGCCAACAATAACCTACAGCCAAACTTTCACACAACTTGGAAGTACCCTAGCGGCGGAAGCCCGAAACGACCGCTTTGGGGAGGATGTCTCTATGAGTGGCCATCGGGTAGCCATTTCGGGCATGAACAACCAGGGCAGTGGCCCCGATGCAGGACACGTGCGCGTCTTTGAATGGGACGGCAGCGATTGGCAGCAACTCGGCAATGACATTGACGCAGAAGCCGCAGGCGACCATGTACGCGCGATTTCTATGGACGGGGATCGACTGGCGGTTGGGGCTTACTTTAACGATGGCAACGGCAACAATTCAGGACACATTCGAGTGTTTGAATGGGATGGTAGTGCTTGGGTGCAGTTGGGAGACGACATTGATGGGGAGGCGGCAGGCGATGCGTTTGGCAATCGACTGGTATTGAAGGGAAGTACCTTGGTCGGTGCCTCTTATCACAATGGTGGCAATGGTTATTATGCAGGGCATGTGCGTGTGTTTCATTGGGACGGAATTGTTTGGAGCCAGCAAGGCAGCGATATCGACGGAGAAGCCGCCAGCGACATGGCGGGCAATGTAGCTTTTGATGGCAAACGGATTGCGATCGGGGCGCACTACAATAATGGGGGCTTCCCTTTTGCTGCGCATGCGGGGCATGTGCGCGTCTATGAGTGGGGCGGTACCGATTGGGTACAAGTAGGAGCGGACATCAATGGAGAGCAGTTGAGCGATTTATTTGGGCAAAACTTAGCGATACAGGGCAACCGTTTGGCAGCAAGTTCGCTTTATCACGATTCGCCCACCACTACTGAAGCGGGCTATGTGCGTATATTTGATTGGGACGGGAGCCAATGGGTGCCTGTTGGAAATCCTATTGCGGGAGATGTAGGAGGCGGACGTTTTGGAAGGGAAATACGGCTGCGCGGCAATGCGGTGCTGGTCAGTGGAAGCGCCCAGAGTAGAAGCGGAAAGGTTACTTTGTTTCAATTTGATGGTACGGATTGGGTAGAAAAGGCCAGTATTGCCAGTGCTTTTCCCAACAGTTCCTTTGGAACGGGCTTGGCTTGGGAGCAGGATTATGTAGCCATCGGAGAGCCTTTTTACAGTAGGTTGGAGGGACAAGCGCGCATTTATCGCTTGTGTACCCCTGCCTCGGTAGTTGTTGATCCCAATACGCTCACTTTGAGTACCAATACAACGGCCAACAGTTACCAATGGGTGCAGTGCAGCGGGGGAACTTATACGCCAATCGCAGGAGCGTCTAGCAACAGATACACAGCGGCCAGCGCGGGCAGTTATGCCTTAATCACCAACAACGGCACTTGTGTAGATACGTCCGATTGCGTATCGTTCACTTTTTTAGGACAGCAGCTTTTGTCCCAACAATTGCCTTACAACGTCTATCCCAATCCTGCCCAAACCACTCTTCAAATAGATTTGAGAAAAGCGTATGCCCAAGTAGAGTTGTCCATCCATTCCTTAGAAGGGAAGTTGTGGCAGCAAACCCAACAAACGCATTGGCAAAGCGGAAGCATATCCTTAGAAAACCTTCCGAGTGGCAGTTACATCTTAACGATTCGCACCGCAACAGCAGCACCGCAACACATTAAATTGCTAAAACAATAGACATTGTTACGAATGGAGTCGGATAGCGAGTGAGAAGCTACTTTTTTAGTCATAATATTATTAAAATTATATAATAAACTAGGGAGGTCATTTTTTGCCAGAGGGCAAGCCAGCAATGTGTGCTGCGTATACGGCTGTTTTTGGTGTTGCATGGAGGGGAATAAAAATCCTTTTGGTATACGATAGTTAATATGGATTTATAAATCCAAAAATTGCTGGGAGTTGTTTATCTTTAATGCTCGATTTCTCTTCGCAAGTAGAAGGGAAGCTGTCTTGCTAGTTGTCAACCGTATTCGTGTGCGCATTGTCAACAAGTGCATTTCTCAAACTATTTTTACAAATAGTTGCTAAACAGCCTTAAAAAAATAACTCCTAGATGGCGAATAAGATGACGGCTATTGAAGCCAAATACGAAGCACAAAAAATTGCCTTTGCCCCCATTTATTTTCATGCAGTAGTTTCTCTCAAGGAACTGGGAATTTTGGAAGCGATTGCTAGCAATCGCGGAGGACTTACGCTAGAAGAAATTATTGAAGAAACAAAGCTCTCCAATTACGGCATCAAGGTTCTGCTAGAAGCGGGTTGTTGTATAGATGTGGTAGAATTAACCGACGATCGCTACAGCTTGAGCGGTAGGGTTCTCTTCATCAACGGTATAGACA
>CAYUZF010000012.1:6937-8788 GCA_964449615.1 uncultured Aureispira sp.
CGCTACAGCTTGACAACCGTGGGACGTTTTATTCGCTCCGACCGCATGACGGAGGTGAATATGAATTTTGCCAAAGACGTTTGTTACGCGGGATTGGAACATTTGACCGAGTCCATCAAAGAAGGCCGTCCAGCGGGGTTGAAGGTATTTGGCGATTGGCCGACGGTGTACGAAGGGTTGGCACACTTGCCCGAACAGGTGAAAAAATCTTGGTTTGAGTTTGATCATTTTTACTCCGACGATGCCTTTCCTTATGCTTTGGAGTTGATCTTTCGAGAACCTATAAAAACGTTGTACGATATTGGAGGCAATACGGGAAAATGGGCGCGGGCTTGCTGTACCTACGATCCCGATGTAGAAGTAACCATGTTGGATTTGCCTGGACAGATCAACGTAGCCAAGCGCAATAACGCCCTATCGGAACACAACGACCGCATCCACTACCACGAGATCAATTTGTTGGACGAGCAGCAGGCCATTCCCAAAGGCGCAGATACGGTTTGGATGAGTCAATTTTTGGATTGCTTTAGCACGGAAGAAATTCTATCGATTCTGAAACGTGTGCATAAAGCTGTAGACGAGCTAGCATTTGTATACATATTGGAACCATTCTGGGACAACCAGCGCTTTCCTGCCAGTGAGTTTTGTTTGGTAGGAACTTCGTTGTACTTCACGTGCATTGCCAATGGCAACAGTAAAATGTACCATTCTGAAGAGATGAAAAAAATGTCCGTAGATACAGGCTTTGAATTGGTCGATAGCTTTGAGTTGATTGGAGATTCTTATCATACACTTCTAAAATTGAAAAAACGCGCTGTTGTTTAATAAGCGGGGATTTTACGAAATGCTGATTGATATTTAGCGTAGAATAGTTTATCTTTGAGTCCTATTTGGGTAGTTAACTATTTTATATATAGCAAAAAACAACAAACCCACTATTATTTTATCATCTGGTACCCCTACACGCTGTAAGCAGGTGCCCTACAGAAGATTATAGACATTATGAATTTCGAACTGACAGAAGAACAATTGGCTGTGCAAGAAGCCGCTAGAGACTTTGCTAGACAACACTTGTTAGAGGGTGTGATTGAGCGCGATACCAACATGACCTTTGCCAAAGAGCAAATCAAAATGATGGGGGAACAAGGTTTTATGGGGATGATGGTTGAGGAGCAATACAATGGTGGCGGAATGGATACGCTTTCTTATGTGTTGGCGATGGAAGAGATTTCTAAAATTGACAACTCCTGTTCGGTGTGCATGTCGGTCAACAACTCCTTGGTATGTTGGGGCTTGCAAGAGTACGGTACAGAAGAGCAAAAACAAAAATACTTGCCCAAATTGGCAATGGGAGAGCAAATTGGTGCTTTCTGCCTCTCGGAGCCAGAAGCGGGTTCCGATGCGACTTCTCAGCGCACGACGGCCGTGGACATGGGCGATTATTACCTATTGAATGGGACTAAAAACTGGATTACCAATGGTGGTTCTTCGAGTATACATTTGGTCATTGCACACACCGATCCCGAAAAAGGGCACAAAGGCATCAATGCTTTTATTGTAGAAACAGATTGGGAAGGGGTTGTAATTGGTGCCAAAGAAGATAAGTTGGGCATTCGCTCTTCGGATACCCACACTATTTTATACAATGATGTAAAAGTACCCAAAGAAAACCGCATTGGTCCCGATGGATTCGGGTTTAAATTTGCCATGAAAACGCTTTCTGGCGGTCGCATCGGAATCGCTGCACAGGCATTGGGAATTGCGGGGGGCGCTTATGAGTTGGCTTCGCAATATGCCAAAGAGCGCAGCGCGTTTGGCAAACCAATCATCAAGCACCAGGGCATCAGCTTT
>CAYUZF010000012.1:8798-11289 GCA_964449615.1 uncultured Aureispira sp.
CTACGATGGCTACAGAGATTGAAGCCGCCAAAATGATGGTTTACCGAGCAGCGTGGTTAAAAGACCAGCACATGGATTACGACTTGGCAGGTTCACAAGCTAAACTGTATGCTTCGGAAGTAGCTATGCGGGCTACAGTTGAAGCCGTTCAAATTCACGGTGGGTATGGTTTTGTCAAAGAATACCATGTAGAGCGTTTGATGCGAGATGCGAAGATTACTCAAATCTATGAAGGAACATCAGAGGTTCAACGTATTGTGATTAGTCGTTTTAATGAAAAGGGACAACTTTATGTGCCCGTAACCAATCTACATAAGGTTCACTAAAAAGAATTGTTGAAGATACAACACAATTATAGGGTGCTATACTTGAAAAAGTGTAGCACTTTTTTTATATCTTTATACAAAAGACCAAAGCATATTAGCGCAAAAGGGGGACTGTGCACTAAAAATGCTTTGGTGTTCTAGTGAAAAACCCATAGAATCAGAGAAAAAACTTAGAAAATATCATAAATTCTATAGAAAACTGCACGAATATGCAGCAACAACTAGTACATTCACTAGAAATTAAAAGGGAATGCGTATATTAGAAGGCTCGTATCAACGAATAGGTACATTATAGCGCCTTTTTGTGCGCTTTATTGGTTTTAAAGAATCAATGAATTTTATTGGTTAAAACAGCACTTTTTATGCGTTAAAAGGCAGAAAATCTTATGGATAGAACTCGATCATCCCCTGTAGAAAACTGGAATTTTATGAATAGACGCATTGAAAAAGGTCGGTTTTTAATGATTTTTATACCTTACAAGAACATTTAATTGTAGTTTTTTTATAGATTTACAGCTATTTCAATACTTAATCAGAGAGACTAATATTCCTTTGCTACTGCATATTACAAATAATGATTGGGGTTGAAAGCAAAAAACTCTTACTTAACAAAATATTAACTAAAATTATGTCACTCAAACCAATTGATGAAGGATTACATAAACGCTTGATATCCATATTGAATTATCTAGGATGCGATAAAAATACCAGTGAAGTTGCACGTTCGGTAGGCATCAATAGTCAGAATATTTCTAACATTTATAAACGGCAGACTATTCCCAAGCTCAACTTGGTGGCTAAGATTGCACACAAATATCCCGATGATGTAAATTACCACTGGTTGTTGACAGGTGAAGGTACCATGTTGCCGCCCAACCATCCAAAAGCTGCCTTATATTTGGACGTTAACCAAGTAGCCGACGAATCCAAGCCCTATCGCAAAGATCGCATCGAGGAATACAATACCTATTTATTGAAATTACAAGAGAAAGACAGCAAAATCATTGATTTGCAAGCTGAACTGGCCGAGTCACAACAAAAAATTATCACGTTGCTGGAGAAGTTGTTGCAAAACTAGAAGCACCATAAAACGTGTCCTTAGATGTTAATTGCGGTCATGGGTTTCGACAAATTTGTGGATGGGAGAGCCCGAATTGGATTCGGCCTGCCTTTGTTTTGTAGCAAATAAGATAGTCAATTGTTGGCGGTTTAAATCAATTGTACACCAGACTCAGTCCAAGTGGGCACCAGCGGAACAATAGATCGTGTTCTCCTATATCATAATATAGCGCGGTCTTAGTTACGCAGGGAGCCTATCAATTTAAAAACAGCTATTTCTATTAAAGGCTTTAACTCGATCAGTTATCAGATCCCCACAGATGTTGGTCGAGGGGAAGCACTTCTGAGGAAAGCGTCCAGATCTTAGCAGACAAATCTTGAACTTGTTGTCGGCGCAAAGCTGTACGGATATCAGCCTCGAATACAGGATGGGGCGATAAATGGGCATCGCTTTGCTCGGTCATAACGGGTAATTCTACCTGTAACGCGGGAATATCTTCTAAAAACTTGGACTGCTCTATGTATATTTGCTGCATGAAGTTGGTGTGGGTACCCATCCACTGTTCTTCTACAAAATCATAGTGAATTTTGGCCACTAAATAGTGGGCGCCGTGGATAGACAGAGTCTGCAAACTCTGGCGACGGTCGCTGTTGCCTTCTTTGGTAAAGCCTTTTAAGACATACGTTTCGTTTGGAACCCGAATTCTAAATTCGAACGTACTACCGTGCCCTCCAATCTGAATGTTATCGGCAACAAAGCGCTGTACCGATTCCTTCAGATAGCCACTGAGAAAAGGTAGGATACTGCTGAAATTACTGGGAATCATCTCTTTAAACCGTTTGACAATAGCGATTTGTAGTTGCTCTTGCAAGGAACCTTCCAACTGCTCATAATTAAAACGTGGGGGTAATGCTAGGGTTGTTTGGCGTGGGCTAGTAAGCTGTAGCGCTCTTAAAATACGCGCTGCACAGTATTTGCCATAGGCTACTTCGTATTTACTGGCTTCTGCAGACGCAAAGCCTGTAAAGCCTGCCATCCCTTTGCCTGGGAGCGGCATCAAGGTCCACGTTTCTTGTTGGTTGTAAAAATCAAAGGGAGCAATTGG
>CAYUZF010000012.1:11299-21703 GCA_964449615.1 uncultured Aureispira sp.
TGTTTTTACCGATCAATTGCAGGGCAATGTCTAGCTGCAAACAAGAAAGCGCGAATACCAATGCTTGGGCGTGGGGAGCTTTACTAGGGGCTGGCAAATAGCAAAACGCATTAACAGCGTCTACGAGTGCGCGCTCCTCATTGGGCAGTTGTGGGTGCAAAAAGTCTTTTTCTTCTTCTATAATACGCAACAATTCCTGTGGCAATTGCAGTTGTGTATCAGGTAATTGTAACGACAAGCGTGTTTTTTGTAATGCAGTTTGAGCAGAGTTGCGCATGCGCTCCAGGGTTTCGTCGTTGGGAGTGTGAGCGATGGTCTCTCGGTAGAATTGGCGCAGTTCGTCTCGACGCTCAAATTGCTGCAACACCGTCGACAAGCGATCTACTTCTATGCTTTGGGCTTCGTTGAGAATGGCACTTAACAAGTGGGTCAAACTGCTGAAAAGTCGTGCAGCACTGGATTTAGCGGCTATTTTCATTTTACTAGAAAAAAGCGAGCGCCCCACGCTCAATTTTTCATGCGCCTGTATTCTAAATTGCTGTTCTAATTCCGATACATCGGGGTCTACAAAAATTAGCTGCCGCTCAAAATTTGCTTTGGGCGTTGCGTGGTCTATAAAAGCCGCTAGGCGCAGTGCTTCCTGTACGGGTTCGTTGTTGAAAACACCTCCATCCACATAGGTAAACGGGTAGCTATCTTTGTTGCCCAAAGCTGGTGCCCATTGCTGCCCAAACTCGTACCGATAACGGTTGAGTACAACGGGCTCGAAGGCAACAGGAACTGCCGCCGAAGCAATGGCGGTCGCAGCCATTTCTCGCCATACTGCATTGCTGTTTAAAGAACGTACCGTTTTATTGTAAGGCTGCCCTTTTTGGTCTTTCTGAATCAGTTGAATGGGAGCCTGTTCATGGTATTGTACCCAACGCAACGGAAAAGCCCTTTCGTGTTTCTTATCAATGGCCTTAAAATTTATATCAAAAACGCGTAGTTCGCTGTGAATACGCGCTACGGAGCTGTCGCTCAAAGCGGCCAACAGTGCCTGTTGTTGGTCTTCTTGTGGTTGATTATTGCTGCCTTTTTGTAAAGTATGACTTAGGTTTGCTAAGGTACAACCAAATAAAACGCGGTCGGCCAGCAAAGTGCGGTGGGATAGACGCTCGCTTTCAGGCTCCTCAAAGCGAAACAAGGTTTTTCCCAACTCATCCACTACCGTCCGATCCAAAAAGCTCGCTTTGTCACTCAAATCCTTGTAATGGGCTCCCGTCCCCAGCAAGCGCTCTATATCTACTTCTTTAGTCCAGACTTTTTCTTGAAATTCTTGTAGCGTTTGTGCTGCCAACAACTGCTCGTATTTTTGCGGCTTCGTCGTTTTAATTTTTTCAAAGCGTGCTCCAAACTGTCGTGACAACCGAAAATCTAAGACTTCTCGCATTTGCTCGTAAGAGCGAAACCCCAAAAAACGGTACTTGTCTCGCGGGTTGGTCAAAATACGCAGCATGATCGCTAGCGAAATAGCGCCCGCACTCGCCCCACTAAACACATCTATTTCTACGCGCTCATAAGTTTGGTAAACGGGGTTGCCTGCTTCGTCCAACGTGCCTGTATTGTATTGGCCATAAACCAATTGCTGTTTGATAGCTTCTGACAATGCAGCCCCAGAAAATGTTCCTAAGGAGACGCCGCCGCCCATGATAAAGCCCAAGCGTAATGTTTTTTCAGTGTTCATGTAAAGTGGTATTTCGGTAGAATGATTGCTGCTGTTTAAAACAAGCCTTTACAAGATAGGTTTATTGTGGTAATTCTAGTGGCTTGTTCCAAATATAGTTGCTTGCTTTGAAGTAGTCTTCGCGCTTGTTTATAATCCAATCGTGATAATTGCACTGCCAAATGGGGTGGCCTACTTGAATACTTGCTAATACTTCTAAATGCACTGCTGGCAAAAATTCTGGCCCTATTATTTTAGTCAGCGCTCGGATACGTTTGGTTACTACACCTTTATAACCTCTTACCATCGCGCCAATGGTTTGTGTGGGACTGATAAACTTTCCAATACGTGGTCGGTTGGCTTCTCCAAGATACTGGTTAATACTGATCAGCGCATGGATGGAATCGGGCATTACAACGAACGCACCAACTCCTACATGTGGTCGTACCAGTTGCGTTTCTGCCCAAGCTTGATGGGCAATTTTCCCAAAGGTATTTAACCGCACTTGCTCCCTTACAACCTGACCGAACAGCGCTTGTCGTCGATGGGTGTAAATAGTGATTAAATAGTGCCCCTTTTTACTGTAGTCGTAATTTCTAAGCCGCAGAGAACTCGGTTTGCTATACTTGTTGGACATGGGTGTTTTGTAAATGGTTTGTCTAATGTTGTCTGACGGCTTTTTACGGGAACTGCTACGAAAAGGTTTGATTTTTTGAAGATTTTTTTTGTCCCAGTTTTCATTTAGGCAAACCAGCCGAAGGCTGATTTTTCAACAACGCCCCATAAACAGCCCTACTATAAAATAGAAAGGGAAAATTCAATATAAAACTAACTATAACCTCTCCCCACCCCAAACGAATAGCTATTCGTACCTGACTTTCCATTCTTCAAAAGCCAATGAAAAATTTAAAACATTGACTAGAACGAAGCTTCACTGATTTAAAGAAGTACTACCAGACCACAAGCATTGGTTGAAGTAGACTAGCTAGCCATAGTGCCGTATTTTTATTGTTTACACTGTGTTTGAGTCACTCTAGTTTGAGTACCTCTATCTCGTTCCCTATTTTAGCATGCCCGCGCAGGCAGGGACAAACCCACGGCGAATAGCTATTCGCCCCGCTGGCTGGAGGCTGGCTAGAAGCAAGCGATCGGAGACTAGAGGCAGGAGTGCAAGGTGTATTACTGGTTGATGGATGTACGAACGCTACCTCAAGGACTAGAACAGGCAAATAGAACTCAAATAGGTAGGAAAACTCACACTAACTCACACAGAGCGCGGATAGCTATCCGCTTGGGGGTATTACAAACCAAAGGGAGAGGAGGGACATCTTGGAACTGCACGTACAATCAAATTCAGCCCTTTTCAAAAAGGTTGAGAACCAGTTGATGGTCTTGAGGGGCTTTTAGAAACGCACGTTTTGTTTTTAGAGCGACGCGGTCACCACTGTTGAGAAAGGCATAATTTTTCTTTAAAATACTATCCAACTCATTCTGTACAGCAGGCAGTGGCATCCAGAAGTTGCGATTGGTAGCAATGTCGTCAATGAGTGCCTGCTTAATTTGGTTAATTTCTGGCCGAAAGTAACTGCTAGTATCTATGGCGCTGTCTATTTGAGTGAGTACATCAGAATGGATACCAGACCCTAAAAGACTACAAAATCGTTGTTCATCCAAAGGCAACTGCCAACCGTAATAATAATAAGCAATGCTGTCAGCAGGGTAGCAGGCCAACAGCAATTCCATAAAGTGATCGTCTACCATACTGGGCGTTTGTAAACTAATATTTTTCCAGTGGGTAAGATCGCGAAAAAGGTAGTGTTTGTTTTGTTCTGGAACATGATGCAGCAACAAACCCTCTAGGAGTTCGTTGAGCCAAAAAAAATCTGCGGTTGAGGCAGCAGTGTTAGCACGGGCATAATTGGCCAAGCGCAGTTCTAAGGTATCTTTGATATGTTGAGCACGAGTGTAGAGCGTTCGGAAACCAGGTAATGTGCGTATACCAGATGCCTCTTGTTGGTAGATGCCAATTTGTTGAGCTAGGTTATTGCCAAAAAGTGCGGCAACACGCGGGTACAAGACCAATTTGGCTAAGGCGGGCTGTGCTTGAGCGTCGAACTGCACATGCGCCCCGTAAACCCAAGCCATTTTTTCATTGGGAAGAATAATACGGAGCCACGGCTCTTGATACGTCAAGCCTTCTAGCGTTTTGTTGCTGTATGTTTCGGTTACTCGGTTGGTAAAGAGCAAGCTATCACCTTGCTGGTAGTTGGTAACAAGTGCCGCCGAAAAATCAGGCCGTTCATAAACGGTGGCCATTGCGGTACGCACGACGAGTACAACAGGCAGGCCACTTACTTGGCGCTCTATAAGGGGAGGGGTAGAAGGGAGACTATCGGCAACTACAACATCGGTAGAAGACGGTTCAGTAGTCGTTTTGTTATCGCAGGCAAATAAAAAAAAGCTGCATAAGCAGCCTAACAACAGTAGAGGGAACAGTAAAGAACGCATAAGCAATAGGACAGTAGAAGAGCAGCAAGAAAAGATTACCAAACATGTACCGCTTGGATAAATTCTTTGCCAATACCCTCGTTGATAAACTGTTTGATTTTTTCTTTAGAAAAGGAAATTTCTTGACGGAGTGTAGCAGAAGAAATGGTAATGTACAATTTACGGTTGCGGACGTATATATTTTGGGTATATTGTCCAATACTAGGGCCCATTGTTTCAAACCACAACTGCTTGGCACGCGACTCGTGGTATTTGTCTTCAATCCCATAGGCCTTAAGCATACGCAGCAGCACATTGCCTACAGGCGCATCATTGGTTCGGCGATAACGAAGTTTATTGTTTTCTCGGTGTATATCAAAATGCTTCATTATCTAGGAGAATTGCGGATTAGAATCAGTTGTAACTAAATTTGTCTTGTGTGAAATGCTCGACCCAGTTTTGGAAACTGCCACGATGTCGCAGTTGAGCATGCTCTACCAAGAATTCGGCCTCTAAATTACTAGAAATTGGGGAGAGCTGGTAATGCTCGCGCAACCATTTTTTATATTTTCTATTGTGGCAACTCGGTTCGTAGTTTTCTTCATCTTTGTAAAAGTAGATGCCATCGTCATCTACAATGGGTTCCACATCAAAGGCCAATAAACACAAAAAATCCAGTAAATTATTGGTAACTACATGGCAATGTCCTTCGACCCCAAACACAACAACAGGTACTTCATTGTAGTCCAAACAATTACCGTGCTTGCACCAGAGTGCGTAAATAGAGCCTGAAGTATCGGCTTGCGCAAAAGGAATAAGATCATTGGGCAAACCTATGGCCGTTGTCCAAACACTCCATCTAAAATCACTGTTGGTAATTAAAGAAAATCCATCTGAATAATTATCTTCTAGCCCTTGACCATGCTCAAATTTTAACAACTCGATCAGCACGCTTGGAACTGGGCTACCAACAAATACCTTGGCATACTCTTTTATTGTCATGTTTAATAGTGGCTAGTGTACTTAAAGATAATCACAGGGTGTTGTAGAGCGCGGGAATAAGCACTAATGCAAAATATCTTCTTAAGTAAGTTAGGAAAAATAGCGTGTAATACCGAATACAATCCTACAAAAATTCCTAC
The DNA here is from genome assembly GCA_964449615.1 of uncultured Aureispira sp. Classification (GTDB taxonomy): domain Bacteria; phylum Bacteroidota; class Bacteroidia; order Chitinophagales; family Saprospiraceae; genus Aureispira. The sequence continues at coordinate 16,634 of CAYUZF010000012.1, forward strand.
TTTCGCATGAAATGTAACCTTAATATCCTCAAAAAAGTTTTTCGCTGTACATTTTTTTGCGGCAAATTTTAAAATATTCTGATTTTTTTTGCTATCGAAGCAAATTCGCTAAAGCGACTCTTGGGTAGTATTGGTCAATTAATTGTAATAACGCTTATGTCTATCAAGTCATTGTCACTAAAAGGAAAAAAAGTATTGGTGCGTGTTGATTTTAACGTACCATTGGACGAAAAACGCCAAGTGAGCGACGATACGCGCCTAAGAGGAGCCTTGCCAACCATTCAATACATTTTAGAGCAAGGCGGTGCAGCCATCTTGCTATCGCACTTGGGACGGCCACAAAAAAAATTGTTGCAAGACGGTTCTCTGGATCGGGAGCGTTTTAGCTTGAATGCCGTCGTACAACCGCTATCCGAATTATTGGGACAATCGGTTGCTTTTTGTAACAAGACAGTAGGGCAGCAAGCCGAGCAAGCCGTCGCAAAGCTAGCGATGGGGCAGGTGTTGTTGTTAGAGAATACCCGTTTTTACAAAGAAGAAAAGAAAGGCGACGAGGTGTTCGCACGTGAACTGGCCAAATTGGGAACGGTGTACATCAACGATGCGTTTGGAACCGCACACCGCGCCCACGCGTCTACGTGTACCATCGCCAAGTATTTTGAGTCCGATCGCAAAGGCTATGGTTTTTTGATTGCTAAAGAATTGGAAGAAGCCCAAAAACTAACCCACAACCCCCAGCGTCCTTTTACCGCCATTGTAGGCGGCGCAAAAGTATCGGATAAAATCACCTTGTTAGAACAACTCGTGGACAACGTAGACAACCTACTCATCGGTGGGGGAATGGCTTATACCCTATTAAAAGCACAAGGAGGCAAAGTGGGCAAATCTCTATTGGAAGAGGACAAACTCGAAACGGCTCGTCAATTATTGGCCAAAGCCAAAGACAACAACGTCCTGGTCTTGCTGCCCGAAGATTCGATTGCCGCCGCAGCATTCGACAAAAATGCCACTCCTAAAACCGTAGCAAGCGACAACATTCCCAACGATCTGATGGGACTGGACATCGGCCCAAAGGCCGCAGAAGCCTTCGCCAAAGTGATCCACGACTCCAAAAGTATTATTTGGAACGGTCCAATGGGCGTATTTGAATGGGAAAATTTCTCCGCTGGTACCCTGAAAATAGCCGATGCAGTCGCCCAAGCCACTCAAAACGGTGCCTTTTCTTTAATTGGGGGTGGTGACTCTGTGGCGGCTGTCAACCAAGCAGGCAAAGCCGATAAAGTGAGTTTTGTTTCTACAGGAGGCGGCGCAATGTTAGAATTGTTGGAAGGAAAAACGCTGCCTGGCATCGCTGCTGTAGAGGCCTAAACTTTTACAATACCAAACCCAACTGTCTATGTTGAGCTATTACGAAGCGCCAAAAGATTGGGCAGTTCGGGGCATGCTATACAGCCTACTGTTGAGCTTGCCATTGTAGGCTATGTATATACCGCTTTGCTGGTAACCTTGCCGTTTTTGTGGCTGCTGCCCGTTATTGCTTCGGTGGTTGTCTACGCTTGGAGTTGGGGGTTGCGTTTTTTAGCGCGGTGGCTAAAATTATACAACAAAAAAAGCCAATTGCTGGTCGCTGTTTTGTCTAGTGTAGTGTTATTTTATGGGCAATGGGTGGCCTTCGTGAGTTATTTAAATTTAGAGCGCATGCCTAGTATTGGTGGCTACTTTTCTGCTTGGGGAATTGTTTTAAATTTAGAATACATGCGTGCTTTGCTACTTTTTTTATACGAAGAAGGCTACTGGGAAATTTTTGGGATGCCGCTCAAAAGCAGCCTATTGCTGTTGTGTTGGCTGGCGGAAGCCACAGTACTGCTAACAGGACCCGCCTTGCTGATTTGGAGCGTACCGTTGGTTCCCTATTCTAACAACCAAGATAAATGGTATCATAAATACAGCTTAGAACAGCGTTTTGGAACCCTGCCCACGGAGCAATTTATTGCCGATCTACAACGCATGCCCATTCCAACCATAGAACAAGCACCTTTGGGCAAAGCAGGCCGTTACCGCAAACTGGAATTGTACCACCTGCCACAAGAGCGGCAAAGTTATGCCACCCTGAAACTCATCAAACTAGACCACAAAGGAAACCGAGCCGCCACGGTAGCAGAACCGCCATTTTTGCTCAACGAAGGTGTTGCCAAAACTTTAATTGAACATTATCAACTTTCCAAAGAACGTTTAAAGCTTTTTTGAGTACAAAGGTTGTATTTCTAAACAATGGTCAATTGTAGAGGTTGAGGAGTATAGAATTTCCTTACACTACAAAAAGACTTAATTATGAAAAAAAATACGTTGGTTCTCTTGGCTCATTTGGTATTGTTGTTAGGGTTGTACAGTTGCGGGGACACCCCTTCTACAGAAGAGAAGGTTGCCACCGAAAACCATACAGCCTCCGAAGTGCCTACGACCCCTAATTTTGATTATACCATTGACAACGACAACAAGCGGGTAGGTGATTTTAAAATAGGCGGCCCCATTACCAGCACAGCCAAAGAAAAAGGCTACGTCATAGAAAAACGCATGGTGCCAAGCAACGACTCCGAACAGCCGCTTTACATCGTATCGGGCGAGGAAGGCCCTTTGCTACAAATAACTCCCCAATACAACTTAGAGCTGAAAGGCTATGAAGACCGAGTAGGGAGCATGGTGGTGGTATCGGATCGCTACCAACTGGAGCAAGGCATTGGGGTAGGCACCACACTAGCCGAGTTTAAGCAACAGTATCCCGACGCCGAATTATGGTATTCACACATAGATAACAAATACATGCTGATGTCCAAACAACTACCCGTGCAGTTTCTATTGGATAAACAAGATTATACTGGCGCTGCGTTGGAAACGAACGGTGATCGAACCGATTTGGAGGTGTCAGATTTCAAGACAGAAAGCGCGATTGTAGGAATTGTAGCGCAATAATTGGCGGCTGTAAGTAGGACACATCAACAGGATTTACAAGAAGAAAAGTAGGATTTTATTTCTCTTTGTTTTATCTTTGATGCAACTCATTGTTAAACATAAAAAATATTTGAAAGAAAATGAAATTGCTTACAACCCTATCTTTGCTCCTGTTACACGTATTGGTACAAGCACAAGACACCCAACTCCCCATTGATGCCGAATCTGGTTTGGTTAAATACACCAAAGTAGTAGAATGTCCCAATATGAGTAAAGAGGATATTTATGAGAAGGCTAAATTTTGGATTGTTTCTACGTTAAAATCTGGGGACAACATGGTAGAGCTAGATGGAGAGCAGTCTGATAAAATTGTTGGGACGGGAAATTTGAGATTGGACAAGCTAGATAATGGAGTCGGTAGAGAAGACTACTATTATTACAAAGAAGCTTTTTTAAACTTCAAGTTTATCGTTTTGGTAAAGGACGGAAAAGTAAAATACAGCGTAGAAAATTTTGAGCTTATTTTTGGAGTTCCAGGTTATGCAAAAGTCCGAACAAATTTAGCGGGATTGGAGACATGTTTAACGCCATCTTGTCCTTACAAATCTAGTAAAAAGGTAGTTAAAACATTTACAGAAAGGAACATACCTTATATTAATAAGGTGATCGATTCCATGACACAAGACTTTATCACAAGTATCAAAAAAACAGACGACGACGATTGGTAGCCCATTTTTACCAAAAAAATTAAAAATAAAGAGAGAAAAGGCCAACCGCTTTTTCTCTCTTTTATTGGGCGCGCCAGCGGTATATTTCCAGTGCCGAGGTAGCGCCCGCCAAATAGCTGCGGGTCAAATATTGCAAGGTGCTCTTGGGGAGGCCTTCGCTTGCCGCCTCGGCAACCACCAACGGCACCGCATAGTGCTGGGCTGCCTGAATCAAAGCGGGCAAGCGTTGAGGCACTGGGCTGCAACACCAATGCCGCTGTACGTCCAAAACAGCAGCCCCTCGGTCTAGTGCCGCTAGGGTATGGTTGGCAGCGAGCAGGGGATTGATGGCCGCCAACAAGGCGGCTGCATTCAGTTGAGCACTCCAAAGCCAAGTAGCGCCCCGCTGGTCGTATTGCTGGTACACAAAGGGAGAAACCGCTGCAAAAACTTGTTCAAACGGCAGCAACCATTGAAGGTAATGCTGGTAGTAAACCTCTAAGTTAAGAGCGGGGTTGTTGTCGACAACGGGAGGTTGCAAACGCAAAAAATAATAGGAAGTAGTGGTGGTCATCATTAGGAGTAGTAGTTGAGTTAGAAAGCGCTTAATTTTGATGAAAGTAAAAAATAGACCTTAAATAAGCGTTGAAATAAGGGGCTTTTGCTATTTTACTTTCTCAACAGCCCCGATAAGCAATCCACTCCCTCCATCAATAAAAAACAACAACACATGGCTGGTTCCATTTCTGCACCCAACAACGACCTTCCTTCCGACGAACCCAGCAGCCGCCAACCCTACAAAGGTGCTTTTGCTCTGCTCACCACGCTCTTTTTTATGTGGGGGTTCATCACCGTTGTTAACGACCCACTCATTTCGGCGTTCAAAAAGATTTTTGACTTGAAGGCTTTTGACGCAAGTCTGGTGCAATTTTCTTTCTTCATTGCTTTTTTTGTGGTGTCCCTAATTTATTTTTTAGTGTCTTCTAGCAGCGGCAGCGACCCGATCAACCGCATTGGGTACAAACGCGGCATGGCTCTTAGTTTGGGCGTTTGCAGCTTGGGTTGCTTTGCTTTTTATCCAGCGGCTTTAGCCGAATCTTATCCGCTCTTTTTAGTGGCCTTGTTTATTTTGGCCTCAGGCATTACGCTGTTGCAAATATGCGCCAACCCCTACGCGGCCATCATGGGCCCCAAAGAAACCGCGTCCAGCCGCCTAAACTTGGCACAAGGCCTCAATTCCTTAGGAACAACCATCGCCCCCATTTTAGCCACGCTTCTAATTTTCAAAGTGTTTAATCCAGCAGGGGTTGAAGACCCTACGCCAACGGCCATAGCTTACACCTATGCCATTGCAGGCGCTCTGTTCTTGCTTTTGGCGCTGGTCGTTTTCTTAGCGAGCATGCCCGCTTACATC
>CAYUZF010000012.1:21809-30438 GCA_964449615.1 uncultured Aureispira sp.
GCTTACATCAACACCACAAAAGTAGAAGGAGGTCTGGCCGTTTTGCGGTTTCCACAACTCGCTTGGGGCATCGGAGCGATCTTTTTCTACGTAGGGGGAGAGGTCGCCATTGGAAGTTTTATGATGCCCTACATGGAAGAGGTGCTGGGGTTTGAGCCTACCAAAGCAGGCGCTTATTTGGCGTTTTACTGGGGCGGTGCCATGATTGGGAGATTGCTGGGAGCAGTAGCTTTTGACACCAACAACCAGGGGACTAAGAAATACGGCCTTATGGCGGTTATTTCATGGAGTGTTTTCTTGTTTATTTATGCCGTTACGGGATTAAAATTAGAAGACGTAGGAGTTGTATTTGTAGGGTTGGAATTAGAAGAAGTCGCGTATTATTTGCTGTTTTTAGTTATCAATTTCATAGGCTTTTATGTGGGACGTTCCAATGCTGCTCGTACCTTAAGCTTATTTGCAGTCGTTGTTATAATCTTGTTGCTAATAGGAGCATTAGGAGGAGAAAATAAGCTAGCGTTGTGGTCGTTGTTGAGTATTGGGCTGTTCAATTCAATTATGTGGTCCAATATTTTTACATTGGCCATCAAAGACCTAGGTGTTTATACCAGTCAAGGTTCTTCTTTATTGGTAATGGCTATTGTAGGGGGGGCTTTTATTCCTATGCTACACGGAACAATGGTAGATGCCGTCGGCATTCAATTGTCTTTCTTAACACCTGTAATTTGCTACTGCTATATTTTGTTTTACGGTTTAATGGGGCATCGCACCAAGCCAGATGTACAAAACGTACAAAAATAACGCCTTAAATTTGAAACAGAAAGCCAACCATTTGCGTTAGTTGTTGTCTTAGCCTACGAACATTGTCCTACAGCTGCCTTACCATCTCTATTAAAACTTTTTAACCAGTAACGGTTATCACGAATAAATTCGTAGTGAACGGCGAAGCCCTCACAGAGTAAAATTGGATCTTTTTCCGCCTAGCTTCTTCTAATGCTCAATCTCGTCCCGAACTTGTTCGGGACGAATTTCCGCTTTTCATTGCTAGACAAAAAAATCTCTCAATTTAAGTCCCTATACAACTCTATTCGTGCTAACCGTTAGTATTGCAAAGAACGATTCATGGAAGGCTTAATTTTTTCTAATACAGAAAGTATTTTACGAGTAGTGTTTTCTGCACCTCTTTTGTACCTATTTCTCATTTTTATCACCAACCTGATGGGCAAACGAACCACAGGGCAGATGAATAACTTCGATTGGGCACTGACTGTAGGTATGGGCGCCTTGTTAGCCACTCCTCTAACCACAAAAGAGATTTCGGTACTAGACGGAATAACAGGCATTGTAATGTACATGCTGTTGCAGTACATCGCTACTAAATTAGCCGTGCATTACGAATTTGCCAGAAAAGCCATCAAACTCACTCCAAGTCTACTGCTCTACCAAGGGGAATTTATGGAGACCATCATGAAAAAAGAGCGCGTTATGGCAGAAGAAGTCTACGCCGCTATTCGGGCGGAGGGCTACGACAGCAAAGCTTGTATACATGCGGTGGTCTTAGAAACAGATGGACGCTTGAGTGTGATCACTAAGAACGAAGAAGGAGAGGAAAGCGATGCGTTACGCGGCGTATACGGGTGGGAACAAGTGCAGTAGACCAACCCTTAAATATACAGCTGTTTTTATTTGAAAGGAAGCGATAAATCCACTTTTTGAGTGGATTTTTTGTATTTTTGCTACCTGCTTCTTGTTGGTAAGAACGAAAAAAGAAGCAACTTTTTTGAAGCATAAAAATACTGTTCGTGGCGAAGAGAAAAACAAGCAAGACCAAGTCGACAACCAAAAAAGTAACGCCGTTGATGGCGCAATACAACGACCTCAAAGCACAATATCCCGATGCGATTTTGTTGTTTCGGGTAGGAGACTTTTACGAAACCTTTTCAGACGATGCAGTGACCGCTGCCAATGTTTTAGGCATTGTCTTAACAGCGCGCAACAACGGTTCTTCCAAAGTTGAATTGGCGGGCTTTCCACACCATTCCCTGGATACCTACTTGCCCAAGTTGGTGCAGGCAGGCTATCGCGTAGCCGTTTGTGATCAATTGGAAAAACCCAGCAAACTTAAAAAATTGGTAAAGCGCGGCGTTACCGAAGTAGTCACGCCAGGGGTCACGGTCAACGACAACATCTTAGACCACAAAAGCAACAATTATTTGGCGGGCTTGCATTATAGCAAAAAAGGACAACTGGGCTTGGCTTTGTTGGATATTTCTACGGGCGAATTTCTAGTAAGCGAGGGTACACAGAGTTATATTGATAAGCTATTACAGAGTTTTACCCCCTCCGAAGTGATTTTTTCTAAGGCGCTTCAGCAACAGGTAATAGAGCAATTGGGCGATAAATACTACCAGTACGGCATAGATGATTGGGTGTTTACAGGCGATTATGCAAAAGGCAAATTGCAGGAACAATTCGGCGTCACGTCCATGAAGGGATTTGGAGTTGAAGGCTTGCCATTGGCGCAGGTAGCAGCAGGCGCGGTTTTGCACTATGTAGCTACAACAGAAAATACCAATTTGCGCCACATCACCAGCGTAGCGCGCATACAACCCGAACGCTACGTCTGGCTGGATAAATTCACCATTCGCAATTTAGAGTTGGTACAATCGCCCTACGCCTCAGGGGTGCCTCTAGTCCATATCTTGGACCACACCATTTCGCCAATGGGAACGCGCCTGTTAAAAAAATGGATTTTGCTGCCGCTAAAAGAGCGCAAAGCGGTGTCCGCGCGCCACGAAGTGGTACAGTATTTTATAGACAATGAACCGATTGCAACCCTGCTGGATCTGCAACTGCGGCAGATTGGTGATTTGGAACGCTTAATTTCTAAAGTGCCGTTGGGCAAAATACATCCGCGTGAGGTCAAACAGTTAGAAAAAGCCCTAACGGCCATCATCCCGCTCAAAGAAGCCTTGCAACAAAGCACCAACAAACAACTGCAATCCATTGGCGAGCGCTTGCAATTGTGTGCGCATATTCGCGACCGCATCAACAAAGAATTGGTAGAAGAACCACCTGTAAAAATAGACAAAGGTGGGGTGATGGCCGATGGCGTTTCGGAGGAGCTGGACGAATTGCGCGGCTTGGTCAAAAACAGCAAAGACCACCTATTGCAAATTCAACAGAAAGAAGCCCAAGCCACAGGCATCGACAATTTAAAAATTGGATTCAACAACGTATTTGGCTACTATTTAGAAGTGACCAACAAATACAAAAACAAAGGCCTAGTACCCGAGCATTGGGTGCGCAAACAAACCTTGACCAACGCCGAGCGCTACATTACCGAAGATCTAAAAGTATTGGAAGTCAAAATACTAGGCGCGCAGGAAAAAATCTTAGAACTGGAACAACAACTGTATTCGGATTTGGTATTTGCCTTGACAGAATACATCAGTCCCGTACAAACCAACGCATCTTTGGTGGCCCAACTCGACTGCTTGGCATCTTTTGCCAAAGTCGCGCTGCTCAACAATTACTGCCGTCCCACTATGGACGATAGCTTGACCATCGACATCAAAGCAGGGCGCCATCCCGTCATTGAAAAACAACTCAAACTAGGAGAGGAGTACGTTCCCAACGACATCTATTTGAGCAACGAGGAGCAACAGGTTATTATGATAACGGGCCCCAACATGTCGGGAAAATCGGCTTTGCTGCGCCAAACGGCTCTCATTGCCTTGATGGCGCAAATGGGGAGTTTTGTACCTGCTTTATCGGCCAATTTGGGCATGATTGACAAGGTGTTTACCCGCGTAGGCGCTTCGGACAACATTTCTTCGGGTGAGTCTACGTTTATGGTAGAAATGAACGAAACGGCTTCTATTCTCAACAACATCTCTCCGCGCAGTTTGATTCTGTTGGACGAGATTGGACGCGGCACCAGCACCTACGACGGTATTTCCATCGCTTGGTCAATCGCCGAATTTTTGCACAGCAACAACATCGCCCAACCCAAAACGCTTTTTGCTACCCACTACCACGAGTTGAACGAGTTGGCCGAGCGCTTCCCGCGCATCAAAAACTACCACGTCTCTACCAAAGAATTAAAAGACAAAGTGTTATTTTTGAGAACTTTACAGGAAGGCGGCTCCCATCACAGTTTTGGTATCCACGTCGCCAAAATGGCGGGCATGCCCCGTTACGTGGTCGAACGCTCCCAAGAAATCTTGGCGCAACTGGAGCAAAAAAGCATCGACGCAGGCGATTTGGAAGAAAAAGTGCAACGCATCAAAGCCTCGACCACCCAGTTGAGCTTTTTCGATGCTGCCCCCGACCCGCAATTGGTCGCGCTGCAAGAAAAATTGAACAGCATCGACCTCAACAGCGTTACGCCTATTGAGTGCATGCTGCACCTCGATGCCCTTAAAAAATTATTGACCGAACCTGTAAAATAGTGTATTTTTAAAACAGCAAGTACCCCATTTTACCACCAGAACAGAACTAAAACACGGCTAGAGAAAAACATTTAACCAGCGTCTACATCGGCAATTTTAAACGCTTTCAAGATTTTAGCGTAGAGAATTTGGGGCAGTTTAATTTGGTAGTGGGTGATAACAATACGGGGAAAACAAGTTTTTTGGAGGCTTTGGTGTTGGATCCCGTAAAGGCGTTTAGACAAACGCCCGCCAAGCCACCACTCCTAATCAAACAACCCACGAACACGCGGCATAGGCGCCACGATGCCCTCTTCTAAGCGCTCCAACTGGCGGCGCCAGTTGTCAAAATAAGAACTGTGGTCGACCAGCCACTGCTGTTGCTGAAACCGAAAGGTCAACCAGAGGGGCGGCATGGGGCGCACATTAATGCGCAAAAAGTCATCTTCTTGGGGGGTATAAGCAAACTCAAAACAACCACCGCGGTTGAGCTGCTGCGCGAGTTGTTCGTGCAGGGCGTGTGGGTGCGCGCTGTTGGGCGGCAAGCTAACCTGCCCCATGATGAGAGGCGTTGTTTTTAGTAAATTGCGGCGGCTCAACACCCAAGCTAGAGATCCGCGTCGGCGTTTAGATGCGGGCGCCACTTGGAGTTGGAAGCCCTGCGTAAGGTCGTACATGAGCGGCTAAATTATTAGAAATGCAGGGACAAATGGTGCGTTGGTATGGGGCTAAGATAGTAAAACACCCCTCGTAGTTGCTAGAATTTTAAAATATTTTTTGTCAGAACAGGTCAAAATAAGCGTAAAAGTGTACCTTTTACACAAGATTTAGAGCACGAGCACAGTTCTAATCCTATTCCAACCCCCTGTTTCATTCATCCATTATGCACATCAAGTAGACGACAAAGCGTCGTTGCTGCTACTAAAATTCTATGTTATGCTAAAATTATTTTTAGGCGTTTTTATAGCCCTCCTGTTGTCCTTTGGCTGCTCTGACAGCACGCCTAATTCTTCCGAAACAAGCAACGGCAAAACCACGCGCAATACTCCTGAACCAAGCGCCGAAGTAGCGGAAACAACGCCCGTTGCTACCTCTGATGTTTTAGAAGTAGAAGCCGTGGCAGGAACAGAAGTAGACGCCCCTGACCCCGATACCAAAGTCACGGTAGAACATACGCCCAAGTCAGAACCAGTAGTAAAGGACAAAGCCCGCCCAAGAAGCGAGTCTACTCCCTCCAATCCAGCGCCACAACCAACTGCTCCATCCACAAAAAATACTACCACCACCAATAAAGCGGGAAAAACAATTGGTACCAAACCAGGGGTTCCCGAACTAAACCACGACAAACTGGATGCCTTATTGCGCAAGCATGTAAACAGCAGTGGTAAAGTGGACTATAAAACGTTCAAAAAAGATCAACCTGTGCTGGAAGATTACATCAACATCTTAGAGTTGAACCCACCACAGAGTAGTTGGTCGAAGAACAAAGAAATGGCTTACTGGATCAATTTATACAATGCCTTTACCATTTATGCGATTTTAGAGAAATGGCCCGTGAGCAGCATCACTGATTTGGAGGGCGGCAAGGTTTGGGACCGCAAAACCATTACCATAGGTGGCGAACGCTTGACCTTGAACGACATCGAAAAGAACAAACTGTTGAAGCGGTTCAAAGATCCACGCATCCACTTTGCCGTAAACTGTGCGGCAGCGTCTTGCCCACCGCTGCTCAACAAGGCTTGGACAGAAGAAAATATACAGCGTTATTTGCAAAAACAAACCAAGTCCTTTATCAACGACAGCAACGAAAACCAGCTTTCTGCTACATCCATTCAAGTCTCTCAGATTTTTAATTGGTATGCCGACGATTTTGGAGGCAAGGATAAAATTGTCGCTTATGTTCAAAAATACGCCGACATCGATATTAAAGACAACGCTCAATTAGTATTCAACGAATACGATTGGGGTTTGAACAACTAGCATAAAACAGACCGAAAAGTATAAAAGCCACCCAGTGCAAACGGTTAGAATAGCTATTCTAACTGTTTGCGCCTTTTTTTATCAAAATATTAAGAGCCACGTCCCTTGCTTGGCCGGTTTATTGACGTTTATAACCAAGAAGACCCTTCTCCAAAAATTGTCTAGTGCCTCTACAACAGCATGAAAGCGTTTTTCTTTTTTTTCTTTTTAATAATTTTCAGCTTATCAGAACTTCCTTTGTACGCACAAAACAAAGGCGAGGGAGCGGTGTATGCCTTGCATGTACAATTGCTAGACAAAGATAAACGCTTCGCCAAACAGCAAAAACTAACGCTCACCCAAACCAATTTAGACAGCTCGGGCATACAGCAAACACTACAGCAAGCCCTAGCACAATTGCAGCAACGCGCTTACTTGGCTGCTTCGGTAGACACGTTGTTTTTTGACGATACGGTTTGTACCGCCTATTTAATGGTGGGCCAACGCTACGAGTGGGCTATCTTAGAAAATGGCAACATTGCGCCTGATTTTCTGGCGGCAATTGGATTCAAAGAGCGCTTTTATGAGCAAACGCCTTTTTATTACAAAGAAGTGCTAAAAGTGCAAGAGAAGTTGCTGGAGTATTTGGAGAACCACGGCTATCCTTTTGCACAGGTCTATTTGGACAGTGTTCGCATCGCCGAATCGAGTATCGCAGCGCGGTTGTATTACAACAAAGGGCCTTTGATATTTTTTGATGAATTGGTAATTGAAGGAAAAAGCCGCTCGAACAAGCCCAATGCCAGCAAAAAAGTACGGATCAAAACAGGTTTTTTATCGAGTTATTTAGGCATCCGCCCTACCAAATTGTACAGCGAAAAACTAGTCAAGAAAGTGCAAAATCGGCTGGATGCTTTGCGCTATTTGAGGAGCTACCAAAGTCCTTATGTGGTGTTTAGAGAAGACAAAGCCGCTGTTCATTTGTTTGTTAACGATCAACCATCGAGCAAAATAGACTTGCTGTTGGGCTTGCTGCCCAGCCAAGACCCCGTGACACAGCAACAGCGTTTTGATTTTACAGGCAACATTGACATTGATTTAATCAATCCTCTTGGAACGGGTAAGCGCTTGCAATTCAAATTCCAGCAGTTGAGTTTGGGAACATCGGATTTGTTGGCGCGTTTTAGTTGGCCGTATCTGTTGCGAACACCGCTGGGGGTAGAGGCCGCTTTCAAGCTGTACAAACGCGATTCGTCGTTTATTGATGTGATTAGTGATGTGGGCGTGCAGTATTTGTTTAATGGCAACAGCTACATCAAGGCGTTTTGGGTGAACACCACTACTAATTTGATTAACATAGACCTCGATCAAATTGTACAAACGCGGCGCTTGCCCAGTATGCTAGATTTGAGCAACAGCTCGTTTGGTTTGGAAGTTTATTACGATAATTTAGATTACAAATACAACCCGAGAAAAGGTTTTGAAGTATTGGCAACAGCCAGCTTTGCACTCAAACGCGTGCGCCCCAACACCGCTATTCAGGAATTAGAAGACCCGCTGGATACCGACTTTAGTTTTGCCAATTTGTACGATACCATAGTGACCAATACGTTTCAGTATCGTTTTTTGGTACAATACAGCCAGTTTGTGCAAGTACTGCCCTGGAGTACGGTTATGGGGCGCTATCGGGGTGGCTTACTTTTATCCAAAGATCCCATTTACGACAACGAAACGTTTAGAATTGGGGGCAACCGCATTTTAAGAGGCTTCGATGAAGAATCTATTTTTGCGACTTGGTACAATGTCCTAACACTAGAATGGCGCTTTTTATTTGGGCGCAACTCCTACGCTTACGCTTTTGGCGATCTAGCCTATACGCAACGGCAAACCATTTCCACGGCGCTCAACGATTGGCCCTATGGGTTTGGGGTAGGGGTAGCCTTAGAAACCAAAGTCGGGGTGTTTGCCCTGAGCTACGCGCTTGGCAGCCAGCAGGGCAACCCCGTTCTATTCAGCAATGGAAAAGTACATTTTGGGTACGTGTATGCGTTCTAAAAGGTAGAAATGGCTTATTAATTAACCGTGTAGCTAATCAATTCTAGGTCCACGCGTTTATAAGAATCTGAATTTAAACCTGCGCCTGGACTTGAACCTGGCGTAGTTCTTGTCCAAATTTTTTCCATACGTATCAACCCAACACCAACTTGGTAATCTAGGAGGGTTGTTGTCTTTTCAGA
>CAYUZF010000012.1:30448-35083 GCA_964449615.1 uncultured Aureispira sp.
CCAAGTGAAACCGATAATTATATTAAGGAAGGACCGTTCAATAGTCGTTACCACATCGAAGACGCCTGCGGAAGTGGCTACAGACTGGTTCGTAGCTTTTACCAGATGCTTGTAGGGGCCTCGGTAAGTTTGCGGCTTTGATGGATCCAAATATTCCCCTTCTTCCGCCGCATCTTTTAAGATGATTTCTAGGTCTCCTGCTGGGGATAGGATGTAATAATTGGGTGCTTTGTAATAGATTTCGGACACATCGTAAAAGGCATTGGACTCGTCAGATTTCAGTGTGTAACGAATTTTATCCTTAACACGTTTCTTATCAATGACTTCAATAGTAACCGTTTCTTCGGAAGTGGGCGTAGACGGATTGGAAGGAGAGGATGTTTTTTGGCGATACGTCCATTTGTTGCCTACTTTTAAGGGCAGCAGTTTGTTTCTAGATGCTTCTTTACCACAAGAAGCCAAAGAGATTAAGAAGAGGGCGGTAAGTAACAACGATAGGTATTTCATAGTGTTTTATGTTTATTAGGTTATAAAAAGTAAAGTAATAGCTAATGGATTAGTTTTACATAGGGGGAGACTTGTTGATTGTAGAAAAAAAATAAAATTTAAAGAAGTCCTTTTGCAACAAAAGAATCCATAAATGCACTTGAAAATCCTCTTTCTACAGCCTTTAACTACGTTCTACGGAACAATGTTGTAATTCAGCAACCGCACGGTGTCTCTGCGGCCATCGGTATCTCGCACGCCCGTCTTCATCAAAAAACCAATACCCGCTTGGTAATACTGTTTCTCTTGGCGACTCCCAAAATTGGAATTGATATCCAGCTTCAGCTCTACCACATTGTTAAACGTATTGGCGCCAATGGTTAAGGTTTGGCCAGTCGCAACGACCGTATAATTGTAATAATCAGGCGAAGAAGAAGGGTATAAAACAAGAGAAGTCCAGCTATCCCCCATACTAGGGGATTCTATCATAACCTGTAAATCTGCATTGTTGTGCCGTACATAATGCTTGCCCCCATCAACGTGCAACGCACCGTGGTAGACCTGATCAAAGTACTCTTTATTGTAAATGGAAACAGGCCCCGAATACGTATGGGTGCTGGTGAAACCATGAATAAAAATATTGGAAGAATCATACAGTACTTTTTCGTATTCCCAAGTACTGCCAATACCAAACGGCCCAAATACACTAATCTCGGAGGTATCTAAGGGATCGGTGTACGTCGTGCCTGTACCGTTGCTTACTGGATGGGTCGCGACAGCTGTTTGACCGTCAATGGTATGTGCAATCAATTCTAATTCTATGCGTGTCATGGAACTGGGTATATTCATGTAAGTAGTAGAAGTTGTTTGTAAAAAATGAACCAAACCAATACTGGGCTGGTAAGAGCGTGTAGTGGTTGTACTCGTGATTTGGGCTATGCCAGTACTGTTTCCAAAGGCATGTTGCAGCGTTGCAACCTCGTTGTATGCTCCCATAGGCGTGGCCAAAGTCTGATTAAAACCGCTTAAATGTTGATAAGGCATACTAGGAGAGGGAGAAACACCCTGCTGGATACTATCGCTCAAAAAATAATGCATAGTGCCGTTGGACGTACGCAAAACGTATTTGGAAGTATCGTAGCGCAGTTCGGTAGCGCCGTAAAAAATATCGCTATATCCAGACTGAATGGTATAATATGGGAGTCCACCGATGTTAGTAGTACCTGAAATACGCACAGTTACGGTATCTCTTTCGATACGACCCGTTAGCGGCTGGTAGATCGTGCGGTGGTAGGTCCATTGGTTGCCGACTGCTAACGGTAACATTGGAGACAGCGGTGTTCCAAGCCCACTGCTATCGACGGTATTGTTATTACTAGTAGTAGGATTGAGGTCTTCTTTTTTACAAGCTGATAAAACTATTAGGACTAAACTGAAAAATAATAGGCTGTATTTCATGATGTACTGTTTTATAGGAGGGAAAATTTAGCGTAATAATTAACTAGATGTTATTTTATTAAAACAACGACGCGTCTCTTCTTTGAAAAGAAAAATTAGCGTAAACGCTGCCTTGTTGTGGAGTTCTGCTACCTTAGCAAAAAAGGGGATGCCTACGGGTCAAGAGCTTTTATAACGCTCTAAGACTCGTAGTAGGTCAGCAATAGAGATAGGAGTAACAAGTTTCTAAACAACTGATTGTAAAGGGTTTTGGGATGTCAAGGTAGTGTTAGAAGGAGAGTTGTACTTGCGACAAACGACTAAAAAGCACGCCGCACTTGGCAGTAGGGCTAATAATCCATACATAAGCGAGTTATTGTGATAATGTTGGTAAATAAAAGCAATATTGATAAACTGTTTTTCATACAGAGGGGACTAATCCTCTGCTGATACGACGCTCTACAACGCAAGAAGGTTGGAAAGTATTTTTATTATTAATAGAAAAAATAGGGTCTACCAAAACAAAAAATAAAAGCAGCTTTACGGTCATCTTATTGCATCCAGTTGTTGTTACAACATAAATCATCCACCCAATGAAAGAAATCATTACGACTTTTCTCTTCCTATTTGCCGTTATTGATCCCATTGGAACGGTACCCGTCTACTTAGAAGCCACCAAAGAATTTGCGCTGCAAGAGAAGAAAAAAATTGCCATTCGCGCCTCGACCATTGCCTTTTTTATACTGCTGTTTTTTATTGTGTTGGGGCAACTGATTTTAGAAGGGATGGAAATTACGTTGGATGCCTTTCAAATTTCTGGGGGCGTGATTTTATTTTTGTTTGCTTTGACAATGATTTTTGGGGACGGCAAGCCCTCTAAGGAGAAAGAGCAAATTACAGATTACGAACATGTCATTGTCTTTCCATTGGCCATTCCATCCATCGCATCGCCAGGGGCCATTATGGCCGTTGTTATTATGACCGACAACCACATTTACAATTTGCAACAGCAAGCCATTACCACCGTGGCTGTCTTGGCCGTCGTTGCTCTGACTTGTGGGCTGCTGCTCATGGCCAAATACGTACAGGCAAAAATCGGCGAATACGGCATTACCATCATTAGTAAAGTCATGGGTCTTATTCTAGCTTCCTACGCTACCCAAAGCATTCTCACAGGCCTAAAAGCCTTCTTTGAACTATAAAAAAGCACAATGGAGAGAGCAAGGGGCAGGACATTGAGCGTAGTCGAAATGCTGCCCCTTGCTCCCCTAAGCAAACTCCACAATCGTAATACCATCGCCGCCCTGGTTGGGTTCGGGATGATAACTGCGCTGAATGCCTCGGTACTCCCGCAATTTGCGTTGCACCACCTTGCGGAGCGCACCAGAGCCTTTTCCATGAATAATGCGCACTTCGTTAGCACTCGCCATCAACGCATTGTCCATAAAATTCTGAATGCGTTCCAGCGCATCTTCGTAGCGCATGCCCCGAATGTCAATTTTAGGCTCAAAATGAGAAGACTTGCTCAACGTATCTGTTTTAATACTTTTGGTCGTATTGGTCAAAATAGGATCTTTGACCGCTTGCAAATCGCGCAGTTTCACCGTTAGAGTCATGTTGCCCAATTCTACAATGGCTTCTTTGCGTTTAATTTCCTTGACAATGCCCATGCCACCGCCAGAGCGCAAACGCACATAAGAACCCGCTTCTATGACCGCGTTGTCCTGTTGTTCGTAGACTTCATACACCTTTTCTTGTGCAACGTGTACTTTTTCTTTTAATCTTTTGCGGGTCTGTTGGGCTTTGTTGAGAAGATTTTTGGCTTTTTCGGCTGCTTTTTCCTTGTTGGTCGCTGTTTTTAATTCTTTGAGTACCTTTTGCAGTTCTTTGGTCGTACTTTCTTGCTCCACCAGTTCCTGTTCTTTGATCTGCAATTTGAGTTTCTTACGAGAAAACTCCAATTCTCGAAACGCCGATTCGTAGTTTTTGATTAGACCATCTAAGCGTTTTTGATGTTCCAAGACCTGTTCACGGGCTTCCAATGCTTTTTGGCGCTCGCGCTGCAAATCCACTAAAATTTCATCCAAGTTGTGGGTTTGCTTGCCCACTTTTCGCCGTGCATAACCGATGACGTGGTTGGGCAGGCCGCTTTTGGTAGCAATTTCAAACGCGTAAGAACTGCCAGGTTTGCCCATTTTCATTTGGTAAGTGGGCGAGAGCGTTTCTTGGTCAAAAATCATGGAGCCATTCACCAACCCTTGATTCTCAAAAGCAAATACTTTTAAGTTGGAATAGTGGGTGGTGATGACGCCCCAAACTTTTTTGCGGTTCAAATCGCGCAAAACCGCTTCGGCAATCGCGCCGCCCATTTTGGGGTCGGTACCCGAACCAAACTCATCAATCAACACCAAAGTTTTGTCATCGGCATGCTGCATAAACTCGCGGGCATTGCGCAAGCGAGAACTGTAGGTACTCAACTCGTCTTCCAAGCTTTGTTGGTCGCCTATATCGGCAAATATTTGTTCAAAAATACCAATTTCAGCCCCTTCGTTTGTCGGAATCAACAAGCCAGATTGTACCATCAATTGAAGCAAACCAATGGCTTTCATACAAATAGACTTGCCCCCCGCATTGGGCCCACTCAAGACCAAGATGCGGGTATCTTTGCGAAAGTGCAAATGAAAGGGAACCGTTTTGGCCCCCGTTTCTTTA
>CAYUZF010000012.1:35161-35594 GCA_964449615.1 uncultured Aureispira sp.
TCTTTATTTTTAAGGAGCAAGAGCGGATGCACCACATTGCGCATTTTGTAATGCGGTGTTTCCAACAATTTGGGTTTGGTAGCGTCTAAACGCATGGCCAGTTGCGCTTTGGCCTGGATGGTATCAAAACGCACAATAATGTCTTCATACAGGTTCAATTGCTGCACATAAGGCCGCAGCAAAGCGCTCAATTCGCGTAGAATGCGATAGATTTCCCGCTGGTAATCGCGCTGCAAATCGAAAATATCGTTGTTGACATCAATGACGCCTTCAGGCTCAATGAACACCGTTTTGCCCGAAGCCGATTCGTCGTGTATGATGCCGCGCACTTGGCGTTTGCGCTCTACAGGTACCGCCAAAACACGGCGGCCATTTCTGAAACTCTCTTTGTTGTCTTTGAGCATGCCCTGTGTTTGGTAATGCACAATAATTT
>CAYUZF010000012.1:35604-38629 GCA_964449615.1 uncultured Aureispira sp.
GCGAAAGCGCTTATCCAACTCTTGGCGTTTGCTGCCCTGCAACCGTGCAATACGCATCAACTCGGGCGAGGCATCAGGACGGATGTTTCCTTCCTCATCAATGACCCGCTGTATTTCTTGCAGCAACTCTTTATCAAAATCGGCAATCTTAATCACATCGTACAGCGTCGGGTACAAGCCTTTGGTACTCTTGCGTTTGTTAAAAAAGCCGTAGATGTCGTAACAAACCAGCAGCGTTTTTGCAATGTGGCGCAAGCTCTCTACCGACAACACATAACCTTCAATCGCCAACATCCGCAGCGCCTCGCCAATGCTGGTGTAACTGCTGATGGGGAAATTATGGTTGTTGTCGTAGGTCTGCGTATATTCGTGTACTTCCAACAGCCAACGCTCAATTTGAGAGGCGTTGCTGCTCGGTTGGAGGTGTTCAAAATAAGAACGACCCAGCTCGCCGTAACAAAACTGTTCCGTCAATTCCAATACTTTATCAAATTCTAATACCTGGTATAAATCCTTCGGTGCTAATCTCATATCAATCACTCGTTCTAATAATAGTCAGGGACAAAAGCCCTAAGTAGAGACGCCGTTAATCGTATTTTCTGGGGTTGATCCCTCCACTAGTGTAGACGTCCATTTCAATAAGGCATCTATTTCAACAATAGTTCACTTTCAAAGAAGAACTTTTAAAAAAAAATACCTGCTCTAATAAAAGCAAAAATGCCGCCATAAAGTTGTAGCAAAAAGTTAAGAATACTCGGCTTCAGCATTTGGTATCTAAGCAAGTTTTTTTATATTTAGTGCGTTCTATTTCGGCAAGGTCTTTCTTGTCTGCACACGCATTTTTTTTATTAATGGAAGCATGTACGCGGTGTTTTGGAGCAGCCCTAATTTTGAGGTGACAGGTGGTATTCGATCCTTGTACAATAAACGACTCTTGAAAAAGAGGGTCGCTGGGTTACAACCAAATTTTGAGTTCGTAGACCGCTTAATTGCCGCCACCGCACCGTTCTAAAATTCACAACTACCAACAAATAGAGCTTTATAAAGACAACACCAATGGGCAACCCCAACCAACTTCCCAAAAAACAATACGAATTCAGCGCCGTACTCAACGAAACCGCTGTTCAGGCTGTAGCCAAAGAAATCCAAGCGGTTTGGCCAGCCTTTGAGGGCGCTAAGTTTAGCCAAGCGGCGGCGGCTAATTTGGAAGGCAAAGCCATAAAAGAACGCGCACAGCAAATCGCCGATCAGTTGGCGGTGTACTTGCCCAAGAAATTTGCGAAAGCAGGTAAGTTGTTGACCATGTCGTTGGGCAGCCCCCTGCAAAGCACGACGGGGGAACACGTCAGTGGATTTCGGTATATGCCGTATGGGCAATACATCAGTCAACACGGGTTGGCTGCCGCTGATTTGCCCATTGCGGCTGCATTTATGTACGCCATGACCCAGCGGTTTACCGCCGAGTTTGCCATCCGCCCATTTCTAAAAAAATACCCTCAAGAAATGTTGGGGTATTTGCAAGCATGGGTGCAAGACGAAAGCGAACACGTGCGCCGTTTGGTGTCGGAGGGAACACGTCCACGCCTGCCTTGGGCAGAACGGGTCAAGGTCTACGACGCGGATTATACGCCCATCATCGCACTGTTGGAGCAACTGCACGCCGATCCTTCGCTTTACGTGCGCCGCTCAGTCGCCAACCACCTCAACGACCTAACCAAAGACCGCCCCGCATTGGTTTTTGAAACCTTAAGACGCTGGAAAGAGGAGCAGCCCCATCCCGAATTGGATTGGCTGATTAAGCACAGTTTGCGCACGTTGATTAAAGCAGGCCATCCCGATGCGTTGGCGTTGATTGGTTATGGGCAAGCCCCCAGCATTCGCTTAGAAAATTTCCAAGTACAGTACCCACAGTTGCCTTTGGGACAACAGCAAGAATTTTCGTTTGAATTGGTTTCCACCAGTGCCGAACCGCAAGATTTACTGTTGGATTATACGGTCTATTTTACCAAAGCCAACGGCCAACAAAAGCCCAAAGTATTCAAACTCAACACCTTTACCTTAAACCCCAAAGAACGGGTACAGTTTCAAAAGAAACATTGGTTCAAGCACTTCAGCACCCGCCGCCTCTATCCAGGCACGCACCGCATACAGATACAAATCAACGGCCAGCCCCAAGCCGCCATCTCCTTCGAGTTGCTGTTCGAAGAAGCTTAAAAAAAGAGACTCTCCGTATGCACGGAAAGTCTCTAGTGGTTGGTAAAGGTTGAGCGGTTTAGACTCGAGGTTATTAGAATGGAGCTGGTTGGACTCCTGCGTGGTTGGTAAAGGTATAGAGCGGGTTAAAGCTCTCGGTTTATGCGGTTGGTTGTTTTATTTTTTTATAATAATAACTAGATAGAGTGCCAGCATGATTTGGGAAAAACAAGCGGTGAAAAAAGGTGTTTTAGCGCTCCGACGCTCCCAATCTCATTATCTGGGAGCGTTGTTGTTGAAGCAAGGCCAGCCATTCTGCGTAAGCTTCGTTGTTGGGATCTTCTACGCTCATGGCTACAATTTTCTTTTCTAGCTGATCCAAGCGGTATTCGGCGGTCAAACTCGTATCCGACAACATGGATTTTTCAGCTTCTAGTAAGGCTTTTAAGCCTGTTTTATCGTGGTAAACGCCCGAATAGATAAATGCAAAAGCACCTTCGTACAGCCGTTCATTGCCATTGGAAACATAGTGTTTGCTGCCGCTGGTCAAACTAAAACCCGCTTCTTTTTCAATGCGCTCAAATTTCATGTCCATAGCCGAAATATAGGCGTCGATGAGTTTGGGGGCGGTTTTGGCAACGCCACTGAAATATTTGATGATGTCTTTGAGAGGGCCATCGGGAACGGGAATGGCTTCTATGGTATCGCCGATTAGTGTAAAGCCCTTGCCCACATGCTGCGCCCAAGCTTTGCCCGCTTCGTAATCATCGGGGTTGTCGATAAAATTTTGCACAGGGGCGTCGTCGGCCAGGTATTCCACCCATTTGAGGAC
>CAYUZF010000012.1:38639-44762 GCA_964449615.1 uncultured Aureispira sp.
GCGGTTTATTTTTTCCAATAATTTAGCCTTGTCTTTGATCTGTTTGGTCAAATAGCTGTCGTCTATTTTTGCCAACTCGTCCATCGTTCCTTTGAGCGTGCCCACTTCTGCTAAAATAGACTGAATGCCTTCGCTCATTTTGAGGTAGCGCTTGTATTTATCGCTCGTTGTGCCATCCTTCTCGGCACAGTGTTCTGCAAACGCGTTAATGGTCTGGTGCAATTTTTTAATGGAAGAAATCGTGCTGTCGAGTTGCGCCGCTTTTTTATTGGCTTTGCCCGCTATTTTAATGACAGAAGCCGCTTCTTCGGCGGTCAAAAATGCTTTGGTATCTTCCCAACTGTTCTCTAGTTTAGAAGGCAACTTTTTAATCGCTACTTTGGTTTCTTCCAACGACTGGTCCAAGGCTTCTATGCGCTTGCTGGCTTCTTTGCCCGCTATTTTTTTAAGTTTATTTGCCTTTTTATTTAATCGTTCTAATTCTGCTAGAAAATCCATGCGGTAAGAGGTGGTTAATGGTTGGAAAATGAGGGACTATTGTTGTTGCTGCGCAATCTTTTCTTTTAAAACTTGGATGCGTTTTTCTATGTTGGTCAATGCCTCGTCTACTTCTTGGGGGGACTGTGGTTCCAATTCCACTTCATCGAGTTGTTGCTCTACCTGCTTCAAGGTCGCTTGTTGTTTTTCGAGTTTTTCGCGCGCTCCTGCTAGTTTTTTTTGTAGAGGGGCTGCCGCAGCGTCGTATTTGGATAAAAAGGCATCTACCTTGTCGCTGATGCTTTGAAGGACGTTGCCATCGGCAAAAACATTGTTTTTCTTTTTGAAACGGGTGACAATGGCCTTGCCTTCTTTGGCAACAGCTTGTCGAGCTTCTTTAAACAGCGCTACCAACGCCCCTTGTTGTTCTTTTAGAGCGGCCTGGTCATTGGGTTGTTCGCCGTTGGTTTCTTGTCCTTGCTCCTCAGATTCCAATTGCTCTACGGCCTGTTGAAGTTTATCCAGCATTGGACGAATTTTCTGCTCAATGTGTTGCTGGTGTTTGGCAAGTTGTTGTTGTTGTTTGCCTTCGGCCGTTTGGTACTGCGCTTGAAAATTAGCAATGGCGGCTTCCAATTCCGCTACTACTGCGGCCTGTGCTTCCCCAACTGTTTTTTGTTGGACATGCGCCACTACTTCTTTGCGCACTTGCAACGACAAGCGTTTGATGGTTTGCAATGTTTCACGAAGCTCAGGTGCTTTTTTCTCCTGTGTGGGAGGCGTTTTGTCGCTGGGCGCTTGTTCTTGTGTAGTTGTTTCTTCTTCTGTCTCTGCGATGGGTTCGTTGCTGCGCTCGGCAACAAAACTGCATTTTAGGAGTTGTTTAATTATAGGGGCTACTTTGCTTTCTAAGATTTCCAGAGGGTACCCCCCTTGCGTCATCTTAAAAGTGAGTTCAAGCCCTGTTTCGCCTTTGTCCATCTGCAAAAGACCACCCGCCAATTTGGGATTTGGGTGCTTATCTTTTTTGATTTGTTTGAGCAAGGGTTTGAGCTGGTTGGCACGCCGCAAAGGCAGCACAATGGGCATTTTGCGACTGCCCAATTTATAATCCATCAAAACCACTAAGGCTTTCGCTTTTTTCCATTGTGATTTTTCTTTAAAAGCTTTTTTATAATCGGCGAAATTCATTTCTTTAAGCGCCTCGTAGCTTAGGGACTCTGCCATCGGTCGTTGTTGATTGGTTAATTATTCTATTACAAAGATCCAATAGAACAAGCGGAGCCGCAAATTAAAAAAACGGAATTGTGAGCACCTTTTTAGAAAGCGAAAAAGGCATAAAATTTTGATAGTGAGATTTTTATGTAGAAATGTTGTGATAAAAAAACGAGGTAAAATTAAACAAAAAAAACAAGAAAATGAATAAGGAATCACTTAAGAAATTCTTAGAAGCTACTAGAGAGGAAGGCATCGGCACCTTGTACAACAGAGGTTACCAATGGTTTAAAAGCTATTATTTGCCGCGCTTGCGCTTGGCCGATGAATTGCTGCCCCACGAGTTGGAACTCATTGCCGATGCTTGGTATTTGGTGGGAGATGTGTACGATTTTAACGAAATGCCGCTGTTGGCTATTGAAGCTTACCGCAAAGTATTGGAATACGACGAAGAGGCCGATGGCGCTTACCGCGAATTGGCACACATGTACGAGCGCGTGGGCGATTATCAAAAAGCTTTGGAAGGCATCAATAAAGCGCTTGAATTCAACCCAGACAACGAGGAGTTGATGGACGCCAAAGCCGAAATTCAAGACAGCATCAATTACACCACAGAACCTTATCTAACGGAGGAAAATGTGGCGTGGAAATGGGCCGAACTATTGGGCAACGAACGCCCGCAAGCAGTCGTCCAACAAGCGGAAAAGCTCGGCGACCAAGCCACCGTAGAGGAGCTACAGCGGTTGGCGCAAGCCTATGCCGCACTAGAAAAAGACGACCAATACCTCCAAACTTGGCAGAAAATCGTTGCCCTAGAAGAGCCGATAGCCATACACTATGCCGATTGGTTTTATTTGCCGCCAAGCGTCGCCGAAAAAACAGCCATTTGGAAATTGTGGCTGGAAGCTGCCGATTATGTGCAAGAATTGGAAATGACAGAGCAAGAAAGCTTAGACGTCAATTACGAAGGTTGTATGAGCTATGGCGAAATGTTCCGAGCCGTGGTAGAATATCATTATTATACCCTAACAGACAATAAAAAAGGCCTTGCTGAACTCGCCAAAGCGTTTCCAAAATGGGAAGAGGTGCAGCGGTAGCCAATGCTATTCTGGAACTTCCGATAAAGCAAACAGCGCAAAACTCGCCAACCAATGTCCGCCCTCGTAATTGCCGTCGGTAATTTCGGGCAAGGAATGCTGGACGTGGCGGTGCGCGACGGCGACCAAGTTGGGACGGTTCAAACTTTCGGCTAGTCCATACAAGCACCAAGCCCGACTAAAATTCACACCGTCTAAATGCACCAAATGCCCATCTTCGCGGTCGCTTACTTCGGCAGGTTCCAACGCAAAATCTTTGTCCAGCAACTGCGGCAAAAACTCCGCCAGCCAAGTTCTAAACTCGGGGGCGGGTAAGACGCGGCGCATAAGGTCAGCTTCTTCTAAGCAGGGCGACAAAAAATCGTAGCCGCCTGGCTCCCAAGAGAGCGGACAGCGCTGGTCGGTTCCATAAAAAGCTTTGGCGCGCTGTTCTATAGCGGTTTGCAAATCCAAGCGCTGTGCCGTACGGGCATAATCGTGCGCAAACGTCAATCCAAAAGCCGTATTGGTATGGGTACCGACCCGAATTGGGTAGCGCAGTTTGGGCAAAAACTCCAAATACTTTTCTACTATTAAATCAGTGAGCGGCTGTAAGTTGGCTTTCCACTGCTGCCCTTGCAGATCGTCCCAATCGTGCAATTCTTCGGCCAGTTTTAAGAGCCAAGCCCAACCGTAGGTGCGTTCAAAATTTTTGTTGTTTTCGCGCTCAAAATAGGCCAATTCCTGCTGTATGTTGGCCGCTGTTAAGCGTGCATTGAGCTTTTCGCGAATGGCTGGGGCTTTCTCCAAATCGGGAAAGGCTTTGAGCAAACGCACCAACGACCAATGGCCATGTACGGCCGAATGCCAATCAAAACAGCCGTAAAAAGCGGGGTGCAGTTGGCTGGGAGGAAGCAGGTCGGCTCCATCGTTGAGGACTTGCCCCAATTTATTGGGGTACTCGGTGTCTAAACAATGCAGGGGCAGTTCGGCCAAACGGTTGGCTTGTGTTAGGTTGAGTTGGGGCGTTTCGATCATCGGGGTTGCCTCTGTGTTTGGTACGTTCTCCGCAGTAGGTTCAACCTTAGATTGACAAGCAGAAAAAAGGAGCAGCCATAAAATACAAACTGTTGTTGCAAGCCTCATATAAGTAGTATTAGAGCCAGTGAATACAACAAGATAAGCAGAATGTTATAAGGTTTTAGGCCCCAGCCTCAAAAAATAATCTGTTCTTGTCTATGTAACCGTGCCATTCGGTGGGAACTTGGTCTGCTGGAAAGATCGCGCTCATAGGGCAAGCGGAAATGCAAGCCCCACAATCCACACAGCGGCTGGGATCAATATACAATTGCTGCTTGCCTTCTGCTATACAGTTGGCAGGGCAAACCAATAGACAAGCCTTGTCTTTAGTTTCTATACAAGCTTCGGTGATAATGTGTGCCATACGACTGGTTGAGTTAAGGTAATTATAAAATAAAAGTTTAAGCTTCTTTAGCAACGGCCAGCATCGCTTCGATGGAATCGAATTTAAGACCTCGACGGAAGTTGATGCAGCCCTGTTGTTTTTCTTGCTGCAAGATATGGTGCAAGCCTTTTTTATCTACGTAGTCGATGTGTTGCGCTTGTAGATGCACTTCTAAATCTTGTGTATTGTTAATGGCTTTGGGGTTGTGCTCCAAATCTTGCAAAATTAATTTGGCCACTTCCAACGCATCTTTTTTATTGGCGCCAATTACACCCGTAGCCCCTCTTCGAACCCAACCAGTGGTGTATTCGCCTTGCAACACATGTCCTTCTTCGTTGATAATGCGCCCTTGTATGTTCGGCACCAAGCCTCTTCTATTGTCAAAGGTTACCCCTGTCAACGGGGCGCTTTGGTAGCCAATAGATTTTAAAACACTACCTACAGAGAGCGTCCACTGCTTGGCCGTCGGTTTGACTTTTAAACGGCCATTGACAGCGGTAAGCTGGTTGGCTTGCAAGGTCAATCCCGTAACCCTCGTACTACCTTCTATGGCAATGGGGCTAGAGAAAAAGTGAAAATGTACTCTAAATTTGATTTTATTAGATGGTTTTTGTTGCGCATAAGTGGCAAACAAGGCACGATTTCTAGCCGCTCTGGTGGCTTTCAAAGAATCGCCAGCAGACTCAAATTGGTCTCTTTCTAAGTCTTTTGGGTCAACAATCAACTGTACGCTTGGCAATTCTGCAAGCTCTACCAATTCCTTAGGGGTGAAACTTGTCTGAGAAGGGCCTCTTCTACCGATTATGTGAATGTCTCTAACTTTAGACTGCTTGAAGGTTTCCACTGCATAAGGCGCCATATCGGTTTTGTCCAACTCTTCGGGAGATTTCACCAACATACGAGCAACATCCAAAGAAACATTGCCCATGCCTATGATGGCTAGGTGTGGATGAGACAAATCGGGAGGACTATTTTTGTAGGCAGGATGGGCGTTGTACCAATAGATAAAATCGGGAGCAGGCAACACACCCGCTAAGGCTTCGCCTCTAATGCCCAGCTGTTTTCCCTTGCTGGCGCCTGTAGCAACCACCAAAGCATGGTAACGCTCTTTTAAAGCGGCTTTGCAAAGGTCGGTGCCTAAGTTGACGTGTCCAAAAAAGCGAATGTTAGGGTGTTGTAAAATGCCCTCGAAGGTGGTGATTTTTGTTTTGATAATGGGGTGGTCGGGCGCTACGCCATAGCGCACCAGTCCAAAGGGAACGGGCATTTTGTCCAACAAATCTACCTGAACGTGTGGCGCTGTTTGTACCAGTTGTTCGGCTAAATAAATGCCTGCTGCACCTGCCCCTACGATGGCAACTTTTTGAGTTTTTTTAGAAGTGAGCAGCGGAGTAATAAGACGGTTGTCCGATTGTTGTTGAGCCGCTTCATACACAGTTTTGACCTTGTCGTAGCCCACACTAGAAAAAGGGCAGACTTTAATACAAACCGCACAACCCCAGTCTCTTGCAAAATAATTAACACAAGCATCGTACTTAATACTAACGGCTCCCCCCGTGGCACGCGGCTTGGCTTGTTCATAAATGGCACCAGCAGGGCAGGAGCGCACACAGTTTTTGCAAGAAGCACAAAAATCACGTACCCAAGCATGTTCATTAGTTGGGCTAGGAAGGTTCTCAATATTGGTATAAATAGTATTGATTCTAAGGCGCGGACCTGCTCCAGGTGCGATCAAAAGACCATTGTAGCCAATTTCCCCCAAGCCCGCTCGCTTGGCTACGGCTACGTAATCCGTCAGGCCTCCCAGCGCCGTCCCTGGATAAGCAGCAAAGCCTTTTTGATTCATGAATTTGCAAAGTCGGTTGGAAATGGTGGCTAAATTTCTATAGC
>CAYUZF010000013.1:0-9350 GCA_964449615.1 uncultured Aureispira sp.
GACGGACGAAACAGGTGCTGTTAAGAACCACACTGTTACAATCAACCGTAACAAATAAGCACGTTTACACGGCTTTATAAACTGTTCCGTTTCCACTTGGAGGCGGAACAGTTTTTTTTATGTCCCTTCTAGTTGTTCCTACCTCAACTTTTCTAATAGCCACTGGCGCTCTGGCAATTGATCTTCTTCTTGAATAGCCGTAAAAAGCTCTTGTCGAATAGATAGGTCATAAAAGTTGTACTGCTGTAACTTTCGGATGTATCGGATAAGGGTTGAATAAGTACGTTTCAAGTAATTACTTAGTCCCTTACTACGTCTAATATAAACGCTAAAGCTGTCTAGTAAAGCTTCTAAGGCCTCGTGTTCGTCCAGTTCGTAATAAATTTTCATCAAGGTTACTTTAGAGTCAATAACCAGTTCTCTGTCCGTCGGTTCTAGTATTCTCAAACGTACCATTGCTTTCTCATAATCTTTGGTCTGGTAATACAACTTGGCTTGATTGTATTTGACATAAGTTTCTCGATAGTTTTGGGGTAAGTACTTTGCATAGTTGTTTGTAAACCACTCTACCCATTTATATTGCTCCCCTTTTATACCTACCGCTACTATATTTTTATAAGTAAAGCGAGATAAGTAGCCTTTATCAATAAAAACATTGCGCTCTAATCCTGACTGATATACTGCTAGTGCTTCACGAGCATAAGGTTTTCCTTCGTTAAGCTGCTTGATGAAGAAATTAATGGTAATCAGATAAAAATCCTTTAGTTCTTGCGGGTCAAATAGATCCCAATATTGTAAAAATGTATTTTTGAGTTGCTGACAGGCCTGTAAGTTGTTGCGGTCTACTAACGTTTGATAACAGTAATAATAAACAGCAATCGCTGGAACTTGGAGCCATTTTTCTTCTACTTGTTTTAGAGTGTTTTGAATATCATGTAAGGTGTACTGAGTATTATAAATGCGTTGGTGCGTGAGCGCATGTACGCAGTATTTCAACTTATTGGCTAGATGGTGGGTTTCTAAACTGTCTATAACCTCTTGAATATTTTTATGCTCTAAACGACTCCCCTTACGCTGCTTGACAAAGTGATATTTTTCTTCCTGTAATCGATACTCTTCGTAATAATATTCAATATTCCGATAAGGCTGGCTTTCTAACAAACGTTCACTTTTTCTAAGAGTAGCTTGAAATCCTTTAGAAGCCCCCCTTGTACGGCAGATAGAGAGTAGAATATTTTGTTTGAGTTGGGTCTGTTCTTCTAGGTATTCATAGACTAGAAAATTTTCTAACAAACGTTGAAGATAAGATATAGTATTTCGCAATCGCTGAATAGGTGCTTGATTATTCATAAACACTGTATTATAAGCTTCCTCTATGCTCCATTTATCAATTTTAGTCGTTAGACAGTATTTTAATAACCGCCGCACCTCCTCTTGTTGGTTATGATAGGGTGACTTTATCCACTTTTCAAAACGATTTTGCTCTACCTTAGATAGCGTAGAGAATATTTCTGCGAACTTACTCTTTCTCATTTTGGTCTATAATCTAGATTCTAAAACACTGTAAAACAAATCAATGTAGTAATTAAAAACTAAAAACTAGTCTATAAAAGCCTATAAATGTCTTTGTTGTTTTCTCGTGTATAGGGCATATTTGTACCATCAGCTATTATCTACCTCCGAATGTAGCTGTCCTTCTCCTTAATAATGTTCTAAATACACTAGCTATGAATAAATTATTATATATATGGTTCGTACTGTTACTTTTACAAAATTTTCAGGCGCAAGCCAGCCACATCAAGACAGCAAACATTTCTTACACTTGTCTAGGCAACAACCAGTATGAAATTAGCTTCAAACTATACAGCAGTTGCGATGGAATTGCTCCACCACTCAACGCTGTCATTGACTTAGAAGGTTTGGGCAATTGTGCAGATACTATAAGCTCTATTACACTACCGCGGGTATCTTCTATTATCAACACGGTTGCCTGCCCTAGTTTTAATGCTTGTAGTCCCACCAACCCTATACGATCTAGTACCGATTATATAGAAAGTGTGTATACCACCACCATTACACTTCCTAATACTCTTAACAACTGTAGCTGGCGTTTGTCTTACAACAGTTGTTGCCGTACCAATAGCATTACAAACATTGTTAGCCCTGGTAGTCAATCTCTTTATACAGAAACCATCCTACTAGACAGCGGTAATATTTGCAACAGTTCTCCTAGTACAACCAGCCACCCTGTTATTGCAGTCTGTGGTGGGTCACCTATTTCGCTCTCTACCATTACGATTGATCCTGACGGCGATTCTTTGGTTTATCGTCTGGCATCTACGCTGTCCAACGCGACTAGTCCTGTTCCACTTAATGCAGGCTTTAGCGTATCCCAACCGTTTGCCATAAACAGCGGTAGTATTGTATTAGACAATGCCACTGGAACCCTTTCTTTTAACGGTCAACCCAATCAACTCGTCAATTTTGATATTATAGTAGAAGAATATCGCAATGGTCAATTGATTGGCAGTTTCCGTAATCCTTTGAGCCTTAGCATTATTGCTGGCTGCTCCTCTGCGCCTGCCGTTTTGGATTCTGTAGCGCGTTTCGATAATGGCGGCTGGATATCGCAAGGCACTAGTACGACCTTTGACATTTGTCCAGGGGAGTCTTTGATGTTTGAATTGTATTTTTCTGATGTGGATGCAACCGACTCGTTATCTATAGATGCTTTAAGCAGCAGTTTGACCCAGACTTATCCTAATGTTGTCATTCAACATATTTATGCAGGCACAAATTACAACCAACTTACCCTACAAATTACCATTCCTTTCTCTAGTATATCTACTTCTACGGTTGGGATACAGGACAACAACTGCCCACTGCGTAATATACAAGTATACGCGCTTCAACTGGTGGAGCGGATAGGCTGTAATCGTATCTCTGGGTACGCGTTTGCGGATGCCAATGGCAACTGCTCTGTCGATTTAGGCGAAGATAGCTTAGGCAATTACTTGGTTACGGTAGGCAATGGAGGGTTCAACATGACCGTTAGCACCGATGCGCAAGGTTATTACGATATTCCGTTAAATCCTGGCACCTACTCCATCGCTCTTTCTACAGTTCACCCCTACCGCGCCTTGTGTACCACAGCACAGACCGTTACCCTAGCAGCAGGTGCTAACTTGGTACACGACCTTCCAGTTCAGGAAACGGCTTCTTGTCCTTATATGACCGTAGACATCGGAGCACCTGGTATGACGCGTTGTTTTAGCAATTATTATGTGGTTAGTTATTGCAACCTTGGAACGGCAGATGCTAATTCGGTTTCTATAGATGTAACACTAGACCCTTTATTTGTAGTAGACAGCAGTAATCTACCGATTGCCAATCAAAGTGGTGGTACTTATACCTTTAATGTGGGAACCGTCCCGCCCAATGGTTGTGGGAGCTTCCGTATTTACGGACAATTGGATACCGCCTGTACCTCTCCTTTAGGAAGTACTATTTGTGCAACGGCTTATGTGCATCCTGATACTACTTGTGGTATTTGGTCGGGTGCAGCGCTTCGGGTAGAAGGGCGTTGTAACAACGATTCTGTTAGCTTTCGCATCAAAAATATTAGCCAACAGGCGATGATAGGTCCTACCCCCTATACTGTTTTTGAAGATAATGTAGTTTTACATACTGGCTCCAACGTCAACTTGGGCGGGGGTACCGCTACGGGTTGGATCAATTACCCTGCTACGGGTGCTACCTATCGTTTAGAAATCGACCAAGAGGCGGGCTATCCTTGGGGCAAAGCGGCTTCTGCTACGGTAGAAGGCTGTTTAAGCAGTTCCTTGGCGGGCAATGGTACAACCACTGGATTGGTCAATACCTTTTCGTTAGATGATGGAGCGCCTTACATCGCGACCGATTGCCAACCCATTATTGGTTCGTACGATCCCAACGACAAACAGGCGTTTCCTGTCGGTTATGGACTGGCGCACTACATCGAACCCAACGAAGATTTGGTATACCGTGTTCGTTTTCAAAATACGGGCACAGCCCCTGCTAGAGATGTGGTTATTGTAGACACCTTATCGTCTTATTTGGACGTTTCAACTCTACAGTTAGCAGTCGCCAGCCACAGTTATACTTGGATATTGAAAGAAAATAGAATATTAGAAGTTACGTTTGCCGATATTATGCTGCCCGACAGTGCTAGTGCGCCTGTTGCTTCTCAGGGTTTTGTAGACTTTAAGATCAAACAAGTGGTTAACAATCCCCTCGGCACCATCATCCACAACACGGCGGCCATTTATTTCGATCGCAATGCACCGATTATTACCAACACCACGTTCCACACCATAGATGAAAATTTCATCCAGTTTGTACAGTTGCCGCGCCTAGCGCAGGGCGATGCGTTGACGGTAACGGCCTTCCCCAATCCGTTCGCGCAAGCCACCACCTTGCGGGTCAAAGGCGCACAGTCTTACGAGACGTTGACCCTTACGGTTTACAACGCTCTGGGGCAACTCGTTGCACAGGTCACCAACCAGAACAGTGGGCAGGAAATCACTTTAGAGCGCCAACAATTGGCTAACGGGCTGTATTTCTACCGTTTAGAAGGCGACCAACAATTACTACACACAGGGCAGTTGATTGCTCAATAATTTTATTTTTTAACCACGTTCTAGGAAGCTTTCCGCAGCAGCGGGAAGCTTTTTTTTGTTGCTTTTGAGCTTTTTTTGCTTTAAATTGCCTATTTTATACCTCGACAACATATTTTTTCATTCTCCAAAATCTTTTCTTACCAACCTTTATTGTTTCCAAAATCTTCAACAACGGTATTTGTTGGAGTAGGACGACCTTTCTATCGTTTGCCAAAAACAACCAAGCGAGCCTAACCAACTCAGCTTATTCCTCCATTTTTATTTTTTTTATCTATGAAAAAGCTATTTTTTCTAGGGCTCTGTATGGGGCTCCTATTCCTTAATTTTAATGCTCAAGCAGGGCATGAAAACGGTGCTACGTTAAGTTACCGTTGTTTGGGCAGCCATAAGTACGAAGTTACGTTCAAGATTTACGGCTATTGCGGTGGGAACAGCAGGGGAACATTCCCTGCGACCCTATTAATCAATGGCATTGATTCCTGTTTCAATACTGATTCCACCTACACGGCTAGATTGGCGTTTCGGGAACACAATGTTATTCCCATAACGTGTTACCGTACACCGTTTCCTACAGACTGCAACTCCGCTCCAACAGGTATTTATTTTGACGAATATATCTATAAGGATACGGTTGAGATTCCCTCTATCTTCCACAATTGTCCATTTAGATTTGCTAGCCATCTATGTTGCCGTCTCGGCAGCCTAACGAATGTAGCTTCGGGAACCATAGTACATGTAGAAGCCCAGGTACTTGATCCCAATGTTTGCAACCAGTCGGCCATTACTACCGATATTCCTATAGATGCTGCTTATTGGGGAAAACCGTATGCCATCACCTATATTGCGCACGACCCCGATGGTGATTCTCTGGTTTATTCTATAGAGGCAGGTCAGTCCGACTACAACACGCCTTTTGTATGGGCCGCAGGCTACTCCGAAAGCGAACCTTTGTTCGAGGAAGCAGGTACTACCATTAATTTTAATTCTATTACAGGTACACTCACCTTTACTGCTAAAGAAAATGTACCTCAGATGGTAGAATTTGATATACTGATCCAAGAGTATCGCAATGGACAATTGATTGGTAATACTCGCAAACAATGTCATCTGATCGTCTATAGTCCTTCTACGGCAACACCCAATCCAACCGTCCCCCAATTGTTGCAAGCGTCTCGTTGGACAGGCAGCAGTTGGCAATCGCAGGGCACCAATACGGTGTTTGAGTACTGTCCAAACGATACCTTGTCCTTTCGATTGGATTTCTTAGATTCTACCGCTACCGATACGCTGTTTATTGATAGTTTGTACACCACGCTGCAAGAGCGCTACCCCGATGCACAAGTACAAGTATTGCAGCCAAGCAGCAACCGACTGACCTTACAAGTTGATTTACTGGTGACGAATGAGAATGGGTTTTACCTTTCTATTATGGATCAGGCTTGTCCGTTTGCAGGCATGCAGAGTTATGGCATCGGTTTTAGGCAGCGCAGCAATTGCGGAACGATTCTGTCTAATATGGTTCCCGCGCTAGAAGAACGCGGGCAGCTTATCGTTACGGCCTTTCCCAATCCATTTGAGCAAGCAACCACCTTGCGGATTCAAAACGCACCTCCCTACCAAAGCTTGCATCTGCGGGTCTACAATGCGTTGGGGCAGTTGGTAGACGACGTGCATCAAAATGCAAGTACGCAGGAAATCATTTTGCAGCGCAAGCATTTGCAAAAAGGGTTGTATTTCTACCGTTTAGAAGCTGATGGGCAGTTTTTGCATGCTGGACAGTTGTTAGCGCAGTAGAACCTTTTTTTAAAACATAGCGTTGATTTAGAGTCGTCTTTTGCGTAAAGGGCGGCTCTTTTTTATTCGCAAAACAGTTATGATAAAGTAAAAAAAGAAGCGTTTTAACGTTTTTCAAGCGTCAAATCGTAACCAAATTCGATTTTTACGTTATGGCTACTAGACATAATATCTTGTTGTTACGTTTATTTAAGTAGAGCAACTGTTCATAGGGTTGCCCATGCAGCAATAACTATCCCATTGATCGACATAAAACTAAATTGCGTATGAACCACTTTTTTATAACTTGTCTTATTTCAGGATTGCTACTATTCATCGGCAGTTCAACTTTGGAGGCGCAGGAGAAATGCGGTAAAAATACAACGTCCACCACTGTAGCCGCCAACGAGCCTTACCAGCCTAAGAATGTGTACCACATTCCCAAAACAGATCGTCCGTTGATCTCCGAGCAAACACAACTGACCACCAAACAGAGCAAACGGCAGCGAAAACGCCTGCAACAATGGCAACGCCGCCAACGCCACCGCAAAAAAGGCTGCCCAGCGGCTAAATTTTAAAGCATAACCCATAGGTAGCAGGGGGCTCCCTCGCTACCTATCCCCCCTTCCCTACTCCACTTGTCCCCGTATCACTTTTTTACTGTACTTTTGTTGGAACATCCTTCCACCAGACAAACAACCATGTCCCTACTCTCCTTTCTCAAAGCGCGTATACACAGTTTTAAATGGGCCTTCTTAGGAATAAAAGATCTATTTTGGAAACATCCCAACGCACAAGTACACGTATTGGCAACCCTTTTAGTAGTTCCTTTGGGAATCTATTTGCAATTGGGGAGGTTAGAATGGGCTTTACTAGTGCTTTGTATTGCATTGGTGTTGTCAATGGAAGCCCTCAATTCAGCCGTAGAATACTTAGCCGACAAAGTATCGCCTGAACACGACCCACTTATCGGAAAAGCCAAAGACATTGCAGCCGCGGCGGTATTGTTAGCGTCTATCGGTGCCGCACTAGTAGGATTGTTGATCTTGGGGCCACCGCTCTGGGCGCAGTTGTTTTAGCTGGCTTTGGGAGGGGCAAGCGATACGCTGGCCGTTAGTACGACGTTGATGCCCTGCGCATCAGCAAAATAGCGGTGTCGATTTAAATAATCGCGGTAACGCGTGTTTAATAAATTGTCGACCCGCAAGACAAAGCGCGTTTGCAATTGCTCGCTTTGAATGGTAGCCGCAGCAGTAAATCCCAACAAATGATAAGCGGGCGGAGGCGGCAAAAAATCTTGCACCGCCGATAAATAACGCAGCTCATCCACGTAGCGGTGCTGCAAGCGCAATTCCAAGTCTTCTAGGGTATTGTGCCGATTAATTTTCCATTGGGATTCCAGGTGGTACGCCAAGTAGCTTTGCCAATTATTGGGCGGCATGTTGATCAAAGCACGTTTTTGTGCCAAGTCGGCTCCACGTAGATAACTGCAACGGCTGCCTACGGTCCAGTAAGGATTCATATCCCAATCAAAACCAAGATCGGCTCCGTAGATGTGGGCGCGGGTTTGCTCGTATACAAATACAGGAAAAGCACCGCGAATGGTCAGGCGCATTTCTGCCTGCGGTTGCAAATAAATATAATTGTCAAAATATTGATAATACGCTGTTCCTTGTACTGCCAATCCTTTGAATAGCCTTCCCATTAAGCCCAACCTCCCTTGTGCCAAGCGTTCCATATTTAAATCAGGATCCCCCTCTTCGATGCCACTGACCCCTTGATGTAGGCCTGCACTGTATAATTCATTGATACCAGGATTTCTAGTAGAATAGCCCGCTTGGAGACTCATATCCAGTTTGGACGATAGGGCATAACTCCAAGACGCAGCAGCGTTGATGGCATGGAATAAATTATGGTAACGCACCACTTCTCTAGGAAAACTGGTACTGATGGTCGCTACATGTTGATTGTGAAAATCATAGCGCAGGCCTGCTTCCAAGCGAGAGCGCTTCCACACTCTTGCCATGCTAGCAAAAGCCCCCACGCGTGCATGGGTATAATCGGGAATCAAGGGCGAAACACCCGTCTCAGGGCGATTCGTATTGTCTGTAAAATTAAGTTGTAGTCCAGTAGACAACTGTTTGCTGGGCGAAGGTTGGTAATCGTGGCGTGCTTCTGCAAAATAGGTCCATTGTTGAAGGCTCAACGTCGGTCGTTTGGTGCGGTTGCCGCGACGTACATCAAATTCTCGGCGGTCGTTCAGTTGCGTGGATAAGGTGTAGCTTAATTTGTGATGCGCCTGTACTTGATGTTCCGTTTGCAGTTTTATCAAATGGTGCTGTACGCGTTGTTTGGGCGCTTGAATTTTGTAACTAAAATCGGGTTGGGTATAAAAAGGAATTTCGCGCTGAAAAGCAGCGTTTAAGTCGGTCAAATTGCCAATGTGTGTTCCGCGCAACACCCCCAACTCCGTGTAAAAAGAACTGGCGTATAAGGTGCTGCTCAATTGAGGCGACCACCGTCGTTCCAACTGTAGAGAACCGCTAGCGGTTTGTTGGCCTGTATTGGTTAGCCAATAATCGGGCGTATGCTTGTCGCCCCCACGCTGGTAGGTGCCGTTTACCCGCCAAGACAGCAGAGGGGTAGCGCCCTGAGCCGCTAGATGCAGTCCGTTTGTCCAGCCATTAGATTCCAGAAAGTACCGCCCTCGAAAATGCCAATCTTCGGCTTTTCCAATGGCTTTTGGCGAAAGCAACACCACGGTTCCTGTATTGGCTCCCATGTATTCCAAACTGCCAACCCCCTGCAGCAATTGAATGTTGCTGGATACCAATGGATCAATTTCTGGGCTGTGATCATTGCCCCACTGCTGCCCGCTCTGCGCTATTCCGTTGTTGAGTAGTGTCAAACGGTTGCCAT
>CAYUZF010000013.1:9360-10019 GCA_964449615.1 uncultured Aureispira sp.
CTGTACAATTGGTTTGGCGATGGTACTACCGTTTTTGAGCGTACTCACCCCTGCTAGATTTTCCAACAAATTGCCAAGATTACTAGAAGCACGGT
Source organism: uncultured Aureispira sp. (assembly GCA_964449615.1). Lineage (GTDB taxonomy): Bacteria > Bacteroidota > Bacteroidia > Chitinophagales > Saprospiraceae > Aureispira. The sequence continues at coordinate 9,456 of CAYUZF010000013.1, forward strand.
CGCCGATGGCCTGTTCGTCCAACCCTGCTGGACGGTAGCTTTCTTTGGGTGCTTGTACCGCCGTAACGGTTACTTTTTTAATTAAAATACTGCTGGGTTGCAATTCCAAGATCGGAACGCTATCAACGGGCAACGTCACCTTCCAATTATAATCGCTGTAGCCGACGTAACTGAACGTCAACTCTTGCGTTCCTTCGCAAGCCAGCAACACTTCAAAATAGCCCAAGCTGTCGCTGTAAGCCACCTGCCCTGTTTGGGGTACCACCACCGTCACGAAAGCCAACGGCTCTTGGCTGTTGGCTTCCTTGACATAGCCCCTTAAGGGCGTAGTGCAAGCACTTGCCGAGGCGATACTACCGCCCCAAAGCAATGCTATGACCGTCAATATATTATTGAACGGACACATTAAATTTTACTTCTATATCGGTTTCGCCACCAGCTACCCCAGAATTTCCAATACTGATTCCAGTAGCGGATTTGTTGGGTTCATGTTTGAGAATGATCGTCAATTCACCTTGTTCGGCTCCCATCGTTTCCACTTCTGTTTTCAAACCAAGAGGATTA
>CAYUZF010000013.1:10029-24876 GCA_964449615.1 uncultured Aureispira sp.
CATCTCCATCTTGGTCTTTGTACATAATGGTCATCTGGCTCAAATTGTCTTCAAAGAAAAATTGATGTTCTTCGTCTTCCGCTTCTATTTCTGTATGAACAGCTTCGCTTGGTTTTACACTTTCGTTAAAAAGAGTAATCACCCCACTGTAGAGGGTATTTTGTGTCAAAACGCCATTGGTAATTACGGGCGCATCACCACCATCCCCATCTTCATCGGAAAAAGTGAAGGTTACAACCGAAGTCCCCATACCACTTATAGGAGTTAAGGTATAAACCAAACTGGTAATGACTTCTTCATCGTTGTGATCGTGTGGATCTTTTTGACAAGCGCTAAAAGTTAGGGTAAACAATACTGCTAATACAGCAACGGGGTATAAATAAGTACGCATAAGAGATGATTTTGTAAAAATAAACATAAAAGAAACAACTGCATACGAGCAGTTTTACCTCTGTGGATGCTACAAATATACAACCTTACCGCAACATTGTTGCAATAAGTGCCCTTTTTTGTGAATAATTTTCTACGTACCTCCGTTATTAAATGGGTTTCTTAGTATGAGAACGGGGTTAAGCAGGGGATTGTTCTAATAACAATTCTAAGCTTTTCCAGAGTTTTTGAGCGGTCTGTTGCCAAGAAAACAACTGCCGTTGCTGGCGGCCTTTTTCTATCAGCGCTCGGCGCAAAGCGGGTTGTTGCCAAAGCTGCTGCATTTTTTGAGCGATGTCTTCTGTAGAAGTAGGATCGGCCAACAGCCCTGCCTCTCCCACTACTTCGGGCATGGAAGAGGTTTTGGCAGTAATACTGGGCACATCGCAATACAGCGCCTCTAGCAAGGGAATTCCAAAGCCTTCGAAAAGAGAAACATAAGTCAGGGCATAAGCAGCGCCCACCACTTTCGGAAGGGTATCGGTTGACAAATACCCTAGAAATAAAATATCAGCTGCATGTGTTAGGGTAGGCAATAATTGTTCTAGCGGACTGCCTTTGCCCATCTTTCTACCTACAACAAGCATTTTTAAGGGCGATTGGGTAGCCTCTTTAAATTGGTCAAAGGCTTTTAATAGACGCGCTACATTCTTGCGCGGGTGAATAGAGCCAACGTATAAAAAATAGGGTTGCCCCTCGCTGTACTGGGCGCGCACCGCTTCTTTTTCTGCTTGCTCTAAGGGTTGATAGCGCTCGTGGCTGCCGTTGTAAACCACATCTATCTTTTGTGGATCGGCTCCAAAATACTGCACCATATCTTGTTTGGAATACTCCGAAACGGTGGCAATACGTCCTGCGGCTTGTACAAATTTGGGCACGTAGTGGTTGTAATATTGAAAGGTGCTAAAATTGACGTGGCCTTCAAAATGTTTCCAAGCAATATCGTGCAAGACCATTAGAGTGGGAACAGCGGTTCGCAAGGACATGAATCCATCTGGGGATACAAAAACATCGGCTTTGTGCTGGCGCAAAATACGCGGAATACTCCATTCGTACCACCAATAAAACAACAGCGGATGCCGCGCAGGTGGAAAAGCAACCACTCCAGTCACGTTTTCTCCAAAAATAAACTGCTCAGAAAAAGGGCGATCGAAAATAAAAATAAATTCATGTTCGGGATATTGCGCTACCCAACGCTTCATGGTTTCGTGTGTAAACCACCCCAACCCTTCCAATTTTCCCTCCATCAAAAACCGCGTGTTCACCGCTATTCTCATCCTTATCGTTTTAGTACTTCTAGGGCGTCGTGTACAGTATCTATAGGCAAGCCACAAGCAAAATTCTCACAGATGACCAATTGTAAATCGGCGCGCTCGTCGGCTACTTTTTTAGAAGCTTCATCGGCATCAAAATAAACATTGAGTAGCGGCTGTTGCAACAAAATACGGTGGGCGCTAGGGGCTTCCTTTCCTAAAATAGCAACCGTTCGGATGGGATAAACTGCTGTCAACAGCGCAGAAGCCCAATTGCCAAACGAAGAGGGATATTTGCGAATATTATCGTCCAGCAAGGCCAAGAGTTGAGCCGCTTTTTCTCGGTAGTCGCTGTTGTTCAACAACACGCCCAACTGCTGTAGATTGTGTACCATTACGCTGTTTCCAGAAGGTGTTGCACCGTCGTAAATAGCTTTGCGGTGCAACAACACATCTTGCTGGGCTGCCGCCGTAAAATAATAGGCCTGCTGTTTCACATCCCAAAATTGTTGGTTGACAAAGTCGGTATAAGATGCGGCCAACGCTCGGTAGCGCGTCTCCTGCGTACATTGATACAATTCCAACAAGGCTTCAATCAACAACGCATAATCATCCAAAAAAGCCAACTGCTTGGCCTGTCCGCTGTGGTAACTGTGGTACAATGCCCATTCCTCTCCTGCTACCTTAAACGCTTCCAATAAGAAATCCATTGTTGTTTGGGCTTGCGCCAAATAGTCTTCGATGCCCAGTGCGCGGTAGGCTTTGGCGTGCGCTGTGACCAACATGGCATTCCAATCCAGCAGGATTTTATCGTCCAGGCTGGGTCGAATGCGGTCGGCTCTAGCCGCCAACAACAAAGCGCGGCTCTCGCGCAGCAATTGTTCCAACTCTGCGGCTTGCTTTTGATCCACATCCAATTGTGCGACAACTGCTTCTAAAGCATGCGGTAGATTTAGAATGTTCTGCCCTTCCCAGTTGCCCGACGTACTCACATCGTATATCCGACAAAAAATTTCGGCATTCTCTCCCAAGACTTCTTCGATTTCTGCCCTCGACCAAACGTAGAATTTCCCTTCTACGCCTTCTGAATCGGCATCCAAAGCAGAATAGAACCCCCCTTCTGGGGCTTTCATTTCGCGCGCTGCCCATGCTAAAGTATCCATGATGTGTTGGCGGTACAAAGGTTTATGACTCAATTCGTAGCCTTTGGCCAGCAGACTTACCAACAAAGCATTGTCATACAACATTTTCTCAAAATGCGGTACCAACCAACGCTCATCTACGGTATAGCGGGCAAATCCACCGCCCAAATGGTCGTAAATTCCTCCCCGACACATCTTATCCAACGACAGCAACAAGTGCGTGCGCGCAGCGGCACTACCCGTTGCTAAATGGTAGCGCCAACAATACTCCAAAGCCATTGTTCCAGGAAACTTGGGCGCCCCGCCAAAACCACCATTTGTCGTATCAAAATTTTCTTGCAAACGCTCAAAAATAGCGTCTAGCTGTGTGCGGTCGGGCTTGAGTTCGGCAGTAGCTTGGGGTTGCAGTTGTCCTTGCGCTTTGTTCATATAACTCAAGAGCTGCTCGGCTTGTGCTTCGACGTCGCTGCGGCGTTCGCGGTACGCTTTAGAAATGTTCTCAAGTACTTGCGGCCAAGAAGCGCGCTGGTAGGCGGGTTGCGGTGGAAAATAGGTGCCGCCAAAAAAGGGCTTTTTATTTGGCAACAAAAAACAGTTGAGCGGCCAACCGCCTTGCCCATTCTGAATCAGCTGCACCGCATCCATATAAATCGCATCCAAGTCGGGACGTTCCTCGCGGTCTATTTTAATATTGATAAAATGCTCGTTCATGTATGCTGCAATCTGCTCGTTTTCAAACGATTCTCGTTCCATTACATGACACCAATGGCAAGTAGAATAACCAATACTCACCAAAATAGGTTTGTCCTCCTCTTGAGCGCGTTTTAAGGCTTCCTCGCCCCAAGGATACCACTCCACAGGGTTGTAAGCGTGTTGCTGTAGGTAAGGACTGGTTTCGTGGATAAGCTGGTTGGGTTGTTGATTGTTGTTCATTCTTACTATAATAAAAAAAAATAATAGCCCGCTAGCGGGCGTTTTTGCGCAAGCGTGGGAAAATTAATAACAAGTTGAGCGTGGTTTGCAGCGCGACGACTACCCACAAATCCATTTCTTTGCTCCAATAAATTTGGTACAAACCCAATGCCACGGCAAAGCCCAGTATGTTGAGGGATATAAACCGCCCTAATTTAAAGCGGTATTTTCGACGAAAGAAAATCAACTTCAATAAATTGAGTACAATAAGATAAAGGCCGACTTGAAAAAACAAAAGCGCAATGTTGTCAATCGTATGTGGCTCGGAGCGGCGAACATATTGCCGATACAACTGCTCTTGGCGTTGTTCTTCGGGCGATAGTTCCTCCATCATTTTTTTGGAATTGCCTATAGGCGAATAAAACTCTACGTGCCAGCTCGGCCGATGTTTGACAATTACCATTCGATTGTCTTTGATCGGGTGGTTTTTTACACCAATAAAAGACAACAGAAGTAGGCCAATAGCTATCCAGAGTATTGGAAGAAGTTGTTTCATAACAAAAGTACTAACAACACAGTTAAGAGGGGTTACCGCTGCTTTTCTGCGTGGTCTTGGTTTGAATTTACCTGCAACATACTATTTTTTTTCTACTTTTTTGTGCTTGTCGAGGGCTTGTTGTTGGTTGACAGGTAGGGAAGTTGGGAAGAAGAAGTAGGCCCAAAAGGGAACGGTTGTGAAACCTGCTGTCAGAAAAAAGTAAGCTCTATTAGGTATTTGTAAGGCATTGTTGTTTGAAGCCCTTTTTTTTTGATATTTTAGGGGGGCTAAAACGCAGCAATTCGCTGCGTTGTATTTTTTAGAGGCTTATTTGCTGCGGCTTCAAGCGTTGTTTTGCACCACAACTTACACCGTCATTTTCAAATTACTGACAAAATCATTTGCTATCATGAGAGTTCTTTTCATCGTCTTGTACTGCTTGAGTTACGTCCTTTCTAGTCAAGCGCAAGTCTTGGAGCCCAAAGAATTAGAGATTGCCCTCAAGAGAAAATACGTTTTCACTTCTATGCGGTTGGCGCTAGAAAAACCCGACGAGGTTTACAAACTCAAACTGCGCGGCATGGGGGATCGTCTAGCAGCTATTGACGACCAAATCAGCCGTTTGCAAGATACCATCAACCAAGTGCGCAGTGGGAGCGGCCGCATCAGCAACCGAGAAAAAAAGGTGGCCAGTTATCGCGAGAAAGTAAAACGCCTCGAAAATAGCAAAGTGTATTATACCTTAGACAGCTTACAGTATTTGCCCAAATTGGTCTACTTAGATTTGTCGTTTAACGACCTGCAACGCCTTCCCGACATCTTCAACCGCTTACCGAATTTGCGCGTCTTGCACCTCAACAACAACCAACTTAAAGAGTTGCCCAGCAGTCTCCAATATTTGACCTTTTTGGAAGAATTGCGCCTAGAAAACAACCAAGTCAAAATTTTGGACGATCATTTAGAAGCGCTGCAAGCCTTACAAGTTTTAACTTTTCAGAACAACCGAGTGAAGACCTTGCCCAACCAACTTGGCAATTGGCAAAACTTAGAAATTATGCGCGCAGACAGCAACGACATTCGCGCTTTGCCGCCGAGTTTTGAGCAGTTGACGAAGCTGCGCTTGTTGATTTTGAGTGAGAATAAAATTATGGATCTGCCCGATGGCCTGACTAATTTCACGGAGTTACAAGAATTGTACGTTGATAAAAATAGAATCAACCGCCTGCCCGAAAATATGGGCAATTTACAGCAGTTAAAAGTCCTGCATGCAGGCAGCAATCAAATCACCCAATTGCCCAGCAGCATTGGTTCCAACCGCGCTTTGACTACCCTCAATTTGGCCAACAACAACCTGCGTTCTATTCCAAAGCCCATCATACAACTCGCCAATTTGAAGCATTTGTATTTGGGTCAGAATGTGATTAGTGAGATTCCTGAAAGCGTGGGTTTGCTCAATCAATTGGAAGAGTTGCACCTATCAGAAAACAATTTAAAAGTCTTGCCTGCGTCTGTTGGTTTGTTGAAAAAATTGCGCATTTTAGATTTAGACCACAACCAACTCAGCGAAATTCCAGGCACCATTCGGGAATTGAAGTTGCTAACCGAATGCTATTTGCAGCACAACCAACTCAAGGAATTTCCCAGCTGTTTTGCGAAAGCGCGAAAATTAGAAGTGTTGTTTTTACAAAACAACGTCATCACCAGCATCCCAGATTCTTGCATTGAAGGTTTATCCAGCTTAGAAACCCTTGCTGCCAACAACAATTTGATCGACGATTTGCCCGATAGTTTAAACTTTTTAAAGAAGGTGAAACGCCTTTATTTATCACACAACAACATCACTAAAATACCTGCAACAGTAGGCTTGTTGGACAAGTTGATCATTTTAAGTTTGGACCACAACAAACTGAGCAAATTACCCGATGAACTTTGTGAATTGGAAAACTTGGCGTACTTATTTTTAAAAGACAACGAGTTGAAAAAGCTTCCAGAATGTTTTTACAAAGAAAAGGGCATGCCACACCCGCTTTTTGCCCTGCGCCAATTGGAATTGACCCGAAACCCCATTGGAGACAACCGCAGCAACCGTATGAAATTGCGCCGTTTGGGGCCAGATTACGCCACCATTTATGTTTCGGAAGCCGATTGGACTTTGCGCGCTATCGCCGAGGCTAAACGCGCTACCAGCAAAGCGGAAAAAGCAGAAGTGGCCGCCGAGCGCGCAGGCGAACGCGCCAAATATTCCGCCGTAGTAGCCGCAGAAGCCCGCGCCCGTGCCAAAGAGGCCGAACTCGCTTCTATAGAAGCCGAAGCCAAATCTAAAGAGGCTGCCCAAGCGGCAGAAGCTGCCCAAGGTACGCCACAGGCCAAAGAAGCCGAAGCCCGCGCCAAGCAAGCCGAAGCCCGCGCCAAAGAACTAGAGGCCAAACGCAAAGAAGCCAGCGCCAAAGCCGCCGAGGCCGAAGCGCTTGCTAAAATTATTGTAGCAGATGCCTTGTCCAAAGAATTGGCCGCCATTGCCCGTGCCGAAGATGCCGAGCGTCTAGCCAAAGAAGCGCGCCTAGCTGCCGCAGAAGCCCAGCGGTTGGCCGATATGGCCAAAGCCCGCGCCAAAGGCAAAAAGATTCCTGTAGAAGAAGAAGTGGAAGTAGATCCCGAAGAAACCGTAGAAGAACGCAATGCCCGCCTGTTGGCCGAAGCCGCCGCTAGAGAATTAGCCGAAGCCCGTGCTCGTGCCGCCACCGCCACCAAAATAAAATTAGCCGAAGAACGCATCCGCATCGCAGAAGCCCGCATCGAGTTGGCCGAAGAACGCATCAACCGCGCCAAAAGAGCCAGCGATCAAGCCGAAAAACGCGCCGAAGAAGTTAGAGCAACGCCGTAAGGTGTCGGGAGCAGTAGGGGCAACGGGCGTTTGCCTCCTACTGCTCCCGAACGGCAACAATCCGTTGATAAAAAATTATCAAAATTAATATACACACCAAGAGAAAAACGCCCATGGTCATAAACGCATACACCACATGCCCATCGCGGTGAAAAAAGGCCAAACTAAACAGGGTCAAAAAGAAAATTCGCGCCAAGACATTGGTAATAAAAAAGATGCTGTTGGCGCGCCCAATAACTTGGTTGGGCAACACTTGGAACAGGTAGGACACTCGAATTACCCGAATGCCTGCATTGGTCAAGCCCAGCAGCAGCGAAATGCCATAAAACACCCAAACAACAGGCAAGACAACCAGCCCTAACATTTCTAAAACAGTGATTCCCATCAAAATAATAATGGCTTTGACAAAGGCCATGTTGCCAAATATTTTGTGAATGGCCACCCCTGCGGTAATCGCCCCCAACGAATAAAACAGCTCGGAAATTGCAAATACCTGGGAAGGCTCTTCAAGTACCTGTGCTACGTAGAGCGGCGCAAAATTAAAAACGTGCAAAAGAGTTACTACAAATACCGCGTGGGTCACTATGCCAAACAAAAACACATAGGGGCGATCGGTCAAATATTGGTAGCCTGCGTGTAGGCGTTTCCAAACCGACCCCACTTCTTCTTCGCGGGTAGAAATGGGCACGTACCGAATGATGTAGATGATGAACAACGCCACAAAATAAGTGGTCGCATCCAACGCAAACACCTTGTCTAAAGTCCACGGCTCCAACACTATGCTGAACCACGGCGTCTCCAAACCACCTCCAATCAACAAGGCTGCAGTGGCTCCTGCCAGTGCGGTAGCCAGTTGGCTTTGTACTTCTATATAAGAAGCAATTTTGTTGTAATGTTTTCGTTCTGTAATCTCCTGCATAAATGCGTAGAAACAAGGATAGTGCAGGTTATAATTTAGAAAAGTCAGGGCAAACACACTTGCGGCTAGTACGTTCGTTGCCACTAAATCATTAGCCACCAAGTAAGCAATAATTCCAATGGCCGTTCCATTAACAAGATTGAGCACCAAAAAGATGGTTTTGCGGTTGTATTTGTCAATGATTGTTCCCCCGTAAAGCGTAGTAAACAAACTTGCTACCGTAATGATGGCATAAGCTACGTTGAACCAATTGGATTGACCGCTTTGCGCAAAATAGGCGGGGATAGAAATCATACTAATCCCTTGTGCGATACCCGAAATAAAATTCGCCAGCAGCAGCAAACGAATGGCAACTATGTTTTTCATGATCATTGTTCTGGTAGGAAGAAAGGGAAGCGGAGCTCTTGTTAACGGTTATCAGAGGCGGGTAAAGATAAGCCGAAGAAGTTTATTTTGTCAATTTCTATAGTTTTGTTTACTTTTGAAATTCCCCTCTACCCAACCAATACCACTTGTGTTGTCTTTGTAAACTTCTTTTTTCACGAATAGTTTTATCTTTTTGTAAGCGCTATGCCTTATACTTCCTCCGACATTCTCCAACTCAAAAAATTAGCTTATCACGCTGATGTAGGGAATGTTTTGTTGGCTTATGAGCTGTTCAAAAGCCAGGGTTGGGATGAACGACTGACTACAGTGCTGTATTGGATTTGGTACCGCACCTACTGGGAACAAAACAACGAGACCGCCCGCGAAGTAGCACGCAGCATACAACAGCATGCCCCCGCTCTAGTGGCTTTGCCTCCTTTGTTGGAGTGGACGCGCCTCCCGATACCCATTTTTTTTGAAAAATATTATCCAGCCATACAACAGAGCCAGCTCAGTTGCCAAGAATTAGCGGAAGCACTAGCACAGGTATCTTCTTATGGCCCCAACAGCAAAGAAAGACTAGCGCCCTTTGTATTCCGTTTTGGCTCTCTTTCTGTTCAAAAAGCCGTTTTACCCAAACTCCTCAAAAGACGACACACGGGTACCGTTACGTTAGACTTGAACAACCAGCAATTCACTCAAGTCCCCTCAGCGGTCTTTGAAGTCCAAGCATTGCAAGAACTCAATTTGGACAACAACCACTTGACTGCGCTGCCCGACCAATGGGAACAACTTCCACAATTGGAAATCTTGCACCTCACCAACAACGAGTTGACTACTTTGCCAACCAGTTTTACCCAACTCCAGCAACTCAAACGGCTATACATTCAAGACAACCCCTGGAAGATTCCCCAGCTCTCTGCTACTCTACAAGCTTTGCCAGCGCTGGAATATTTGAGTGTGGGCGGGAATGCTTCCAAGCCGTTGGTACAGCTGGAAGCGCTTGTACAACACGGTTTGCTGCAAGCCTCTCCAAAAGAACAGCGTTTGTTTTTGGCGTTTGATTTGCAAGATTTAGCGGCTTTGGGGCAATTGAGTACTTTGGAGTTATTTGAGGGGTTGAGGCACGAACACGCTGCTATTCGGGAGCTGGCTCGCCAGCGCTTGCTGCATTTGTCGCCTGCTGCTAAGGCCACGAAGCATTCCGCCGTTGCCGTTTTGGGGTTGGTATCGTTTGCAGTACGCAGCCATTTGGATGCCCTCCGAGTACAAGGCTGGAAAATCACGAATGAGATTCAAACTTCGACCACCCATATTTTATTGGGCGATTATCCAGAGCAGTTTGGCGCGGTTGCGGAGCGAGATTTTGTTTTTATTTCGGAAGAAGAGGTGTTGGATTGGTCTTAAAATAGGAGTAGGAGGCCACAACTCGGCTATGCTCGCTTGTGCCCTCCTACTCTGAAATGCCTCCAACGGAGCCATTTTATTTCTAATCAAATGTTCTAAAAAACAACCCCCAAACGCAGCCCAATGTTGTGCTGTGAGTTTCTTGGATTGCGCTCTTGCGTCTCGTCTATGGCCGTTCCAGGGTTTTCTGGAGAGCTAAAAGTGGTTTGTCCTGCAAAACCGCCTGTAACATCCAAAATTCCGTGGTGGTAATAAATACCAGCATAAATGCTCAAACCACCGTCCGAATTGGGCGCAATTTCTACTCCTGCACCTGCCCCCAAAGAAATTTGCAAAGGCGTCATATCTCTCCAAACACTGCGCTCCGTTACAAATTCATCGTCTTGAGCAACCGCGTAACGGTCGTTGGTATTGTCATCCAAATAGCCGGGTGCGCTGGCATCGGGGGCAAATATTTTGGCGCCAGCCGATACGGGCATCATAATTTGCACAACGGGAATGTGGAAGAATGCTCGCATATAGCTGTCGCCGAGTTCATTGGTTCTCAGCTTCAAACCGATTGGAATGGCCACATAATTAACACGGTGGTTGATTTTGGTAAACGCTTGTAAGGGAATGCCCGTAGCAGACGCAGGTACTTCACCGCTGTTGTTGGTAAATGAAGCACGGTTGTCAAATTCTGTATTGGGCAATACATTACCGCCATATTCGTACAGCAGTGTACCGCCGCTGTTGAGGCTAAAATCTGCTCCAAAGGTCAACGCATAATTTCCCGTAGCATCAAATTCATAAGCGGCTTCTACGCCGAGTCCAGTACCAAAATTAGCGCCTGCTGGCTCTACATTGGCATAATCACTGGTCAAAAAAGAAAGAAAAGGATCTACATGAACGCCAAATTTAAGCCCCTGCGCTTCGGCAGATACTACATAGGCGAGTACCATCGTTATTAAAGTGGTTTTTCTTAACATAAGAAGTCTTTTTGTAAGGAAATGGAATTACCGAAGGTTTAAATTGAGTCCTGTGTCCATTTCACAATGATTGAATAAAGAAGTTGTTTAAAACTTGCTCGCTTTACTGTACGTTTGCAAGGGAGATTAGTATACTTACAGGATAGCCTTGACGGAATCAGAACAGTGTAAGCCGCATCTTGTTGTTAAACGTTTGAATTATTTCTATAGCAGCGCTTATTTGCCTGGGTTCCTGTTTCTACCCTAAAATTCTTTTTATCAGCTATTCAAAAACAAAATCACAAACAATATGCAAACCCCCAAAATAATGAATGCTTTTTTTCTTTGGAGCGTTCTAACTGGGCTATTTTCTTCTTGCGAGTCTACAGTAGTCGAACGCCAATACATCCCCAATACCGAAGGCATCAACGCCTCTATGGAACTGTTGCGCTTTGACCGCGCCTTTTTTGATGTAGACACCTCCCAAATCTTAGCGAGTTTGGAACAACTGCAAACGCGCTACCCCGATTTTACGGAAGGCTATCTGCGTACGTTCCTCAACGCCTCCCTGTCGCCAGTAGGAGCACAACGCGCCAAAGGTTTTCTAACCCACCCCGACACGCGCTACACCTACGATACCATCCAACAGGTTTTTGACAGCTTGCCAGAAGTAGAAGCACAACTGCGGGATTTGAGTACGTATTACAGTTATTACTTTCCAGAACAACCCCCTTTAGACAAAGCCTATACCTATTTGTCGGACTACCACGGCGACCGTTTTGCCTTGTTGGAGGCGGGCTTTGTGGGCTTGCCGTTGGATATGGCATTGGGCGAAGGTTACCCTCCTTACACCTTTCTAAAAATTCCGCTCTACGACCAGCGCACGTGTACGCGGGAGCATTTGGTTCCCAAAGCTGCCGACGCGGTTGCGCAAAACTTAATGATGCGCTACGGCGAGGCAGGCGGCAGTCATTTAATTGACCAGATGCTCTACAACGGTAAAGTGTTTTATTTATCGGATATTTTGTTGCCCGAAGTAGCCGACAGTTTAAAATTTGGGTTTTCAAGTTTCCAAATGGCGTACATGCGCAAAGGAGAACTGAAACTCTACGAGTATTTGAGCAACGAGGAATTAATGTACGAGAGCGAAACCAAGCGCATCAGCAAATACGTCACCAAAGGCCCTTTTAAACCTCAATTGGATTTGCCAGGCAACAGCGGTTCGTGGTTGGGCTTTAAAATGGTGCGCAGCTATGTGGCGCATTGGCGGCGAGAACTCAAAAAAACACAACCCAAAGCTACGGCACGCGCTATCGACTTGCAAGTATTGCAACAAACGTTGAAGGAAAGCGATCCCCAGCAGTTTTTGCGCTTCTACAAACCGCCCAAACGCTAGCCTTCTAGCTCAATTATGACAAATAATAGACCTAGCTGTTGCTAAATAAAATGCTATATTTGTTGCCCTTTGGCAGACAGCCTTCAAAAACATCTTTTACAAATTGCTGTTCTAGTCATCACAATCTATTTCATTGGGCAGATCTACCTGTTCTTATTCAATCCAATTTATGTTGCGTTTTCACAAAGAAGGTACGCCTTCTATAGTAATAATAGGCAGTATTGCCGCCCTATTGGTGGCCGCTGCGCTGCTTTTTGTCCCCGCCGAGTTACTGGTGATTCGGATATTGCTGATCGTTCTAGCGGTTGTTTTATTGGTGTTTATTTTGCAATTTTTTCGCAATCCCAAACGCCCTATCGCCCAACAGAACGACGCCATAATCTACGCGCCTGCGGATGGTAAAGTAGTTGTAATTGAGCAGACTACAGAGAGTGAATTCTTAAACGAGCCTTGCATTCAGGTTTCTATTTTTATGTCGCCCCTCAATGTACACGTCAATCGCAACCCCAGTAGTGGTCGCATTGCTTACAGCAAATACCATCCTGGTAAATTTCTAATGGCTTGGAACCCTAAGGCGTCTACCGAAAATGAGCGCACTACCATTGCATACGATTTGCCCAATGGGCAGCGTTTGGTAATGCGTCAAATTGCAGGCTTTTTGGCGCGCCGCATCGTCAATTACCTCCAAGTAGGCGACCAAGTGCGCCAGGGAGAAGACATGGGTTTTATTAAATTGGGCTCTCGGGTGGATTTGTTCTTGCCTTTGGATGCCGACCTCAAAGTGAATTTAGGGGATATGGTTTACGGCAACAGCGACATCATTGCCCAGCTCAAGAAATAGACATTCGTCCAACGTTATCAACGACTTACCAACACAAAGACTGTTAAGAGTCGTTAATTATAGCCCAAAGAAAATACGTTCTCTTATTGTTTTGTTAAGGAGACGTTTAATTTGCATTATTATTGATTTTGTGGTAATTTGTGATTGACCCACGTCTACTACATTCTTTCTATTAAAAACGTTTAATCCAATAAGTTATGAAAAATTTATTTTTGCTTTTCGTTCTTTTTGCTTTTGTTGCTGTAGGTACAGCTTCTGCTCAAGGTTGCCCACACGCTGCTGCTAAAGCTGCTGCTGCCGAGAAAACTACTAAGACTTGCACCAAATCAAAAACAGCTACTGCTTCTACTGTAAGCACCGCTACTACTAAAGCTTGTTGCAAATCAAAAACAGCTGGCAAAGCTTGCTCTAAGAGTACTGCTGGCAAAGCTTGTTCTAAATCTACTACCGATGCAAAAGCAACTGCGGTAAGTGGAACTACAACTACTACTACTAAATCTTGTTGTAAATCTAAGGCAGGTGCAAAAACTTGTACCAAATCAAAAGCTGCTGCGGAGAAAAACACAAGCGCTGCTGTTGAGCAGAAAACAGTTAAAGCAACTTTGGTAGCGGAGCAAAAATAGTCGCCTCCCTACATAAAAGATTTAAAAAATGCCTTTCTATATAGAAGGGCATTTTTTATTTTTGCACTTCGTAGCTGTTGCTATCTTATTTCATACAAACACCACACAACAATGAAATTCAAACTGCACTCTCCTTTTAAACCGACAGGCGACCAGCCGCAGGCAATTGGCAAATTGGTAGAAGGTATCGAAGGCAAGGAGCAAGCGCAATGTTTATTGGGCGTCACAGGGTCCGGTAAGACGTTTACAATGGCCAATGTCATCGAACGAACGCAACGCCCTACCATCATCCTTTCGCACAACAAAACGCTGACCGCGCAACTCTACGGAGAGTTCAAGCAGTTTTTTCCAGACAACGCGGTGGAATATTTTGTCTCTTATTACGACTACTACCAACCCGAAGCCTACGTGGTGGCCACCAATACCTACATTGAGAAGGATTTGGCCATCAACGAGGAAATCGACAAGTTGCGCTTGCGCACCACCTCTCAACTGCTCTCGGGGCGGCGGGACATCATTGTAGTGGCTTCGGTATCTTGTATCTACGGTTTGGGCAATCCTGACGATTATAAAAACAGTGTCATTCGCCTAAAGACTTGGCAGGTACTGAGCCGCAATAAACTGCTGTATATGTTGGTCGACAGTCTGTATTCTAGAACAGAAATTGAATTTAGCAGGGGTACCTTCCGTGTGCGGGGGGACAGTGTCGACATCAACTTGCCGTACACCGAAGACGGCTACCGCATTACTTTTTGGGGAGATGAAATTGAAGAGATTGAGCGCATTGAAATTTCGTCGGGTAAGAGCATAGAGAAATTGGACGCCATTGCTATTTTTCCCGCCAATTTGTACGTTGCTCAAAAAGACAAGATGCAGAGCATCATCCGCAACATCGAAGACGAGTTGCACGAGCAGATTGAGTTTTTTAATGAAGAACACAAATACGAAGAAGGGCAACGCATTCAAGAGCGCGTTACCTTAGATTTAGAAATGATGCGGCAGTTGGGCTATTGTTCGGGAATTGAGAATTACTCGCGCTTTTTTGATGGGCGTCAACCAGGAGCGCGTCCGTTCTGTTTGCTGGATTACTTCCCCGATGATTATTTAATGATTATTGATGAAAGCCACGTTACGCTGCCACAGTTTAGAGCCATGTATGGCGGTGACCGCGCCCGTACAACCACGCTGGT
>CAYUZF010000013.1:24886-27388 GCA_964449615.1 uncultured Aureispira sp.
TTCGTCTTCCCTCTGCCTACGACAACCGCCCACTTAATTTCAATGAATTTGAAAGCTTGGCCAATCAAGTACTATATGTGAGTGCTACGCCTGCGGACTACGAGTTGCAACAAACCGAAGGAGCCATCGTAGAGCAAATTATTCGCCCAACAGGGCTATTAGATCCCGAAATTGACGTTCGTCCCAGCATCAACCAAATTGATGATCTACTGGAAGAAATTGACAATTGCATCAAACTAGACCAACGGGTCTTGATTACCACCATTACCAAACGCAGTTCGGAAGAATTGTCTAAATACCTGTCTCGCCTCAATATTAAATGCCAATACATCCACTCGGATATTGACACCCTGGAACGGGTGGAGATTTTGCGGGATTTGCGCTTGGGAGTCTACGACGTGCTGATTGGGATTAACCTGCTTCGAGAGGGCTTAGATTTGCCTGAAGTAGCACTGGTGGCTATTTTAGATGCAGATAAGGAAGGTTTCCTAAGAAATGAACGTTCTTTGACGCAAACAGCAGGACGCGCCGCTCGAAACTCCAACGGACGGGTTATTATGTATGCGGACAGAATTACGCGTTCTATGAAAGCTACTATAGACGAGACAACACGCCGCCGTAAAATTCAAATAGCTTACAACGAAAAGCACGGCATCACCCCACAAACCATCAACAAATCCAAAGAGGAAATTATGCAGCAAACCGTAGTGGTTGGTTCCAAAAGTTATTTACAATCTGACGATATTGCGAACAACCTGGCCGCTGATCCTGTTGTTCAGTATATGGGGCCAGAACAATTGGCCAAAGCCATCGAACAATCTAAAAAGAAAATGCAGAGTGCTTCTAAAGATTTAGATTTCTTGACTGCTGCAGAACACCGCGATGAAATGTTGGCGTTAAAAGCGTTGTACGAAGAAAAATTCGGTCAAAAATAAGTGAACAATTACTAGGTTATTTTGTTTTAAAAATAGATTCGTTTTATGGATGTAAGCACCATAAAGCTAACCTATTATAACGCTTGTGGTCTATTCCCCTTTTCTACTAAGCTATTCAAACAAAATAAATGCAACAATGATAAGAATCATACTCATCACCCTCTTTACCTTTCTTTTTTTTAGCTTACAAGCTCAACGCAGTACCTATGCGGTAGAAGTAGCAGCTTTTGCAGAACCTGTTAAAGATGGCCATTTTTTAGAAATTGCCAATGTGTATGAAACATTAGATAACAATTACATTTACCGCTATTACATTGACGCAGACAGCAAAGCAGATGCAGAAACAAAACGCAAACGCGTGCTTGCCGTCGGCTTTGTCAATGCGCGAGTGGTTGACTTTGACGCGCTGCGTGCGCAGTGCAGCATGACTTGTCAATACATCGCTCCCACAGCAACAGGCAATACCATTAAGCCCTACATTGCTAGGACCGTAGAAATTGTAACTTTGCCTAGTTTGCGTTGTATTTTCTTTGATTATGATAAGTCTTTTTTGCGCCCCGATGCTAAGTTTGAGCTGAATCGCTTGGCGCGTTACCTACGCCAAAACCCTTCTTATATAGTAGAGGTAGATGGCCATACAGATGCACACGGCTCCAAGGAATACAACCGAGAATTATCGGACGACCGAGCTACTTCCGCTATTGAGTACTTGAAACAACAGGGCATTCCTGCTACTAACATTATAGAGAAAACTTACGGAGAAAGCGATCCCATCGCAATCAACGAATACCCCGACGGACAAGACGCCGCTTTAGGACGTCAATACAACCGCCGTGTAGAATTCACTATTCGCGACGCACAAAACGATGTATTAGGTGTGGTCAACGAAATTAGAGTTCCTGAATCCCTACAGAAAGATTAACATTAGTGTGTTTCTTTGCTCTCAATAAGCAGATCCCTCTTCTGGATTTCCAGAGGGGGATTTTTTTGGTATAGCCGCTTGATAGGGTGCAAAAGATTTTACCCCTTACCACAGAAACACTTCTAGCGCAATCCAATTACTTTAAAATCGGTACGGCGGTTCTCTGCATGTTCGCTGCTAGAACAACGCACACCATCTTTGCATTTGTTAAGCAATTTAGATTCGCCGTAGCCTTTGTATTTGAGGCGGTATTTGTTGACGCCATTTTTTACTAAATAGTCGTAAACCGCTTTGGCGCGTTTTTCAGAAAGCTCTTCGTTGTAAGAAGAAGAACCTCTGGAGTCGGTGTGAGAACGGATCTCTACACTGATTTCGTTGTCTTTTAACAGTTGAATCACTTCTGCCAAACCGCGAGAATTAGCCATGTCGAGCTTGGCTTTGTTCAGTTCGTAATTGATGTGGTCTACTTTGATCACATCGCCTACTTTAAATCCTTTTTGCCCTATAACTTTAAATTCAGTACGGCGGTTTAGGGCGTGTTCTTCTTTGGAACAGCGCACCCCGTCTTTACAACCGTTGAGCAATTGCGACTCCCCATAACCCCGCGCCACTAAGCGGCTGGAAGGTATGCCTTTCTTTTCTAAA
>CAYUZF010000013.1:27398-29946 GCA_964449615.1 uncultured Aureispira sp.
TTTTGACGGCTATAGCGCGTTTTTCAGAGAGTTCGCGGTTGTATTTGGCAGAACCACTCGCGTCGGTATGCGCCCCAATCTCCACCACAACGTGTTTGTGTTGGTTCAGAATGTCCAACAATTCTTTAAGTCCTGGAGACTTTCGGTGGTCAATACTCGATTTGCCATGCTCATAAAAAACACTAGCGACCTCTATTTTATCGCCTATGGCGTAATGCGATTTGCGCTCTGCTTGTCTGCGGTAACTACTTTTTGAACTAGAAGAAGTGCTGGAAGAAGAAGAACGAGACACGACCTTTTTACGAGCAACCGCCATAGCCACCGCGTCTTCTACTATTTTATCGGCATTGGGCGCAGGTGCGGCATCGTAGGTAATGTTGATTACATCGTTGACATACTGCCCGACTACAACCACTTCCAATCGGCGGTTTTCTGCGCGTTCTTCGGACGTACAGCGACGGTTGTCCCCACAATCATTCACTAAAAAGCTTTCGCCATACCCTGCGATTTTGATGCGGTTGCTGTTGATACCACGCTCCACAAAAAAGCTCGCCAAACTAGAAGCGCGTTCTTTAGACAGAGCCAAATTACTACTAGCAGAACCCACCGCATCTGTATAGCCGTTGATTTGAATAACAGCCGTTGGGTTGTCTACTAGACGTTGTAAGATGTGGTACAACTGCGGTTCGCTGGTGTTGTGTAGCTCTCCGTCGCCAGGTCTAAAATAGCGGTTGTCTAAAATAAATTTAGTCCCCACGCTCAAGTTAGCCACCTGCCGTTTTGGAAAAGCGCGCTGCTGGCGCACTTGGTAAATATCTTCGTGCCCGCGTCCACCTGCTCTATTAGAAGTCAGGTACCCTATTTTCTGATCCACATCAAAAATAAAATACAACTCGTCCGCAGGCGAATTCACATTTTTACCCAAATTCTGTACTTCGCCCCAGCCGTAAGACGCACGATTGACGGTAAATAAATCCATTCCTCCATAACCATAATGCCAATCGGAAGCAAAATATAAGCGCCCATTGCCATCCACAAACGGCGACATTTCATTGCCTGCGGTGTTGATAGGATGCCCCAAATTTTCGGGGACACTCCACCCTGTTGCCGTGCGGCGGCTTTTATAAATATCGTAACCACCATAGCCACCAGGCCGGTTGGAACAAAAATACAAAGTCATGCCCTGATCGGCCAAGCAAGGATGTCCCGTAGAATACGGACGTTTGGTATCTACATTGGCATTAAAAGGAAAAAACAGCTGGGTTTTTACATCCCACTCTTTTACGGATTTGGTTTTGTACAAATACATATCCATCATCAACCCACTTCCTTCTATGTGCCGAATTCCATCCATAAAATTGTTGGAAGTAATGACCACCAAATCTTCTGTAGGAGCATAACTCATGGGCGCATCGTTGATGTCGTTGCCCACGTAAGAACGCAATACCTGCGCGCCTGTCCATGCTCTTTGTGTATTCGCTTCCGCTAAATAGTGCTGGTTGAACGCGTCGTTCGTCCAAGCTACATCGCCGTTTTTGGTCACTGCAATCGAACGAGAAGAGGCAAAAATTAATTGGCCGTTGTAAAATGTAGGCGCAAAATCAGCGCTTTTAGAATTAATTTCGGGAATGGCCGTTACCGCGTATACCTCGTCTAAAGGAGACGCTTTTAGCGCAAAATCGCAGGAGTTAGCATAGTGGTTGCCCCGCGTCGAGTTGTTGCGCATAGACTCCCTAAACCAGCGTTTGGCCTCGCTGTATTGTCCTGTCATTTTAAGTACCCTCGCATAATCAAACGCGTATTGCTTGTAGCCGTCGTAGCGCAAAATCCGAGCATACCAAAGCGCGGCATCTTTAGGTTTGTTGGTATAATAATAACACTCTGCCAAATTCACCATCGCATCTCCCAGGTAAGGATCTTTTTGGAGGGCTGCCTCATACAGTGGAATCGCCTCTTTGAACAAGGAAGATTTGAAGTAGGTGTTGGCTTGCGCTACTTCGGCGTGTTGTGCTTGTATGGTAGTGATCATGCCCACTAACAGGCCAAATAAAGTATAAAATCGTTGCATAATAAAAAGCACAATTGGAACTTGTGGAGTAAATGGATAAAAGCAAAGTTGTTTGCTCTGGATAACTTCGTTTAGCTGAATGCAAAAGTCACCCCGAAGCAAGTTCGGGATGACTGCATGATTTATAAGTCGTATACGGTTGGTTGTATCTTAGAATGTACCAGCGGCTCTAGGCATGCGCACGTCTCTTTTGAAGGTCTTAGAAATACGCAATCCTGTAGTCGAAAAGGTCTGTGTATGGGTAAAGAAGCCATCTCGCTCTATTTTGAGTACATACGAACAATCTTTTTCTAGTGGCACAGTGTAGGTACCATCAAAAGAAACAGGTACGGTTACTTTTTCTTCGCCGCAGCCGCTGATTAAGGTAACGGTCGCATCCATCAACGGTTCACCCGTAAAGGCATCTATAATGCGCCCTTGCGCCTCAAATTTAGCTTCTTTTAGCTGTAGCGGAATATTGATAAACAACTCCGATCCAGG
>CAYUZF010000013.1:29956-30254 GCA_964449615.1 uncultured Aureispira sp.
AGTAGACAACTCTTTTTCTTTGTCGTCAAACTGCTCGGCAGTCAACATCAATTTACAGTTGCGCTCTAGCGGCAAGGGTACATAGATGCGCCCGTCTATATTGGTGATCCATTCTTTGTTTTTGGGCAAACACTCGCTTTCCACTTTGACCCCTTCAATACCGCGTCCTGTCGCCTTATCAAACACCAAAATTTGAGACTCTAACGCCACGCGTTTGAAGTAATAAATATCCATTTTACGGTCTGGCACACGGTTCGAAGACAAAAAGCCATAAGTTCCTGAAGAATCGGACACATAA
>CAYUZF010000013.1:30340-36725 GCA_964449615.1 uncultured Aureispira sp.
AGTAATAAATATCAAAACCTCCAATCCCCGCTTGTCCATCCGAAGAGAAATATAAATTCTCATCCATTGCAAAAAACGGATAAATTTCATCCCCTTCTGTGTTGATTTCGGGCCCTAGATTCACAGGTTTAGACCACTCGCCTCCTTCGTTGTAACTTACGTAAATATCAAACCCTCCAAAGCCCCCTGCGATATCGGAAGCAAAAAACATTTTATCACCATCAGGCGTCACCGTGGGGTGGATCACCGAGTACTCTGAACTGTTTAGGCGTAATTTTGTATTGGGCTTTGTCCACTGCTCCCCTACGCGCTTGCTGCTGGCAATACGCATGTTCAAACTGTTGGCGCGGCGGTTGGCTTTTTTCTCATTGGTACCAAAAACGGTATAATAAGCCGTTTGGTCATTGCCATCAAAACGCACAGGCCCATCGTGGTAGCTCATGTTTAAATCATCGCCAAATAGCACAGGCTTCCCGTATTTTAAGGTTTTTGTCGCCTTGTCTTTCATCTCGGCGGGCATGAAATAAGATTGTACATAAGGTTTGTACAACCAAGACCCTCTGTAAGAAGAAATTTTGGTCGTATCTCTGTCCGAGCTAAAAAGAACGCCATCGTCGTAAAAAGTCCCCCCAATATCATCGTAAGGCGTGTTCATAGCTTTGACGGGCGCTACGTCGTACAATGCTCCCGCATTCATAAAATCTTGGTGTACGGTTGGTTGCACAGCAATCATCATATTGTGGCCGCGCAACTGTGCGGTTTCCATTTCTCTAAACTTTCTGAATTGCGTTTCTGCTTCTTCAAACTTATCGTTGGCAATCAACGCCAAACCATAATAGTAAAACATATCCGCCGTAGCTTCTGGGTGCTGGGATGCTTTGGCATACCACTGCTCTGCCTGAAACCAGTTGCCCACCTTGCGATACAAATCAGGCAAGGTAAACAAAGCAGCGGGTTTTAGTTCTTTTTTTAGCGCTTGCTCGTACAAAGAAATGGCTTCTTGAAATTCGAGGTCTTTCGCTTTTTTATTGGCTTTATTAATCAATGCATCCGCTGATTGGGCGGTAACCAGAGCAGTTGTTCCGAGCAGCAAAAACGCAATTAGATATAGATGTAATTTCATCGACTTAGTAACTTTGTTATTAAACGAAGTGATTTGGATAAATTTGAGCTTGTTGTCGCTTTCTACCTTCTCTTACAAACACGAAGCCTGGCGCAACAAGTTTTGAAATAACTTCTTAAACTAACTAGCTGTGAGCAAGTATTATACCTCAATTGGAAGGTGCTAACGATTGTAGACAAAGATAATGCGTTTTGACCTGAAATAACAATATAGGCTGAATAAAAATCGGAAGGAGGCTTTTTTGTAACTATTCCCAATTATTTTTTTTACAAAAATAGCGCTAATAGTTTCATTTTTAAGTCTTTAGAAAGCTACAAACACAGATTACCTTCTAAGGTCTTTCCAGTTTGAGATTTGCCTTTAGTAAACAACCATCTGGTAGCCTTCTCAAAACTCCTCTATTGCTT
Source organism: uncultured Aureispira sp. (assembly GCA_964449615.1). Taxonomy (GTDB): domain Bacteria; phylum Bacteroidota; class Bacteroidia; order Chitinophagales; family Saprospiraceae; genus Aureispira. The sequence goes on from CAYUZF010000013.1 coordinate 31,871, forward strand.
TTAACCAAATTTTAAGGTTTTAGTTGTTGGTTAGCGGGTCTTTAGGAGACAGGCAGCAACAAAAAAAGCTCCTCCTGATAACAGAAGAAGCTTGATTGTGATCCCGCTGGGATTCGAACCCAGGACCCTTTGATTAAAAGTCAAATGCTCTACCAACTGAGCTACGGAATCTACCGTACTTTGAGTGGTTTAAGTCGTCTTGTAGGATTCTTTCCAATTTTGTGGAAAGTAGAATTTTTAAGAGTGATCCCGCTGGGATTCGAACCCAGGACCCTTTGATTAAAAGTCAAATGCTCTACCAACTGAGCTACGGAATCTACCGACTGCCTAAACGTTATTCGCTCAAAGCGGTTGCAAATATAATTCTATTTCTAGAAAATGCAAAATTTGCCCCCCTTTTTTAATTATTTTTTTGAGAAGAACTGCTGGTCTTGCTTAGTCTACTAGAACAGCACCTTCAGCTAAAAACGTGTAGTTGTTTTTAGGCTCTGTAATTTTAGCAATTTCTTCTTCTGTTTTGCCTGCATCCTCTGCAAAGTGGCGCAACTCCTCTACCGTTTGTACCGAGCGGTAAGCTTTCCCCTCTAAGACTACCGTTTTGCCTGTGATATCGGTGGGAAAGAAAAATTTGTGCTTGGTGTCTACAAACAATTCTGTTCCGTCACTTGCTTGTACCGTCAACCAACAGCCTGCGGCTTGGCATACTTCTATAACTTTACCTTTGATCTTAGCAGGTACAGCGTCTACGGTGTTGCCTTCACCCAAATCGTATTCTACGGTTTCTTCTCCCTCTTGGACTTTTGCCAATACGGCATCGACATCCATGCCTCCTTCGCGGCTTATTTCCTTACCCCAAGCAGCGCCTACTTGCTGACCCTGGCTGTGTTTGTGATTTTGGTGGTCGTGGGCATCGCCGTGTTCGTGGTCGTGTACGTGGTTTTCGCCTCCAGCGTGGGTATGGTCGTGTTGGTGTTCGGTTGCACCACTACAAGCACTAACAGCGTACGCAAGAACTAAAACATATAATAAGCGCAACATAGTTTTTCTTTTTTGGTATTGATTAAAATTCATTGCCTTTGTGAAACAAAAGATATCCATCAAAGATAAAATAAACCACACAAAAGCCAAAATGGCTTGGATGAATAGCTTAACTATCTTGCAAATGGATTCGTTCCCTATTACAACAATTTTTTTGCTGAAAAGGTGAAACAAACAACTAAAAAAGGAAGGAAAGTGGAATTTAACTCTCGGTATTGGGTTTGCAGTAAACGATTTCAATCATCATAACCCCTTCTACCATAGACAGTTCTTTCGCCGTATCGTTAGGCGATTCTAGAAGTGTCTTGGGCTGCAAAGTAAATCCCTTGTTGTACTCATTTTTTTCAAAGGTGTTGATGACTTGGAGTTCATAAACGTCCATGAAAGTGCGCAGGTAACTATCTGGATTGGCAAGATCAGCAGCGGCGTTTCCTGTGTAGTAAACAACAAAACGCGTCGCTTCAGGAATATATTTGGGAGTAGCAGTAGAAACAGATTTGTTTTCGACCGCAGCGGCACTTTGCGCTTGTAAGCTAGTACAAGCCATTGATAAAACCGTAATCAAAAAGAAAAATAGGATAGCGCGCGTCATCTGATGATCTGTTCCAGAAGCCAAACAATAAATTATGTCATAATAATAACATCAAACACCACTCCAAGACCTAAGTAACATAAAATCAGGCAATTACAAAACAAAAAACCATAGTTTTAACCCAAAATGAAACAGCGTTCCCATTCTGTAACTAATGAGCATTACTAGTAATGCTCGTATTTAGTGGTTGGCGCGGTTGCTGTTGGCCGCATCGCGTAGTCGTTGTAGAAAAGGAGACGCAAAAATAAAATCTTGCATAAATTCATTATCACTTTGCATGACTTCTTTGCGGTTGCCCACCCAAGCGAGTTCTCCCAAGTGGAGCAAATTGATGTTGTCCCCAATTTCCATTACAGAGTTCATATCGTGGGTATTGATTACAGTAGTCATGTCATTCTCTACTGTAATGTTGTGCAAGAGTTTGTCAATTTTCATGGAAGTGGTTGGATCCAACCCAGAGTTGGGCTCATCGCAGAACAAGTATTTGGGATCCAAGATGATAGCGCGTGCAATACCAACGCGTTTTTGCATTCCGCCACTCACCTCAGAGGGGTATTTTTTATTGCTACCGACCAACTCCACGCGCTCTAAGGTTTTGTCTACCTTCTTTTGCTTCTGTTTTTTGGTCATCTTAGTAAACATATCCAGCGGGAAGCGCACGTTCTCTTCTACCGACATAGAATCAAACAAAGCAGATCCCTGAAACAACATCCCCATTTCTGTACGAATGGCTTTGCGGCGTTTGGTATCTAATGCGGTAAAATTGGTTTTGCCGTACCACACAGCGCCAGAAGTAGGTTGAATTAACCCTACCAATATTTTAAGCATAACCGTTTTACCTGCCCCCGATTTACCGATAATCAAGTTGGTTTTACCGTGTTCAAAAACGGTGGTGATGCCTTTTAGAACCTTTTGTTCCCCGAATTGTTTCTCTATATTTTCTATGCGAATCATAGCGAGTATTTATACAGTGTTTGTGAATATTGGAAGTACTTGTTAAGTCAACAAGAGCGCTAGCACGTAATCTGCCAACAAGATTAAGATGTTACTAATAACAACCGCACTTGTACTGGCTCGTCCTAATTCTATACTTCCTCCTGTCACAAAATAACCTTGATAACAAGAAACTGAAGTTAATAAAAATGCAAATACAAAAGCTTTAATTTCCATCATCCAGATGTTATACGGCTCAAAGAAAGCGCGTAACCCCTGCATAAACTCGGCATCCGATACCAAATTACCTACCGTACACGCCAAATAACCGCCTGCCATTCCCAGAAAAGCAGAAATAACCACCAACATAGGAATGACCACTAGAGCCGCCACAATCTTGGGCATCACCAAATAGGCCGTAGTATCTACGCCCATGACCTCTAGCGCATCGATTTGCTCCTTCTGCCGCATTCCTCCCAACTCCGCAGCAATGTTCGACCCTACTTTACCCGCCAGCGCCAAACAAGTAAACGTCGGTGCCAACTCAATAATCATAATGTCGCGTACGATATAACCAATGTAGTATTTTGGAATGGACGAACTGCCCAATTGATAAGCAAACTGTACGGCGGTTACCGCCCCAATAAACACAGATACCAATCCTACAATAACTAGAGAACCAATCCCAATATCAATCATTTGTCGGGTCGTCTCTTTCCAATACATGGAGAGTTTTTCTGGACGAGAAAACATGTCTTTCATAAACATGAGGTAGCGTCCAAGATGGAAGAAGAAATTCAATGTTCTTATGTTTTTAGTAAAATTTGCTTCTGTTTCTACAAGGAGTTTTGAAGTCAAATTTTTGGAATAAAAATAATCCTAGTGGTACCAGTATTGATAAGTCGGGATAAAAGTGGCATTTTTCTAAGAAAAACACTTACTTTTTTGTTCAAAATAGCAGACAACGCCGTGCTTTTTATGCATTGAACCCTCCAAGCTACTCTTTGAGCAGCTATTTGTAGGTCATCAACGGTTCTTTTTGGAACAACTGCACTAGGGCAATTATCTTAGCCTATCTTCTGTTATCGCTGTTTTGTAGAACTCCTTTTTATAAAAACTGTTACAAAACGACGGGAACTGACTTACTCTAAACATCCAAATGTGCGTTTATGTTGGTTACAACCTCAAAATATCCTTTTAAGTTGTTTTAAAGTAGCGGCTATTTTTTATAAACTACTATACATTCACCCCGCTTATCAGCAATAATTTACATGACGGTACAAGAAGAATTAGATCAATTATTAGTAGTCTTAGCCCAAGAAAAAGAAGAAGAGCGCTTGCAATACGAACGTTTGATAAAAGAACTGAGCATCCAACAACGCGTTAAAAAAGGCGCTTGCTGGTATCCCGTTCAATTGGAGCGCGACGGTTGGAGTTTGGGCGAACATCCTTTTATCGTAGTGGAGCGCACCAAACACCTAGAGCAAGCCCACAAATTTAGAGCGGGGCAAGTCGTTCGGATTTTTTCAGAAAATCAGGTCGTAAACGGGGTAGAGGAAAAAGGCGTGGTGTATTTTATTAAGAAAAACCGTATGAAAATTATTTTGTACGGCACGCAACTGCCCCGCTGGATTAGAGGTGGCAAACTTGGCATACAGCTGGATTTTGATGAGCGCAGTTACATTGAAATGGAACGGGCTGTCAAAACCGTACAAAGCGCCAAAGGCAACCGCCTCGCCGAACTGCGCGATGTGCTATTGGGCAAACAACCCGCACAGTTTGACCAAGAACGACATGCCTACGAACTGCCTCTGCTCAACCGTTCTCAAAACAAAGCCGTTCAACAAATTCTTTCTGCGCGGGACGTCGCCGTTATACATGGCCCTCCTGGCACGGGTAAAACCACTACCCTAGTGGCCGCTATTCAGCAACTTATCAAGCAAGAATCGCCCATTTTGGTCTGCGCCCCTTCCAATTCTGCCACCGATTTGCTCACCGAAAAACTGGCGGGTGTTGGCCTCAACGTAGTGCGCATTGGCAACGTCTCTCGCGTAGACGAAGATTTGCTACAGCATACCATAGAAGGGATCTTGCAGACACTTCCCGAAATTCAGGAAGTCAAAAAAATGAAAGTAGAAGCCGCCAAATTGCGCCGCGACGCCGAAAAATTCAAACGCAAATTTGGCCCCCAAGAGCGTGCCGACCGCCGCAACAATTACCACGCTGCTAAGGAGTTGATGCATCAAGCCAAGATGCTAGAGGATTATATTATTGATAAAACGCTGCGCGAAG
>CAYUZF010000013.1:36735-37225 GCA_964449615.1 uncultured Aureispira sp.
AGATTGGTGGGGGCTGTGGGGCGTTATATTGAGAAAATGCAGTTTCATACCGTTATCATTGACGAAGCGGCCCAAGCACTGGAACCCGCTACTTGGATTCCCATTATCAAAGCCCAAAAAGTAGTTTTTGCAGGCGATCCGTTTCAATTGCCGCCCACGGTCAAAAGCCGCCAAGCCGCGAAAAACGGCCTGAGCATTACGCTGCTGGAACAAGCCGTCGAGCGGTTGCCAGAAGTAAGCCTTTTGGATACCCAATATCGCATGCACCACACCATTATGGGCTTTTCCAACAGCCAATTTTACAACGACCAGCTGAAGGCCGCCGAAGCTGTCGCCGAGTGGCAATTGCTGTTGTCTGACGGCCAGCCTAGCCCCTCACTGACGTTTATTGATACTGCGGGCTGCGGCTTCGAAGAACACATCAATCCCGAATCGCAGAGTTTGTATAATTTGGAAGAGTATTTTGTGCTGCGCCAACATTTGGATCATT
>CAYUZF010000013.1:37327-43793 GCA_964449615.1 uncultured Aureispira sp.
GGCGAATGTTGAAGTGAATACCATTGATGCTTTTCAGGGGCAAGAGCGCGATGTTATTTATATTTCGCTCGTGCGCTCCAACGATCAGGGAGAGATTGGTTTTTTAAAAGATACGCGACGAATGAACGTGGCCATGACCCGCGCTAAGAAAAAACTGGTCATCATCGGCGACAGTGCTACGCTGGCTAGTTCGCCTTTTTATCGGGCTTTTTTGGATTATGTGGATGCACATGGGGTGTATGATTCGGCTTGGAATTGGCAGTAGTCTCTGTTTGGTTAGTTATTTCATTTTTTAATTTTGGTTCCTTTATGTTCAACAGAGAAGAAAGCAAACAAATTCGGCAGCGGTTTTGGACGGTTTTTGGGCAGATTTCGCGCCGCAAATGGCTGTTGTACAATACCAAAATCAAGGAGTTGTCGCTGAAATTTACTTGCACCACTAAAATGGCGCAGGTTTCTATTGATATTGAGAGCAGCGACGATTTTTATAGAGAATATTATTACGATAAATTGTGGAGCTTAGAGAATATTCTCAAAACAGAGTACTTGCCCGATGCTATTTTAGATCCCAATTACGAAATTGAGCCAGGTAGAATCGTAAGTCGGGTTTATGTGCAGTTGGATGGAGTTTCTATCCACGACGATCGCACTTGGCCGCGTATTTTTGAGTTTTTCAAAGAAAATATGGCGCAATTAGAAGCGTTTTTCTGGGAGTACTCGGATTTCATCAAAGATTGAGGTTTAGCGCAAGCGAGAACGCGTAACGTATAAAAGACTATTCCCAATAACAACACCGCCAATACCACAATACAAAGCCAGCACCATCAAATCTTCAAAGTAATGCTCATACCCCAGTAACCAGCCTATTCCAAAAGCTCCCCACAACAAAAGCGTGTTCACAGCATAAATCCAAGCGTAGTATTTTTGGCGATTGGTATACACATAGCGCAACCAGATTAGATTGAGTACAAGGATAGCCAAACCACCCACAATAGTTTCATAATGTACACCATCGCTAAAGTAAGGTCTAAATTGCACACACACATAGCCAACAATTCCGCCTACAGCGGTCGAAATCACCGCCGACCACCAGGAGTAGGGCGATTGCTTTGGCATCAGCTCGGCAAGAGGTTCATCTAAAGGCGTATCGTTGTGTGCCATTGTTAGTTTGTTTATTGTTCTGTAGCTGCCCAATTGATCCAAATAACCGCGTTTCCCAGCAGCGCACAAAACAGCGCTAAGATGATTCCTAAGGCTGCTGCAGAAAACAAATCCCCCATATTCCGCGCCAGTTCCCAGGCGACCATATAGCTGATCCAACTCCAAAAAATATGGAGGTTATAAATGCGCCAATAATACCGCTTTTTGGTTACGACCAAAAAGCACAACCAACCTAAATTGAGCGCCATCATAGCGGTAAAAATCCACTCTGTTTGCGCTCGTCGCCCCTCTCCTAAAGAATATTGCCCACCAAACCAGCCCAACGCTACGGGCCATACAAAGGCAAGCAGCAGTAGCCCCACAGCGTAAGAAGCGGTAGCGCGAGGCGCTCCTAAAGGTTCATCCAGTGGACGTTGAGTAAACATAAAGGATAGAAAATTTAAGTCTTAATACGGAACAACACACAGCCGACAAAACCACTTCCTAGTGTTGCAGCGGCTGCAATTCCCAACACCTCGCTCCAAAAATCGCTTCCTGTCAGTAAGACTCCCAGAAAGAAGCCCATCCATAAAAGAATAGTATACCATACATAAGCCACTTGGTAATATCTGTAGCGGGTTCGCCACTGGTAACGCAACAGCAGTATGTTGGTTGTGGTAAGAATAAGCAGCGACAAATACGCATCCGCAGGGAAACCGATGTCCATATAAGGCCGCAGTGGAATGCAAATCACCCCCAATAAGCAGGCAGGCAGCAAATACTGTGCGCTTTGCTTCCAAGAGAACGCCTTTGGTACTGGATGCGCTTCTGTCAAATGATCGTCTAAAAGTAGCCTTTGATTCTTATTCACAAGGTGAAATCTATTTACAGCGTATTATAAAACAGGGTTGCCGAGCGAAGTCGAGGTGCCCTGTTTTATAATGTACTACAAAAATCATTCTTAAAACTCGTAGGTAAACCCAGCTGTTACGGCAAAAAAGTGCAACCAATTTCGGGTATAGCCGTCCGAAACCTCGTCTGTATCGTCAGAAGTTCCTACGGCACCACCGCCAATGTAGCGCACGCTCAAAAAAGCTTTGGCAGGCTCCAACACTTGAAAATATTGGCGCAAGCTCATATCGGCAATGGCGCCTACCACTTCGTTATCGCTGCCGTTCAAGTAACTAATGGGCGCATACATGCCGTCAATTTCAAATTCTAACCATAAGTTTTTGCTCTGTTGGTAGGTAGCGCGTAATTTTAGCAAGGGTACAATTCCCACATCTCTAGTTATTTGCAACAGCGTACCATCGCCAGATTCAAACTTGATCGTCGCATTTCTAATTTGTATGGCAGCCCCGAAAGCCAAGCTAAAACGATCGCCCTTGAAATCAAAGCGTCTCATATAACTAGCGCGGTAAAAAGGAAACCCATACTCCGTTTTCAAACTGGTATTCATAGGAAACAGGGTTTCATCTATTAGAATGTCTTCCCGTGTTACGATTTGAGTCTGTATGTTGATGGGCTGGTAAAGCAGCGTTATAATGTTCTTTTTCCCTTTGCTAAAACCCAATTCTAAGGAAAAGCGCGCATTGGCAAACAAGGTATTTTGACCGCCCTGCTTGCGGTAATCAAAATAAGTAGTATTTTGGCCAAACTGTATTTTATGGCTAAAAACACCCAGAAAGCCCAGTTCTGCAGTTGCCCGCAAATCGTATTTTTTGTCCTTTAAATCGGCTTCCTGCTGTCCCCAACAAAGCCCTGCGGGAAGTAAAAATAAAAAAAGCACCCAATAGTTATAGTCATTCATAGTTCTACTGATTTTTAAAATGTTTGGTAGCCCCTGCTACTAATTTTAATGTCGTTGTAGAACCTCTCTAAGTCTATTCGGTTTAGATTATGGTGTAAAAATACGCTGACCGGCCTTTTATTTGGTAGCGGTTATTGTTTGTCGCGCGCCAAGCGAAAGCCTGCGTGTTGGTAAAAGTGCCGACGAAACCACAACCGATAATACCGCGAGGCGCCTGTACCTGTTGTTGCCCAAGCACCTCCCGCCAGCATACTGTGGTCGCTGTCAAAATAAGGTGCAGAAAAATCGTCGTACAACGCATGCACTTTGTAGCCAGGCAGTGGATAAAAATCATCGCGCAGCCATTCCCAAACATTCCCAAACAGGTCGTTGAACTCTAATGCGCTTTGTTGTTTGGGCAAACTGCCTACAGGATTTGGAGAACCGAATTTTAGATTTAGGTTGTAGCAGGTCGCAAACGCGCAATCGCGCTCCTCCAATTCGCGTTGAGCCAACAATTGAAATTCCGCCTCTGCCATTAGGCGAAAGCCCTGCCCTACCCAAGCACAATAAGCCCAAGCTTCGTGGCAATTGACCTCTACAGGATAATCCAACGGCATCAATTGCTCCTCAAACATAGCGCGGTATAAAAAACCTTTGTCCGATGGCACCCAGAACTTGGGGTGTTGTGTGTTGGTGCGCTGCTTCCAAGCCCAACCTTCTTCAGTCCAATATTGGCGCTCTTGATAGGCTCCGCTGTCGTAAAACAATAAGTAGTCTTGGTTGCTAATGAGGTTCTGGCTAGCTTCAAAAGGCGCTACTGTTTGTTCCAGTTGTCCATATTCGTTGTCCCAGCCATAAATATTGGAATGCGCTTTTTTGCCCAGTGTAACGGTACCTCCCGCTACGGTTAGGAGTTGGTTGTCGGGTGGTAACCCCTCACTATACGCGTACTTCCATCCTTGTGGGCGCTGCAAATCTTGGGCAGGTACTTGACGCAACAAAACCGAAGAGGTCTCAAAATGAATGCGGTCATGTTCTACGCCCATCAAAATAGCCCACAGCGGGTGCTGGTCGTCAATCTCCGCAGGATATTGCTGCGTTGCAATACACCGCTCTACCACTTGCTTAACGGCTTCTCTATACGCATCGACGTCTTCTAAACTCGGCCACAAATCTTGCACCTCCAAATTTTCGGGCAAATCAGGATCTACCCCACGTGCAAACAGAACTTCATACTCAGCATTTATGCCTTTTTCCAGCAACCCCACAGCTACCATTTTATTAATATAAAAAGCCGCGGTATGGCCCCAGTAGAAAATGAGCGGGTTGCGCAAAGGATCAGGAGCAGTGTAATAAGTAGCGGGTTCCTTGATCGAAGAAAACAGCCAATCGTAAATTGCCCAGCTGTTTCTAAAATATTCCAACAATCCCTCTGCTGTCAAATTGGATAACCGTACAGGTTGTTGCTGTTCTAAGGTTGGTATAGTGGCTAACATAACGATAAGTTTTAATAACGTGCAGTTATTGAGGACAACTGTAACTGTTGCGTTCTACAAAATAAAAAAGTGGTGTTTGCTGTCAACAGGTGCATTTGTCTGTTGTAGTAGGGGGTATTATTTGATATAAAAGATTTGAAGCGTTTTTGTTTGCTCATAAGCCCTATTTTTTAGTTTTGAGTTTCACTTTTATAGATTGGAGCAAAAAACAAATAGTAGACAACTACTTGGCCGCGCTGTTCTTATATAGTTTCGCACGGGCTGTAGCTGCCTACTATTCTAACATGTGGAGTAGTTGAATAGGGCTTTGGTAATAAATAGCCGTTTATTTTATTGGTCAAACAGCCGCTATAATTGGTTCCTATTTTATAATAATAAATTCCAGCGGGCAATTGCTCCAACGACACGACTTCTTGTTGGTGGTATAACTGCTTTGTCAACACTTGTTGCCCCATTGCATTGTACAATTCAAAAACGGCCACTTCTGCTTCTGGGCGCTCTAAAGTGGTGGCGGTACTGGCTGGATTGGGATACATGGACAACGGTGTCGCTGTTTCCAATTTTTGCTGCGACAAAATGGTAAAACAGTTGTTGTTACCTAGCTGTTGTTGTTGGCCGTCGTAGTAACAACTCCGTGCATTCCACCAACCTATGCCATACATGGGGTAATTCCAATAGCCTTCTGAAGAACCGACGCCTTCGGTATAACTGGTTCCTACGTCAAAATTCCAACGCGTACGTACAGAACCATCGGCAAGGGTTTCGGTATCTATATGTGTAACCGCTACAGGGGTTCCCATCCAATGCCCCGAAAGCGTATCTCCTACACTTAGGGAAAAATCAAACAGTAACATGTCTTGTAAACCGTTTAGTTCGTACACTTTTCGTGCAGCGGTATCTTCTCGAATAAAATAGCGAAATTGTTTATAGGTTGTATCGAGTTCAAACGTTCCCGCCCACGGAAGCCCAGTAAGCGTAGCGCGGTAAGAATACAGCAAATGGTAAGTCTTGTTGTTAATGATCGTGTCGCCATCCAAAAAATAACGCCCTCCCTCGTTATACGGGTAGAGGCAGCCGCCACAGCCTATCGCATAGTCCCAGTGTGCATCGGGCTGAATCATAGGGTGGTAACTTTGGGCGTAGTTGGTGGGACAGTAAAGTATCCAAAATAAAACCAATAAAAGAGTCTGTTTCATAGTCTATATAAATTTTAGTGAAGTGGGGTTCTACTTAAAATACATATTTCTGTAAAAAGAAGCAACTCATTAGACACAATATTTTGCTTGCTCCTATTTCGTCTAAGTATATTTTGGGGTTTTCTTTTGTCAATTGCATTTTTTAGCATAGGTTTGTCCCCATCGAGGTTAAACTATATTTAACCATTTAGTTTAGTATAGTTCTGAAGGTAAGCCCGAGCGCCGCTGTCCTACTTATTACCTCCTACCATCACTAAAAAATGAACTGACTTATGGATTATTCTAAAGAATCCTTGCACCTACACCGCTACCTAAAAGGAAAAATTGGCATTCGCAACAAAATGGATGTACGCACACAAGAACATTTATCGCTGGTGTATTCTCCAGGCGTTGCCGCCCCTTGTTTAGAAATAGCAAAGAACCCTGAATCGGTTTGGGAATATACCATGAAAGGCAATTGTGTGGCTATTGTAACCGATGGCTCGGCGGTATTGGGCTTAGGGAATCTGGGCGCAGAAGCCTCGCTTCCCGTTATGGAAGGCAAAGCCATGTTGTTCCGTCGATTTGGGCAAATTAATGCCTTTCCGATTTGTCTCAATACGCAGGATGTGGACGAAATTGTGGAGACGGTGCGCCGCATTGCGCCTGTATTTGGTGGTGTAAATTTAGAAGACATTGCTGCGCCTAGAAGCTTTGAAGTAGAGGAGCGTTTGCAGGATTTGGGCATCCCCGTTTTTCACGACGACCAGCACGGCACCGCCATTGTGGTGTTGGGGGCACTCATCAACGCTGCCAAATTGGTGGGCAAAGAACTAACTGACTTAAAAGTGGTGATCAATGGA
>CAYUZF010000013.1:43803-44442 GCA_964449615.1 uncultured Aureispira sp.
TGTGTCGACCACAGCAAAAACAGCAGTACTTGTACGCCTGTAAAGGAATTGATTATTTGTGACAGCAAAGGCATCATACACCGCGACCGCGACAACCTCAATTCGCACAAACAACAAGCCCTTACCTACACCAACCTCGACAACCGACAAGGTTCACTCAAAGATGCTATAGTTGGAGCCGATGTATTTATTGGGGTAAGTATGGAGAATTTGCTCGACCGCGAAGACATTAAAACAATGGCTAAAGATTCTATTATTTTTGCCCTAGCCAATCCTGTTCCTGAAATTATGCCTGAAGAAGCCTATGCAGGTGGCGCAGCGATTGTAGGTACAGGCCGCAGTGATTTGCCCAACCAAGTCAACAACGTACTGGGCTTTCCTGGTATTTTTCGGGGCGCGCTCGATGCCCGCGCTAAACAGATTACACCCAATATGAAATTGGCTGCCGCTTACGCGATTGCCGATAGCATTTCTGACCCTACCAAAGACATGATCATCCCCCCTGCGCTCAACGAAGTTGTGGCCTATAAAGTAGCCAAAGCGGTGAAAGCGGCTGCCTTGAAAGACATGGGAATTGAAACCTAATTTTAAGTAGTCACACAAAAGAAAGCGTGTAATAAAAAGTGAGGTATTTTTTTC
>CAYUZF010000014.1:0-10443 GCA_964449615.1 uncultured Aureispira sp.
TATTCCGAGGTCAATCCTCAAAATCTAAAACTTAAATAACTTCTTACACACTGTAGTTAGGGTATCACTCCGATAATAAATCGCTGTATGAATTGGCGAGCAAATCACGGTCTTCGATGCCCAGTAATTGTTGATAATGCTGGCATTGCTCGTTTAGTTCTGCTGTTGTGCGGGTTCCTTCGCGGTCAATAACTTCAATTTCTACGAAGGTTCCTAAGCCCAGTACCTCATCTAAATGAAACTTGACGTGGTCTATAAAGTAAATGTGCCGTTGTTTGTCTACTACTACTTTTATGCCTAATGCTGCCGACAATGTTTCCTTCAAATCGGTGCTGTTCTCTGTAGGTTGGTAATAGCGAATGTCAGATAATTTTGCAGCGGTTTGATTGGGGCGCTGGTAGTGTATAAGGGCGCGCTCTATGTTGCCTTCTCGTAGTTTCAATCGACCATCAGGTACTACAAAATAGGTATCTATCTGGTGGTCTAAGCCTTTGTAATCGGCGCCTGCTGCGCGCAAAATTTTATCCAGCGGTTCCAGCGCTTGGCACCGTGCTTTGATTTCTACATTTTTCCAATTCATGCTTCGTGTGTTATAGTGTTGGGTGTTTCTTCTCCATAAAGTACGGGTGTTACCACGGTGTTACGTCTTCGTCTTCGTTTTCTTTAGGTGCTTTATAGTGGACACGCGAGTACGCTTTTTGTTGTTCGCGTTGGAAAATGAGTTGTGCCAGGGTTGGGGCGGGGGGCGCGGTAGCATTTAGCGACAGTGCGGCATGCGCTTTTTGCTCGTCCACATCTAAGCGGTACAACACCCAAAACAAACGCTCTAAATCCCGCTCTAATAAATCTTCTACCAACCGCGTCAAAAAATCGAGTAGTTGCGCCTTGTCTAGAACGGGTGGTTGTTCTTCGAGTTGAAAATCTTGTTGAATAAAGGTAGCGGTGTGTTGAAGTAGTGTAGACATAACTATAGTATATAACAGTTGTATATCATTAGCAACTAGTTGAAGATGAATTTTGGAAAGGCATTCATAGGTTTATTTCTTCTGATGCTAATTTTCAGGTTGTTCTTGCTTGAAGGGCAACGACACGATAAATTCTGCTCCTTTTCCCAATTCCGATTTAACATCAATGGTTCCTCCATGTGCCGTCACAATTGCTTGCACATAGCTCAACCCCAAGCCAAATCCCTTGATATCGTGTAAATTACCTGTAGGTACACGGTAGAATTTATCAAAAATGTGTTTGCGCGCTTCTTTAGAAATACCGAGGCCGTTGTCCTGAATGGAAAACTGAAACCCATTGCCCGCATTGCATGTGCGAATAGTAATCACAGGTTTTTCGGGCGAGTATTTGTTGGCATTGTCCAGCAAATTGTGAACAATATTGGTGAAATGGGTTTCATCCGCCTCTATAACCGACTGGTCTGCTTCCAATTCCAAAACTACCTGACCGCCTTTTTCCTCTACCTGCATCGCGATTTTCTCAGCGGCATTCAAAATTACATCTTCGGCATAAACCTCCTCTATATTGAGTTTGAACTCCCGTTTGTCGATCCGCGCCATTTGCAACACCTTACCCACTTGGCTGTTCATTCGCTTGTTTTCCTCTTCTATAATATTGATAAAACGCATGGCCTTATCGGGCTGTCCCTTATCCATCCACTTTTTGATGGTACCCGCCGCAATACTAATGGTAGCAATCGGCGTTTTGAACTCGTGCGTCATGTTGTTGAGAAAATCGTTCTTCATTTCGGAAAGCTTCTTTTGTTCTATGATTACTTTTATAGTATAATAAAAACAAAACAAAACAATCGCTGTAAAAATAACGGTACTCAATAAATGCAGCCACATTCCACTCCACAAAAAGCTTCCCGTACTCGGAAAATCAATATACAAGCGGGCTACTTGATCGTTGGAACTGGGAAAAAGACTGATGGAATATTTATAATCTTTGGGCGATTGGTAGCGGTCGCCGCATTTTTTACAAATGTCGTTTTGTAAGACAAAGGTCTTTTTTCTATTGGAATATACCGCTAGCGCGTAGGGAGTGGTAATGCCTTTCTCGATGAGTTCTTGGCGCAAAAGCGTATCCAAAGAGCGTATGCTTACCCGTTGCTGCACGGGAATATCTTTTACAATACCGTGGTGGACAAAAAAGCGCTCGAAATGTACCATGTAAGCCTCTTGAGGCCCCCCTTTTTTCCAACTGCGCTTGGTCTCTGTCGTCTTAAAATTTTCCGTTAAGCGCGCTACGGCATTTTCCGACAGCGTATCCACCGAAGAATAGCGTTGACTGCTGTGTTCGGGGTCAGCATAGTAATAATTGGAAATTTCGTTCACTTCTAGCAGACCGCCTACCTCCTTGCGTCGACTACTGAGCGCTGTCAAGCGAGGCAAGTCGTACAAAGCCGCTGCTTTTTCCAGCTCTTTTTGTTCCAAGCGCGACACAATATGATCCAACGAATGGTGGACACTGCCATCAAATAATTCCTTGTTGAGTTGGTAGCTGGACCAAATGGAATACACTTGCATGGCTAAGATGCCAAACAACGCCGCGCTAACCAAAACTACTATTTGTCGAATTGCTTTTTGTGTCATAATTTATCGTGTAGGTAAGCACTAAGAGCGACGGCCAGTTGTTCGGCTGCCGCAGGTTTAAAACGGAACCACATTTCGGGTTCAAAAATTTCCAATTCCGATACGGCTAATTTTCCCGCATTGTCCCAAACCAAATCGGCTCTTGCATACAGCGGTGCTATTGGACAAGCAGCAACCGCCGCCTTAGCCAGTGCCACGGCCTCCTCAGAAGGCTTGTAAGGGCGTACGCTACCGCCGTAATTGTCTTGTACCCTAAAATCTCCTGCTTTGGCCGTTTTTAAAACCGCATGCGTTACTTCCCCGTCTACAAGCATCAAGGCCAATTCTCCTTTTTCTACGATGTTGTTTAAGAAAGGTTGCAACAACATTTCTTCTTGTGCAATCAATTTCTGAAACAGTGCTTCGTATTTTGGCCAGTCCCCAGTGCGCAATTGGTACGTGTGTCGCCCACCCGCCGAAACGCTTGGTTTGAGTACCGTGTGTGTCCAGCCCAGTTGTTCGTGCAGCGCCGCCAGTGTTGTTCGGCTCCCTTTTGGAATGTAGTGGGTATCTGGAACGGCAATGCCCTGTACACGCAACTCCGCAAGATACCGCTTGTTGCTGTTCCAATAGATCGCTGCCAATGGATTTACAAAATGCACCTGCGTTCGCGCCTGTGCTAGCCAAGCACTAAACTGCTCAAACACTTTGCTGTATCCCCACGGCGTTCTAAATACGGCCAAACGCGTGCTGCTCCAGTCAAAACCACTCGACCAAGCCACCCGATTGACCCGCCAACCTTGCGCCTCCAATGCTGTTTGTACCAAGCGGTCTTCCTCCAAAATTTGCTGGACATACCAATCGGGTTGCTCTGGCTGTGCATAGGCTTCTGCAGTGATGAGCGTAAAATCGTATTGTTTCATTGTTCTTTGACTGCTTCCACCCTACACCCCATCCCCGCGCAAACGTCTGAAACGCTTCCGCGCCTCTACGGTAAACAAGGAACCAGGATGATCAAACAAAATCTGCTCGTATAAATCTTGGGCTTTTTTCGGCTCGTCCAAGCGCTGTTCGTAAATTTCTGCCATTCTAAACAGTGCGTTGTCTACCAAAATTCCGTCTTTAAATTCCTTAGGAATGCGCTCCAACAATGCAATGGCTTTGCTGTAATCTCTTTTTTTAACAGAAATCTCTGCCTTACTAAACAGAATATCATCCCCCAAACCATGCCCTTTGTACTGCGTTAAAATACTATCCATGACGACAATAGAAGCGTCAAATTTGTTCTGAAACAACAGCAATTCCGCGCGGGCAAACAGGTTCATCGGGCGTTGGGTGGTATCTAGGGCATAGTGTTCTAAAATAAACACCGACAGGCCAATCGCATCGTTAGAAATCAATTCAGAAGTAGACCCTTTCAAAATATCCAATTGATCCTGCGCCCATTCAAAGTCGCCTTTGTAGTACGACAATTTGGCATTTTTGTAGCGCGCCAACTCCCCCAAAGGTGCGTCCCGCATTTCCTTATCCACTTGGGAATACAGCAACGTAGATTCCCAGACCTCGCCTTGCATTAAATAATAATCTCCCAAATCAATTTTGGCTTCCGACCGCGCCACCCGCGACAATTCAGGCATTTTTACCACCAATTCCAATACTGCAATTGCTTTGTCCAGATCATTGAGGTAAAAAGCTTGCAATTCGGCCATTTCTTGCATGATTGGAGCCGTGTTGAAACTGCGGCCAAATTCCTCTAAATACGCTTCGTACTCAGCTTCCAACTCCTGCAATTCCGCTTGGGTATAATCAAAGCCCCCTACCAATTTGTCTCGTTTGGCAATCAACAAATAGCGCTTAGAGTCGATGTAATACGGGCTATCGGTTCCTTTTTCTTCAATAATATATTGGTAAGCCTCAATCCCCGCATCGTATTGCTGTTCACGAATAGCCGTTTGTGCCAACAAATAGATGCGACTCCCATCCTCATTGCGGCGTTTGTCCAACGCTTTGGCTTGGCGTAGGGCGCTGGAAAAATCGCCTTGCTGTTCAAACACCCAAATTAGCATGATAGAAAAGATGGTCGCCTCTGGATTTTTGTTGATGCGGGCATACAACTGTTTTTTCAGTTCATTGAACCCATCTTCGCCAGAGAGTTCGCGCTGAAAAGAGGCCTGGATATTGGTCATACGCTTGGGCAAATACTCCAAACAATCCAGATAACTCTCGATCATTTTGGGCGTATCGCCTTTGAGTCGGTAGACGGAGCCCATTTCATAGGCAAATATATGCTTGATTTTCATCAACTTGCTGCCCTTCTCATACGCATCAATGGCAAACTGGTATTCTTTACTCTTTGTAAACGCATTGGCAAGTTTTACAATCTGCACCTGATTGGGCGCGAGGAGCTTAATGGCCTTTTCATACTGTTCCTTTGCTGCCTCGCGGTTGCCTTGTCGCTCAAACAACAAGCCATAACTTACGTAGCGTTCTACTTTTTCAGGCGCGCTTTTAATCGCCTTTTTCATCATTTTTTCTGCTTCCTTATAATCGCTCAATTCCAATAAAGTCACAAAATAACGCTCAAAATAATAGTCGTTTCCACGATTGCGCTCGTGCAGCTCTTTGTAAATAGAGGCCGCTTTTTCAAATTCACCATCAGAAAAATACTTGCGCGCTAATGCAGGCGATTGCGGCTGCGCGAAAGCGGTCATCTGAATCAAGAAAACGAAATTTATTAATATAAAAAGATACTTTTTCATAGAGAATGGTTGAAACAAACATTGTTTGGGGGGAAAGCAATGCTTACTTGTGTAAGGGCTTGCTTTACAAAATAACGCATTTTGAGCAGAGCGCTGTTGCTACACAAGTGGTATAACTAAATTTTAACCTTAAAAACGGTTTTTGAAACATTAGTTGGGGCACCGCGCTTCCCAAATTTTCTCGTTGCCTGTTGGCAAGCTATCGCGCAGGGCAACAGTTTTCGCCTCTTGATAAACAGCACAGGCTGCATCAAGTTTGCCCTGCTGGAATAAGATTTCTGCTTTAGAAGCACGGTGGTTTACCCGTATGCGATCTTTGTTGATGCGCACAAAGGTGGACAAATCGTTCAATGCCGCTTTGTAATTGCCCTGACCCAACGCCGCTAAATGGCGGTTGTAATAGGGGCGTCCCTCTTCATAACTGGGATCTAAGTCCAAGACTTTGGTGTAGTACAGTACGGTCTTATTTAGGCGCTCGGCACTGCTGTCGGCGGTGTACTGTTGGTAATGGAGCTTGGCTAAGTTGTACAACATGGTCGTATCGTCGGGATATTGCGCTACCGATGCCTCCAATTGGGCAATCATATTGGGCAAACTGGTTTGCTGAGGCGTTTGCCCCAGCATAGGATTTTGTCGCTGCATCATTTGGTGCAACTCCTCCTCGCTGAAGGCAGGAAAATCATCGTCGTTCTCGGAAGAATTGCCCGATAGGCAGGCTGTTAAAAATAAGCTAAGGAAGCATAGAGCGCTTAATAAACGCAACATATCTGTCTAATTTTTAGTATTTTTGTAAAATGAGCGCTTGCGAACACTTGATCATAACATCAGGCGTGAAAGGGTTACCCTCGTCGAGTACGCGCCATAGATGGTTGTATTGTTGCAACAGCATCAAAACGGTTAGCAAGTTCTGTGTTAAGGTACCAAATTTATTGGTTTATGAAGGCTTTGTATCAAATTCTATGCTATTGTTGTTGGGTTCTATTTTTTTTAGGAACCGCCGTTTCTGTGCAGGCACAAGCCTCAGACAGTACGGCACGCGTCTACGCGCCCATCAATGAGAATTTATTTGTCAATAGCAAATGGAAATACACCTATACCACACATGCCGAGAGCAATACGGTTATCCACAAAGCCGATAAGCAATACGACCACTTTATATTTTTTCGCTACGATTACGGCTATCAAAATTATCTAAACGGAACACTTAAAACAGGGCTTTGGCGACTGAATAAGGAGCAAAATGAGTTGTATTATCCCTTTCGGAAAGTAGAGTGGTGGCGCATTGCGGCCTTTGATGAGCAAACGTTGATTTTGGAATTTACCATGAATAGAAAATCGTCCTACCGCTATCATTTTGTACGGTCTACAGACGAGGAAGCGCCGTTTGTGCGCGATCCCAATGCACTGCCCGATGTATTGGTAGATTTTGAAGCGCCTACCCAGCGTTTGTCCAACGAAAATTATTTAGCGTTTCTGCAAGAAAGAGGCGTTCGTTACAACGCCAAGCGCTGGGAACGTCGCCAAGCGCGTAGAGCCAAGCGCGAAGAGCACCGCCGTATCCGACTGGCCAAAACAGCGCGGGGGCGTGCAAAACTGTCCGATGAAGCGCCCAAAGAAACGATGCAAGTAGAACTAGTAGGAGGCGGTTTTTTTGGAGGCGTAGATCCTGTTTACCGCAATATGATTTTGATAAAATCCGACGGGCAAGTCATCAAGGAATACCAAAGTGCGTTGCAGGGCTTGCAGGTCAGCAAGCACACCATCGAGCGCGAAACGTTAGAAGATTTGGTTGCTTTTATTGAAGACCATCACTTTTTTGAATTTGACCAAACCTACGCTTGTGAAGTTGCCGCCTGCGAGAAACGCTTGCAAAACAAACCGCGCCCCATTGCCCTGCGTTTGGCGGTAACCAAAGGCGTGCGTCGAAAAATTGTTACCATTCCCATTTGGGATGGTCGCGGCAAGCAGCATTCGTTTATCAACTATCCCGACGAGTTGGACGCCATTGTCCGCGCCATTATGAACGTAGCTACGCCTCCTGCTCAATAAATGGCTTTTGTTTTTCGTTAGAATATTGAGTATCTTGCTTAGAGCGCCCATTATTTTTAGAATTAGAACAACGATTATGAAACAACATTTCCGAGTGTTTGCTGTAGTTTTTCTCTTGGCTGGCGGCACGCTTCCTACACTTTTTGCGCAAGCTTCAGCAGAGGGTGCTAAAGATTTTGGCATAGGCTTGATTCAAAGTTTGTACGACAACCAATGCAATTATGTTTTTGATCATTTGGCGGCTACCGTGGTGAGTCTGGAGGGCGGGCAGATCTTACCCATTCAGGAAAAGTTACGCCCTTTGTTTTGTCAAGACAACCCAATTCGTCAAGATATTTCCAACGGTTTCACCCAGTATCAAAACCAATACCGCCCCAAAGTATACGACCACAAAGCCTTTAAAAAAGCGTTTCCCGTTTGGGCCAACCACTTAAAACTCAAAGCTGGCGATTACTTTTTTGATGGTGCCAATCCCAGAGCGGCGGGGCATACGCGTTTGTTTGTAGCCGAACAACAAGTGCGGTTTGTGCTGCGCTATGAAGCAGGCGACTGGATCATCATTGGCATTTAATACCAACCAATACCACCGTTCCCCATTTACTAATCTTTCATTAAAAAATCTAAAAAAGAAGCTGCTACCAAAAATCTCGTTATTTTTGTGGCTTCTCATTGCTGCTTGCAAAGGGCCAGATCAATCCCCCTTACAGGCAACTCAAAAATTTTGTTAGAATTATGGGTAGAATTATTGCTTTATTTTTGTTGCTGGGCATTTTATCGGCAGCGACTTGGTGGACGATGAACAACGAAAAGGCGGTGAAAGATACCTACGCCGAGAACCTACACTCGATGTTTGCTTGGGAGGATGTAGATCAAATCGACCGTATTTTTATGGCGGATCGAGAAGGCCGCCAAGTGTTGTTGCAGCGGGTAGAAGATTTGCATTGGACATTCGAAAACAAAAAAACGGGCCAACAATTTCGCGCCAACCCCAACGCTATGTTTATGCTCTTGCAAACCATCAACCGCATTCGCGTACGCGAGCCCATCAACAAAGCTGCGATGGAAAATGCGGTCAAATCATTGTCTTCCAAAGCGACCAAAGTAGAGTTGTACGACAAGGCGGGCAAGCAATTGCGCGTTTACTACGTAGGAGCTATGACCAACGGCGCAACAGGCAACTTGGTGGTTATGCAGGGTTCTGACCAGCCCTATGTGGGCTACATCCCCAACTTTCAGGGTACGATTGATACCCGTTACATCACACAAGAAAAAGACTTGCGCGACAAGGCTTTTCTGAGGGTTGAACCAGAAGACGTAGAGTTTATTCAAGTGGCTTATCAACACCCTTCGCAGCAGAGCCAGTCGTTTAAAATCAGCCAAGTGCAGGCAGAAAAGTACGAAGTAACTCCTGTTTACGAAAGTACAACCGCCCAGCCAGCCGACAGGCTCAACCAAGCCAACGCAGAAACTTTTTTTGAGGATTTTGACGTATTGGCAGCGGAGAAAATTATTTATAACAAACCCCAACGCGATACGGTAATTACCACCACGCCTTTTGCCATTGTGACGTACAAGGCGACTTACCACAATGAGCCGCAGGTATTTCGAATTTATTCTTTGTCCAACCCTACCGCAGACCGTGGAGATGGCGACCCTGGACACCGTCAAAAAATTCAGCGCTACTTTGTAGATATCGACGAAGATAATTTTTACCTAACCCAACACTTGGTGATGCGCTCGCTGTTTTGGGGCTATGATTTTTTCTTCCAGAATGCGCCTGTACAGCTTCAAGAAGACGAAATGAAGACCAAACGGGCCTTCCCCGACAACAAGGAGGAAATCCGCGAAGCCCGAGAAAAAGCACGTTTGGAGCGCCTTTCAGAGTCCAAATAAGCCCTTGATACGCGGTGTATGAACAAGGAATTCTTACTTAACATTCTCTTTCTATTGGCAGTTAATTTGCTGATAAAGCCGCTTTATGTCTTTGGGGTAGATTTAAAAGTACAAAATGAAGTAGCCAACTACGGGTTGTTTTTTGCCTTGCTCAATTTCTCTTATATTTTCCAGATTTTTAGCGACTTGGGCATTTATCAATACAACAACCGACGCGTAGCGCAGCACGATTATTTGTTTGGGAAATACTTTCCGCATTTGCTTAGTCTCAAAGGGGGCTTGTCCATTTTATTTATGGGCGTATCGTTTTTGGTAGCGGTGTTTTTGGGCTATAAAGGGCAAGCGTTGTACTTGCTGTTGTTTTTGCTGCTCAACCAAATTTTCATTACCCTCACTTTCTTTTTTCGCTCCAACTTGTCGGGCTTGCAGCAATACCGTTTGGATAGTTTTTTATCGGTTTTGGATAAATTACTAATGTTAATTTTGGCCTTGCCGCTGCTTTGGGGGCCGTGGAAGATCGCGTTTAAGATTGAGTATTTGGTCTATATTCAGACATTGGCTTTTGGGACGACGAGTTTGGTGGCTTTTTTGGCTTGTCGCCAATTTTTGGGGCAACGCTTGCGGTTGAGTTGGAAAACGCCTCTGCTCCGTGCCATTCTCAAACAAAGTGTACCTTTTTCGTTGGTGGTGTTGCTGATGAGCATTTATACCCGTATTGATGCGGTTATGATTGAGCGGTTGTTGTACGATCCTGTTGCACAGACGGGAGTGGTGCAGGGCAACCGCTATGCGGCGGCTTATCGCTTATTGGATGCGGTGAATATGGTGGGCTATTTGTTTGCGGGGCTGCTCCTGCCCATGTTTGCGCGTTCGCTAAAAGTGTGTTTTAATGCAACGGCTATTATGCAACTGCTCTACACCCAATACCACCCAGAAATGGTTCCTTTGCTGTTGTTGTTGATTACGGGATTTAATGCAATTGGGGTCATTCATATTGTAGGAACTTTATTGACGGCCAATGGCAACCTAAGAGCAATGAACAGCGTCTTTGTAGCGGGTATTCTCCTCAATTTGTGCAGCAATTACTTTTTGATCTTGAAGTACGGTGCTTGGGGAGCCGCGTTGAGCACGCTGGTAACGCAGTCTTTTGTAGCGCTAGCAGA
>CAYUZF010000014.1:10478-17372 GCA_964449615.1 uncultured Aureispira sp.
TTGGTGTTGGCTTGGCGCTTTTTTAAGTTGTCTTGGAGCAAAGCGTTTGTTGGTCAGTTGTCGCTGTTTGTGGCGGGTGTTTTGGCGCTGAATGTCCTGTTGTTAAAGAGTGGCCTTTTTTGGGGAATTTGTTTTGTGGGGGCTGGGCTACTTTCTGTAGTTTGGGCCTTTGCCAGCCAGTTTCTACAACCCCGACGCATTTTAACTACATTTCAATCAAAAGCCCTTTAATTTTATTACTTTTGCACTCTGTTAAATCCCACGTTAATAAGTCACCCGCGTTTCTTGTAGTTCTCTTTCATTTTATTTTAATAAAACCATGCGTAAAGAAAAAAACACTTATTCCCTGCTGGATATAGTTGGTATTTTATACCGTTGGCGCAAGCCCTTGTTAAGTTTAATTTTAGCTACAGCGGTCGGCTCTGTTGTGGTTAGTTTGATGTTGAGTGATTATTACACGGCTACGGCGACCTTTGTTCCAACGAATGAGGAGCAAAAACTGTTTGACTCGGCGGGTAACTTAACGTTGTACGGCGGTGATGATGCCGTTGATCGGGTGATGATTTTTGCTCAATCCTCTCCTTTTGTTAGCCACATGATCAAAGAGTTTAATTTGGCCGAACGCTATGGCATTGACAACAGTACTCCCAAAGGGCGTAATTTGGTCGAAAGACAATTTAAAGAGCTGTATGACATTCGCCGCAACGTACACAGTGGTTTAGAAATTTCTATTCAGGATACAGACCGCCAAATGGCCTATGAAATGGTGGTTACTGCCCTAGTAAAAATTGAAGAGTTGTACCGCTCTGCCACTTCGGGCAACAAAGAGCTTATCAAAGAAACTTACGAAAAAGCCATTGCTGAAAAAGAAGAAGAACTCATTCGAGTAGCAGATACGTTGACCACTTTGCGCAAGCAGTTCAACATCTTCGATGTTAAGCAGCAGAGTATTACGCTGGCAAAAATGCTAACGGCTCTGGAAGGAAGCCTAGAGTACGACCGTGCTAAGTTGGAATCTTTTAGAGAAAACAACGCGCCTAGGGATTCTATTGTCAATGTATCGGCGCGAATTGCAGGCGCCATGCGCCAGCGCGAATTGATGCGTGGAGGCACGCGCTCGGATGCAGCAGACCAGTCGGCTACGTCTTCAGATATTTACGCCTTCAACGAAGGGCGTGACCCCGTGATTTATTGGGAAACCAAAATTGCCAATCTCAACGAAGAGTTGTCTCTTATCATTACTCAGTTTGCCAAATTTAAAACCCACGCTTATTCTAACATTGCGGGTATTATCGTTTTGGAACCTGTACAAGTGCCTAAGCTCAAATCGTATCCCATTCGTTCGTTGATGGTGATTGGTGCCATATTGGCCTCTATTATTTTGGGTATTATTGGGGTATTAATTTTAGATGCTTACAAACGCGTCGATTGGAAAGAAGTATTGTATGAGAAGCCAGTTAGCCATTCGTAAATATTCGCTTACGCTCTTCAAGGGTTACGGCTTGTGTTTGGTATTGAGCATTTTGGCGGCTATTTATTTTGCATCGCCTTTGCCCTTACTGCTGCCTGTTGCCCTGATTTTTGTATTTCAGTTGCTGGTAGATTTCGAGAAAATCTACTTTCTGCTGTTTATGAGTCTGCCCCTTTCTACGGAAGTGTTTATCACCGACCACTTAGCGACCGACCTACCAACTGAGCCGCTTATAGTGGGTTTGATGATTCTATATTTTTTATTGCTGCTGGTCGATCCGACTAAACTCAACGTGCGCTTTTTGAGGCATCCGTTTTCGAAGTTGCTACTGGCGCATTTGGCTTGGACTGCGTTGACTACTTTTAGTTCTTCGTCGGTAGGCTTCTCCTTCAAATTCTTTTTGGCCAAGTTCTGGTACATTGTGACCTTTTTGCGGGCTATATGCTCGAAAAGAAAGGGCAAGCCGATAAACTGCTCTGGCTTTTGGCCGTTCCGCTAGTTTTAGCCACCCTCAAGGTAATCGGCCACCATGCGATTTTAGAGTTTGGTTTTAAGGAAATAAATGCGGCTTGTCCGCCCTTCTTTCGCAATCACGTGAACTATGCGGCCATGCTGTCTATTTTTCTACCATTTATGTGGTACTTGCGAAAATGGGCAAGCACTCCACGCCGACAAAAGTGGCTCACAACTATGTCGGTAATCCTTATTTTTGCCATCATTACGGCCTATACCAGAGCCGCCTACGTTGCTGTGGCTCTGGCGTTGGTAGCATTTTGGATTATTCGCTTGCGGTTGATGAGTTTGGCGATTGCCATTGCTAGTATCGCTATCATTGGTTTACTGAGTTTTTTGTTGATTGAAGACCGTTTTATGGAATTGGTACCAACTTCGGAAACGGTTGCTCATGATGAATTATCGGGAATTATCTCTTCTACATCAGAACTGAAAGATGTTTCCACCATGGAGCGTTACCACCGCTGGATTGCAGGGGCACGCATGGTTTCTGACAAACCTATATTGGGCTTTGGGCCAGGCAACTTTTATCATTTTTATAAGCAGTACACCCTCAATCGTTTTTCTACTTATGTGAGCGATAATCCAGAAAAATCAGGCATTCACAACTATTTTTTGATGATTGCGCTAGAGCAGGGCATTATTGGGCTGCTGATTTTTGTTCTTCTTATTTATTTTCTGGCGTTGCAGGGACAGCGCATTTATCATGAGACAAAAGACCTCAAGGAACGCGACTTGGTAATGGCAGCCCTCTTATCGGGCATTGTTGTTGATGCCTTCTTGTTGATGAACGACATGATAGAAACGGATAAAGTAGGCTCTTTGTTCTTTTTTAATATTGCAATTTTAGTCACTTTAGATCTACGCAATCAACGAATCCAACGACAAACAGAAGCGTTAGAGGAACAACTATAGTAGGGGGCAGCATCTCGATTACACTTGATGACCTGCCCCTTGCCCTTGAGTCTTATATTCTATTAGTAAGAACCAAAATAGCGTCTTAAAAACCATTCTAACGACAACAAAGCCAACAGCAAAAAGAAAATCCATTTGAGGTGGATGAGCGATCGCGTCTTAATGGTATCGTACAATACAGGCTTGGCAAAACCTTTGGCGTCGATGAGTTGGGGCAACTCTAACAATTGGGTAGGGCCTACTACTGCTCCGCCATTCTTACCGCTAAGCAAGTGCAGCAATTGGTGGTTGGCGGTCGTTTCAAAGACTTCTAACTGGATGGACTGCACCCCAAAAGCGCCCCCTGATTTGAGGGTTTCTCCGTTGTAGTTGGTGCGGGCTTCGTAGCGGTAATTGCCTTCGGGCAAACGGCCTGCATTGAGCGTATAGCTGGATTCTGTCTTATTAAAATTATAACTAAATTGCTCACCTTCTTCGTTTGTAATGGTCAAACTCGCCTCTGGGTCATTGACCCGCTCGTAATTGCTGTTGTATAATTCTGCATCAATGCTGATGTTTTCATTTTCGGTGTACAACGTGTTACTGGCAAAGGCTCTAAAACGGCGCTTATCCTCCTTCGTACTTAAATACTGAACAATTTTACCCAACAATTCATCAAACAAATCGTGGGATTGGTGTTGAACATAATCGTAGATGCGCCATTTCCAAATTCCTTCTCCTGCAACAATGCCCTTTTTGATTCCCTGCTCCTCGCCTAGCAAAAACAACGGGTAATCGGTATTGATGGAACCAATGCGTTGCGTCAATAAGATGGAAGCAGCTGCTTTCGGTTTAAAATCGCCAAAAGGCACTGTAATGGGGGGCAGCTGCGCTACTAAATCTTTTACGCTTTCGTCGAGCGTAAACACATTAAAATTGGGTTGCAACGTAGGTTGCGCATCGTTGGTTTGCGCACCGCGTCCAGCTATCGTGAGTAGGCCTTGACTCTGGTTGAAATTGGGTAGATTGGTTTGCGTACCTACTACAAACAAATGGGGTGTTTTTTTATTGCGAATGGCCGTCATCACCTCTGCAATGTTGTTGCGGGTACTGGGCAATTGGTGCAACACTACAAAATCATAATCGGCAATGGCCACCTTCAAATCATCGGCGTATTGCAAATCTACCTCGTAATTTTTATTGTTGTTGATGGTGCGGCGCATGGCTGCCAAATCGGGGTGCGGTGATTCCGCTAGGAGTAGAATTTTCTGTCGGGCATCCAATACGTCAATGTAGAAATTTTTGCTGTTGTTGGCGGTGGTAGCTTCGCCTTCTACACTCGACAAAGAAACGGTGTATTTTTGTACGCCACTTGTGCGCGCCTCTAAGGTCATTTCTACGGTTGTAAAAAAATCATTGTTGTCAATGCTAATCGTTTGCTCCTGCAAACGCCGCCCCCCTTTAGAAACCACCAAACGCGTCGCACTGGCACCACAATTGATCGCAGCAACGTCTATTTGAATGCTGAATCGATCCCCCAGATAAGTGATTTGGTTGTTGTAGACTTTTTTGAGCACCAAATCCTTCTTGGGAATGGTATCGCCCAGCGCCACACTAAACACAGGCGCATTGAGCTGGTTGCCCAAGTACAGCGGATTGCTTCCCTGGTTGTAAATGCCATCAGAGGCCCAGATAATTGTTCCCAGATTTTGATTGCTGTACAAATCGTACATTTCTTGCATAAAGGAAGCAATGTTGGTAGCTTGGTCGGTATAGCTATGGTCAATTCCCTCGCGCACATCCGTACCAAAGGAATAAGTTTTGAGGGTGTATTTTTCGGACAGTTGCTCTTGCAAGTCTTGCATATCGCGCTGGTATTGCGCGCGCTCCTCTTCCGTCATTTCGCTGCCCACAGAAGCCGAGTTGTCTTGAGCCAGTACTACAATGGGTTGCTCCGTTTGCGTTACTGTTCGTTTGATAACAGGCGAAAGCAATAAAATACAAATGATGGTGACAGTGGTAAAGCGCAAGACTCCCAAACCTTGATTAAGACGTGCAGATTGCTCGCCAAAACTGCGATCGCGGTAGTACAACGCCAGAGCGTATACCAACCCTGCCAATGCACAGAGCACCAAAAACCATTTGGGATAAGAAAATAAGAGGGTAGATTGTAACAATAAAGCACTGGTAAAATACATAATGGCGTATTCGTTAAAGAAAGTTGCTTCTGCAAATAAGTACCTAAAGCTAAGCAGTAGATAGGAGTCGACCAAGCAAAATACTTATTCTACCCAAAATCAACAACCCGCTACCCTGCGCTAAGATACATTTAACATTGCAGGAAGGGAAAAGCGTGGTCACAAAAAAACCTTCTCTAAAGTTAGAGAAGGTTTACACTATTCTACAGCGCGGTTGCAGCGCGGTTGTCTACAGAGAGGTCAACTGTAAAGCCCCGTACTTACGCTCTAATTCTTTTTTGCTCATGCGGTAAAAAACATTGTTCTCATAACGCACCATTTCTTGTCCTTGGTCGTCTTTTAATCGAATGTCAAAAGCGATTTTGTCCGTTTTCATGTCGGCGTCGATGCGGTAAAATTTTAACTGGTCGGAAATATCGTCGTAACAATCGCCCTTGGCAATGAGTTTGTAGCCACCTTTTCTACCCCGTACAATATAACAGCCACAATCTTCGCCGTTGCTAATTAAGTCGCTGCGCTCAATTTGCTCAAACGGTACAGGCTTGACCCATTCATAAGGATCAACTTCTTTGTTTTCTGGTAAGCGATAGAAAGTGATAAAAGCCGTATCGGGTGCAATTTTGGTAATTTCGGCAATGCTGCTGGTCAACGGGTTGGCATAAGAACCCGCAGAATACCAGCCCATGTAAATCCAGTGTTCGTTGATGCGGGCTTTTTTCCATATACGGCGACCGATCAACTCTTGTTCTATGGTCATTTCTGTTTTTCCACTTTCAATGAGTTTTCGGTTGGAAAAATGACCTTCCCAAGCCATCGCCATTCGTTCTAAACGGTTGTTGGTGGCCTTATCGCCCTCGCTGCTGCGAGTCATCGTTTCAATTTGTTCCACAGGAACTTTACTGCTGTTACAACTTCCCAACAATAAGAGAAGTAGCAAGGAGCAAGCGGTACACAAAGAAAAATAGTTCATACTTTTACAAAAGAAATGGTCAGATAAGATGGTTTTAGGATGCTCTCTTTATAACACATTTCTTCCTATTTTGTTCATTTGTATTTTTCTATAGTGAGTTACAAAACTAGCGTCACAATCTTTTATTATGCGCTACAAAAGGCACAAAAAATTGGAAAGTCAGCTGGCAAACTTGGCTTAGTCCTGTACACCGCTTGGAATTTCGGTACTACTATCCGCTCCATCCATTAGTTCTTCCCAAACGTATAAGCAGCCATATTTGAACGCAGGCACATAAAACCCATAAACAGCTTGTTCGGTCTTAGAGCGTAAATTTTGCGCCATCCAAACTTGGTTGCCAACTTCTAGTGTTTCATAGACACTTCCATCCCGCGCATCAATAAAGGAGTTGTCAGGCAAATCTGTATAACTCGAAGTGCGTTTGTCACAAGCTGTAAGTGCTAAATACGACTAGAAATAGGTTCAAAATCGTTGGTTTCTTTAACAGCATAATGAGGTTGGTTGGAGTAGGTGGAATAAAAAAAGTTTGAAAAGGCTGCTTTTTTTTAGTTTTAGGACGTTTTTTTTTACTTTAAACGTTTAAAATAGGTAGAATAAAAAACACGTGTTGCTATTTAACAACTTAATCTTTGCTTATACTGTTACCCATTTCTCTGATAATCCTATAAAACTCCTTAATCCTTTTGTCACATCAATTACTTCCTTTATCAAACCGTTAAATAATGAATTATTTATACTGTTTCCTTTTATTGCTATGCCCATTAGTTTCTTGGACTCAATCTATTTCTGGCAAAGTCGTAGACGGCCAACAACACGCTGTTACAGATGTACAGATTCTCAATATCTCT
>CAYUZF010000014.1:17382-17931 GCA_964449615.1 uncultured Aureispira sp.
GGCTTCATGCGCACAGCAACGACAATGGTACTTTTCGACTCCAACAGGTCAACAACGGCGATACGTTGCGTTTGTACCACCTCAATTATCAATCTGTTGATGTCGTAGTAGACGAAGCGATACTGGCACAGGAGGTGGTCACCGTTAGGCTGCAAGAACAATTGCTGGATTTAGAAACGGTTGTCATTCTGCCAGAGGCACACAGTTTAAATATTTTAACTAATATTGATACGCGCCTTCATCCTGTCAATTCTGCCCAACAAATTCTGCAAAAAGTGCCAGGCCTATTTATTGGACAGCATGCGGGCGGTGGCAAAGCCGAGCAAATTTTTCTACGCGGTTTTGATATTGACCACGGTACTGATATTACGCTACAGGTAGATGGAATGCCGGTGAATATGGTTTCGCATGCCCATGGACAAGGTTATGCGGACTTGCACTTCGTCATTCCTGAAACGGTAGAAAAAATAGATTTTGGCAAGGGCCCTTATGCTACCGACAAAGGCAATTTTAATACAGCGGGTTATGTAGATTTCAAAACCAAAACAA
>CAYUZF010000014.1:17941-43254 GCA_964449615.1 uncultured Aureispira sp.
GGGTCAGTTCAATACCTTCCGTACATTGGGGTTGTTTGAGGTACTCGATAAAGAGAAGCACCAAGCGTATGCAGGATTGGAGTACCACAGCACAGATGGCTCTTTCGAGAGTCCTCAGAATTTTAACCGCCTCAACCTATTCGGTAAATACACGGGCACCATCAACAACAACGACAAAATAGGCATTACCCTATCGCATTTCACTAGTAAATGGGACGCCTCTGGACAAATCCCACAACGCGCCGTAGACCAGGGTCTCCTCACACGGTTTGGAGCTATTGATGACACAGAAGGTGGGGAGACCAGCCGCAGTAATGTTCTGTTGACGTACAACAAAGTACTCTCAAACAATTCTTACATTCAAAATAATTTCTACTATACCAATTACGCCTTCCAACTCTTCTCCAATTTCACGTTTTTCTTAGAGGATTCTATCAACGGGGATCAAATCATGCAGCAAGAAAATCGCCACTTGGTGGGTCTCAATAGTACCTATCACAAAAACTGGCAGTGGAAACGCAGCAGCATAGAGTTGGCCGCAGGCATCAGCTTGCGCCACGATCAAAGTTTGAACAACGAATTGTCGCGCACCCGCAATCGTCAAGAAACCCTAGAACGGATACAATTTGGCGATATTTATGAAACCAATGCAGGCGCTTTTGTAAAGACCTCTTTAGAGACGGGCAAATGGGCCTTTGGGTTAGGGGTACGCTTCGATTATTTTGATTTCCAATACTACGACCGCCTTGCGCCCAGCTACGAAACACAGAGCGCCAACGAAACTTTTCTAAGCCCTGATCTCAGCATTACTTTCACCCCCAATCGAAAAGTACAACTCTACCTCAAGGGAGGTCGAGGCTTTCACTCCAACGATACCCGTGTAGTCGTTGCCCGCAATGGTCGCCAAATTCTACCCGCTGCCTACGGCGCAGATTTGGGAATCCAATGGAAACCATTGCCGCGTTTGTTGGTCAATACGGCTGCTTGGTATTTATTTTTGGAACAAGAGTTTGTTTATGTTGGCGATGCGGGGATTGTAGAACCCAGCGGCAAAACGCAACGACAAGGCGTAGAATTGAGCGTCCGCCATCAACTATTGGATTGGCTGTTTTGGAATTTAGACGCCAATTATACGTATGCCCGCGCCATAGACGAGAATCCTGGCGAAAATTTTATTCCTTTAGAGCCTGACTTGACCATAGTGGGTGGTCTGCAAGTCGTCCACCCGTCGGGAATTTATGGCAGTGCCCAAGTGCGTTACCTAAAAAATCGCCCCGCCAACGAAGACAATTCGATAGTAGCAGAAGGTTATGCTGTAGTAGACCTCAATGCGGGTTTCCGCTTTAAGCGCTTTGACATTGGTTTTCAGATCAACAACCTGCTCAATACGGAGTGGAACGAAACACAGTTTGCCACGGAGTCCCGTCTTCGGAACGAAGCAGAACCCGTAGAAGAAATTCACTTCACCCCTGGTACCCCCTTCTTTTTTAGAGGTATTGTGCAGTATAGTTTTTAAGGGTAGGAGAGTAAGCCAATCTTACATGGTTTTTCCTTCTTTCTTCAACTCTCGTTTTACCCCTTCTATAATATTATCCATAGAAACCGCGTTGCTTCCACGACGCAAGGCACTCAAGGAGCAATAGCGCAATACGTTGATGATGCTACCCCCTGTAATTTTATATTCATTGGCAATAAAAGAAAAGTCCACATCGTCCTCTTTTTTCACCAGTTTAAAACTGTTCTCCCAGAGCTGCTGCCGCTGTTCCACATTGGGCGCAGGAAAATAAATGATGGTTTGAAAACGGCGCGTAAAAGCAATATCCATGTTCGCTTTGAGGTTGGTCGCCAGAATAACCACCCCCGAATAATCTTCCACCCGCTGTAGCAAATACGCTACTTCTTGGTTGGCGTGCCGGTCTTTAGAATCCGACGTAGCCGTCCGTTTTCCAAACAGGGCATCCGCCTCATCAAAAAATAGAATCCAGTCCTTGTTCTCGGCCTGGTCAAAAATATTGGCCATGTTTTTTTCGGTTTCTCCAATGTATTTAGAAACCACTTGCGACAAGTCTACCCGATACACATCGCGCTTCATCTCTTTCCCCAACAGACAGGCAGTCAGAGTTTTACCCGTTCCAGGAGGGCCGTAAAAAAGAGAACGGTAACCGCGTTTGAGTTGTCGACTTAGCCCCCATTCGTCCATAATGGTGTTTTGGTGCTGCAACCAAGCTGCGATTTCGCCAATTTCGCCCAAAACATAAGGATCTAAAACCAAATCTTTCCAGTCCAAGCGCGTGCTGAGGCGTTTGGCAGGAAAACTCATGTTAAAATCGGGTTTGTACGGCTCACCCGATGTAAAAAAGGTCAAATACTCCTCACTGATCTCCAGCGCCGAACTCAGCACGGGTTCACTGCCCTGGTTAAGGTTGAGTTTGAGAATGTTGTTGCGGTAGAATGGATGTTCGGGTTTGAACAAATCCATCGACTCAATACGCTTTTCCAAATCGCTGCCCGCAATGAGAAAGACAGCGGTTTCGCCTGTAGGCAAAAACCCACTGTGGTAGCGGCCTTTCAAGCCCCCAAATTCGGTATATACCCGATCGTAAGTTGGATTTTTGAGGTATAAAATATCCAGTACTTCGGGCTTGATGTGGGGGGCAAGGCTCAAGGCCAAAATGATGCGTTCCTCCAACCCAAAACCCAACTTTTGTACTACCTGGGCATAAATAGACGGGTCATCACTTAAATCGGGAATCGGAACCTGGTAAACATCGGGATAAGGGCCTTCGTGTCCAAAATATTTGCTCGTTCTAGTTCCCAGCACATCTCTCAACCAATCCATTTCGGCGGTTAGAGTACGGGAATTGTATTGTAATGGCGTTAGTTTCATAAAGCGTAGCGCAGCGTTTTTTTCTTAAGTAACATGATTGAGAATAGAAAGATAGGAATAAAAATGCTATTGCCAAGTAGTTGGAATAATATAGCGTATCGTTAAACCACCACGTGCCAAGCTAAAGCGCGGATAGCCCAAAAGGGGTTTCCAGTCGAGTCCCAAACTCACGGGTGCATGCGAAAAGGTATATTCGATTCCCAGTACCGCCGTAAATCCCCCCCCCAAAAAGGGCGTTCTACCCGATTCTGTGTACATCCCTACATAGCCACCGCCGCCCGCATACGCCGAAAAATTCGTATCAAAACCAATATCTAAATGAAACACCCACAAAGCTTCCAATACATAGCCGTTGTTGATGGGTTGGTCGTAGAGAATGGTTGGAAAATTGATGTTCTCATCCAACTGAAAACCCATCAAAATTTCTAGGGCTTGCTGTGCCTTCGGCGTATAGAAAAAAAAGCGTTTGTAACTAGCTTCTAAAGAAGTCCCCCCACGCAAACCGACAGTTTGGTCGTAATACTGCGCTTTGAGCGGGGCAGAAAAGGCCAAGCAAAGGCAAAAAGCTATAAAAAATTGATTGTAGTGTTTCATGTTGTCCATCCGTGTTGATAACAATATCCAAATAAGCGGCAAGTGTGGTGTACGCCCGTTCCGCCATTTACAAAATCTTCTGCCGCCATTTTGCTCCCTTCTTCAAAATGCTTGACGTACGTTCGGCACGTGTTGGCAGCCAACCCCAATTGTTCTTGCAGCGGACTTTCATCCACATAAGCCTGCAAATACAACAACTGCCGATAACGTTGGCTGTGTAACGGCACGCTGCTATAACGCCAACGTCGACAAATGTATTTTAAATCCTCTACTTTTCTTAGCGATAACCCCACACGAGGCGATTTGAAAAAAGCAACAGTCAAAGGCGCTTCCAGCGCTTCTAAATAAAACGGCAGCGCCGCCGTTGCAGCGCCCTTTTGCCGTATACAGCGAGTAGCGGTATTCCACGGACCATCAATGTACGTCCCGTTCGGTTGGTTCTTCGCATCCAAAAGTTGTACGCCGCGCAGTAAAATGCCGCCATAATACACGCCTTCTTCACTCAACACCACATCCAACCCTGCCCCATGCAGCCGCCACGTTCCATTCGGGTAGGGTAGGCGATGCCGATGCGCAAAATTATCAAAAGCCCCTTGTTCATTGTTGTAATAAAATTCTAATTCGGTCAATTGATACCGCAAGGCTTCGGGCTGTTTGGGCGTTCCAATACGCAAGACAAACCCCTGCATCAATTGCTGTGCAATACGGTCGAAACTCTCTTCTAGCCCAGATGCCTGTATGGACAAATCAAGCATAAAAAATTGATTTAAGGAACTATAATTTGTGTCGAAATTGCTTGGGGCAAGCCTTACTTTTGTAAATTTACAAAGCGTAGTACTCGCCCTGTCCTCCCGACTTTGTTTAGCCCTGATTTTTTTGTAAACTAGAGCATAGTATAGAGGACTAAGATAGGGAAGTTGCCCTAACTTTCATACAGAAATTGAGGAATAAAAAGGAAAACTATTTTGGCAAAAAAGCAAGGCAAGCACCACATTGAGGATCAGATTATCAATCTAGAAATTAACGGTGACCTAGAAGATCAAGAGGTAAAAGAGGTTCAAGACAGCTTTATTTATTTTTATAAAGAATACGTTGTAGAGG
The DNA here is from genome assembly GCA_964449615.1 of uncultured Aureispira sp. Lineage (GTDB taxonomy): Bacteria > Bacteroidota > Bacteroidia > Chitinophagales > Saprospiraceae > Aureispira. Next base: position 22,524 of record CAYUZF010000014.1, read on the forward strand.
CATTGCAAAAGGTCTTTGATGAACTGGTGCCCCACGACATAGACCTCAAAATTGAGTCTTTAGAGCTTGATTTGGGAACGCTGAATTTTGAGCGGCCTCAGGATTTGGGCAAACAAATACAGCGCAAAATCAAGGAGATCGTAGAGCGTGTAGTTCGGGGCAAATTGCAAGCCATGCGCCAACAGGTACCTAGAAGCCAAGCCACAGGCCGTCGACAGACTTTTTCCAAGATGAGTATTTTGGAGCATTTTCTACAAAAAGGCCACTACCCTGCTTGGGCGGGTAAGGACAATGGCAATGTGGTAGAGTTGATGGAGCAACTCCTCAAAAAAAATAGCAAAGCGGTCGCCCAGCGCCTAGTACAACTGCGCCGCAACAAACGGGTGTTCGAGCGTTTGCACCAGCAATTTACGGCGGCACAACTCCAACGCATTCTAGAAGCCCTATTCGGCAACGCCAGCCCACAACTACAAAAACAATTGCAAACCCTCAAAAAACGGCTGGGCAAAGCTTCGGAAAAAGCGATTTTGAGTGCGGCTATTGATTATATACTGGAAACAGGCACGTACAACAACCAAGCAGCTTACAAAGAGCGAGAATTTACTCGGCGCTTGTTGGAGGGCGTACAACAACGGCGAGGCGGCAGTACCAGCAGCAGCAAAATACGGGCAGGGTTTGAAGACCAATACAGCAACCTAGAAATCATTGAATACTTCTTGCTGCACGGTGCCATTCCCGCTTGGGGCGATGTCGCTTCCAAAACCTCTTTGCACGAATTGATGGATACGCTACTAGATACCCGCGTAGCGGGTTTGCAGCGGCTACTAGAGCGCAACATTCAAACCCCCAGCTTTATCAAGCGCTTGATTTTGCAATTTTCAGACGAGCAAATTTTGCGCTTGTTGGAACCATTGCCCGTAGAGAATCGGGTCTTCATAGAGGATACCTTAACCGCGCTTTCTTTTGTTACCAAAAGTCGGCAAGCCATACAGCAACGCCTTGCCCCCACCGTATTGCGCAATTTGGTTTTAACGGAAGTTCTAGACTATTTTTTCCTACAAAGGAAAACCAATTTTGTCAAAAAAACATTTCTCAAAGCAGCCTTAGAACGTTTAGCTGCTCCCACTAAAACACCCTACGCTACACTGGTCAAGGAACTGTACAAAAGCGTGCGCCGCCGCAGTGCCAACAGTGACCGCGCTGCACAAAAAGCTGCAGCAACGGGCGAAGCGTCGGAAGAGACCGCCGATTCTAGGAGAAGCGAGCCAAGCCGCGGAGGTAGCTTCAACAGCAATATTCGGCAAGTGCTGGAGCAACTGGATGGCAAATTGCAACAGCATCTACAAGCCGAACGCCAAGAGTTGCGCGAAGCCAAACGCCAGTACCGCACCGTAGAGCGTCAAGTGGCGCAACTGCTAGAAAAAAAGGAAAAAGGCACCCTCTCCAAGCCCGAAGCATCCAGACTTCGTCAACTCCTGCAACAATCGGAAGAACTGGAAGCTACCTTATTGGATTTGGAGGACAGCGACCGTCCTTTGGACATTGAGCAAGTGTTGGAACAACGCCAACTACTGCAAACACAATTGCGAAAAGCAGAAAGTGCCGAGCAGCAACGCAGCGAACAAGAAAAACTGGAGCGCCGCCTCAACAACACGTCCAAAGAACTCAAACGCTTACAAACCAACCTAGCAAAAGACGTGGACAAAGCGTTGCGCGACCAAGAAAGACTAAGTAAAAAAACAGGTAGCATTGCTTTGCAGCGCCTGCAACGCGTGGGCAATCGCCTCAAAAAATACCAGCGCGCCGTTCAAAAAGTAATGCAACAATTGCAAGGGGATCAAACAAACATCACCCTGTTTTTGACCAACATCAACCGCGCTTTGCGGGGGCAAATTACCAACGAAGAAAAACAGCGCTTGCGTCAAGAGCGCACCCGTTTGCAAAAGGAGTTGGTAGAACTCAACAAGGCGCTGGAGGAATTGCAAGTCCAAGAAGAACGCCTAGTTACGGCTTTAGAAAAAAATGCCAGCTTGCTCCTGACGGAAGAGGCCGCAGAAGAAGAAGCCCTGAGCGCAACCAGAACCAGCAAACTAGAAGCGCTTATTTTTATGTTGCAATACGGCGCTACGCCGTGGTGGGCAGAAGAGTTGCCGCGGCAAAGTATCGAAGAGTTGTTTTTAGAATTTGCCGACAAAGCTCCCCAACAGCTCTTGCGCGCTTTTCAACAAGTTGGGCGCTACCCCGTCGTTTGGCAGCGGGTGATGAACCAGCTTTCGGACAAAGCCATTCGGACGGTCATCACTAGCCTCTACCCCACCAGCAGCCAAGTTATTTTTGAACAGGCCAATTTGTTGCGCACGGTGCATTTTGCGCAGGCCTTTGACCGCCTCAAAAACGTTTCGGCAAAGCAATTTGAATGGGGCGTGATCGTGGAGTATCTATTGACCTATCGGCAGGGGTTTAATGCGCAAGATTTTGTCAAAGAAGTTACGCTGCAAACCGCACGGGTACACAATATTTCTCCGAGTAGATTGCTAGAATTGACCACCACTATTGCAAAAAACAAAGGCGAGGAACTGAAGGATTTTTTGCAGTGGAATGGCAACTTGTCCAAAGATCGCAGCGTGGCAGCGCTGGAACGAGAGTTGGCCAGCTACCAACGCGAACAAAAAGCCAAAGAAGAAGGAACGTTTTTGGACAACCAACAACAGTTGGAAATGCTGGTAGAGTTTTTATCTACTGGACGTTTTACCGAGCGCGCCAAAGCCTTCAAACTTACTTCGCAAAAGCAGTTCGAAGACATACTCATCCAACAAATTCAAAACAACCGCGCTCAAACCAAACAGGTGCTATCACATGTTATGCGCCTTTCTAATGCACGGCAATTTGTAATCAAAAACATGGACGAAGATTTCTTTTGGGAATTGGTGCTGCTGCTTCGTCCCCAAATGATTTTACCTGCAAAACGCCATTTTGAAGATTTGCGCACCTTAGAAGAAGATTCCAACCTAGCATTGGCAAAAGATGTTTTGTTTAACTTGTTTATTACCAATCCTACAGGCCAGCTCAAAATGACGGATTTTGTGCGCGGGCTGGCTTTGGCCAAACAACAAACTACCAGCCGCCGCTTGTTGCCCATTCTGACAGAATGGAAACGCCAACTCAAGGCGCGAGGCGCAGCCGTCAAAAGCTCTATGTTGCTCTCGGTGTTGCTCTTGGAAGTGGATGCGCTTAAACTGGAGCAAAGGGAAGCAACAGATTTGGATTTAAAAGCCAATCTCAATGAGCAAATTAATTTTTTAGCCAAAGAATACACCGATTCTTCGGTAACTTTGGTGGATGTAATCAGCGCAGAAACCGCAGAAATGCAGGCACAGGAGGAGAAAAAGTATACTTACACGGAGCTGCAAGCGCTAATTAATAAGAACCGCACAGAACTAGCCAATTTAGAACGTCAAATAAACTCGGGCAGCAGCGATGCGTTGGATATGATTTCGCTACAGCGGAATCTATTGCAGTATCAAGCTACGCTGGAATGGCTGGAGCTGCAACGGCCTACATTGGTACGCCGTTTAGAAAATAGCATTCGCCGTTTAAAGCGCTCTATGGCTTCTTTGGAAGAAGAAATTGCCAACATTGAAGAAACGGGCACCACGCTAGAAGCCACCGAAGCGGAAGAAGCACTGCAATTGTCGTTGTTGGAGCGTCAAGCGCAATTGGTAGCGCTGTTGCAACGGCAAAATCCCGTAGTGGTGGAGTTGTTGGAGCCGCTGTTGGAGGATTTGAAGGAGGAAGCAACCGTACACGCTTTGTTTTTTGAGGAGGTGCAGCGCCTAGCCGTCAATTTGCGCGACCAGCGCCTTCAAAAAATTGTAGTAGATTTGGTGGAGCAATACCGCCCCACAATTACACCGTTGGCAGAGTTGCAGCGCCATCCCGAATTGGAGGAGCGGCAAGCGGCTTTGCTTCGAGATTTTGACCAGCAAGCACCTGTTGTGCTTTGGCAGGCTTGGGAAGCACTGGAAGCCTATTTTGAGGCCAATCCAGCTGCGCTAACACCCGAGCGCCAGCAATTGCAACAGCGAATCTACCGCGCTATTCGGCGGCGCGAAGCGGAAAACCTGCGCCAGTATGTTACCAATTTACGCCAAGTACAAGAAAACCTCAATCGGCAGCTGGATCAAGCGACGACCTTAGAAGGCTTAGAAGTAGTGCAAGAACAAATCGAGGTACTGCGCGCCCAGCAGCAGCAACAAGCCGAGGAGTTGTTAGCGTTGGCACGCGACGAAAAAACCCGCAACGATTACAAGCGCCTGCGCCGCAACATCGACCGCATTTTTATCCGTATTCAAAATACGCGTATCCGCCGCGCCAATGCCATTCGCAACAACCAAGAGCAAGACCCAAAAGCAATGCTTACGGGTCAAGAGGCGGAGGTGAAGGCTTTGGAAGAAGAATTGAAACAAGTGGTGCTGGATTTAGAAGACGAAGAGCAACCCGAAAAGGAACGCCAACAACCAACCCCCAAACGAAAACGCTCCAAAGAGCCGCCCAAGCCCAAACCCATTGAGGAGCCTTTACAGATTTACAATGCAGGAATGGTGTTGCTTTGGCCTTATATTGGCCGCTTGTTTGGGATGTTGGGCTACCGCAAGGCCAACGAATGGGTAAACGAGGAGGCGCACCACAAAGCCATACATTTGTTGCAGTATTTGGTAACGGGCAAAACGGAAGCGCCAGAAAATGAATTGGTACTGAATAAAGTAATGCTGGGCTATCCCATTTCCGAACCCGTACCTTTTGGGATAGAATTCGACCCCAAAGAACTGCAAACCGCCGAGAGTCTTTTGATGGGAGTAATCAAAAACTGGCCCCGTATGAAAAGTTTGGTTCCCAACTCCCTACGGGGGTCTTTCTTGATGCGCGAAGGAACCGTCAAACAGGTAGATACCAAATGGGAAGTGAAGGTACAAAAAAAGCCGTTTGATATTTTACTTAAATCCATTCCGTGGGGATATAATTTTATTCGACTGCCCTGGAACGAGTATTTTATCACAGTAGAGTGGAAGTTGTTGTAATAAAACAAGTAGCATCTGTCTTATTCTTTCTTTATTTTAAAACAGCTATTGACTTTTTGGTTTTTATTTCGTAATTTAGTTTCTATTCTGAACTAAAATGTACGACTATGAGATTTGTTAATGTTAGGAACGATATTGCTTTTAGAAGGATTTTTGACAACGAACACCAAACGGCTATTTTACTTTCCTTTCTCAACGCGGTTTTAAACTTAGAGGGTTCCGATAAAATAGAAACTGTAACGATTATTGATCCTTATCTCCTACCCAGAGTTCGAGGTGAAAAAGCATTTGTTATTGACGTGCGAGCAAGGGATAAAAAAGGCCAGCAGTTTGTAGTAGAAATGCAGGTGGCTGATGTCCGAGGTTTTGATAAGCGGGTGCAGTACTACACTTACAAAGACTACGCTTCTCAAATTAATCGCGGAGAGCAATATGCCTTGTTACAACCGACTTACTTCATCGGTATTCTGGATTTTAATTTTTTTGAAAACCCGCACTACCTTTCCAACCACGTCATTTTAGAACAGAAAACTTACGAACATTCGTTGAAGGATATTCGATTTACCTTTATTGAATTGAATAAATTTAACAAACGAGAGGAAGAATTGACATCGCTTACCGACAAATGGATTTATTTTATCAAAAATGCGGAAAACTTAGAGCTCATTCCTACACACGTCGAAGATACAGGTTTGGCGCAAGCCTACAAATACGCAGAACGATACAACTGGACGAAGGAGCAGCTTCGGGCGTACGACAATGTTTTTATAGCAGAGCAAGATGCGCGGGGTAGGTTGATGGCCGCAGAGGATAAAGGAATGCGTAAAGCTAAAGAAAACATGGTTAAACGTTGTTACCAGCGTCAAATGCCGTTGGAAGAAATTGCAGCGATTACAGAATTGCCTTTGGAGGACATTCGGGCGTTTATCGCGCAGTTGGAAGGGGAATAAAAGCAAACTGGACGTTAAAGAGCTGCCCAAACGTCCAGTTTGCTCCATGTCTTTATCTTAAGCGGTAGTTACTGCTTTACAAAGCGTTTTGTCACGCGCTCTTCTCCGTCGTGCAAGGACAACAGATACACGCCTTTTGGCAATTCAGCCACGTCAATTTGTTGATTGGTGACGCGGCCAGTGCGCAGCACTTGCCCAATAGAGTTGCTAATGGTGTAATTCAATGGTCTGAGTTGCTCCATGTTTAAGTATAAATTGGCTTGTACAGGATTTGGATAAACCGTTACCGACAAGGCGGCTGTTGTAGTGGTTTCGGTAGCGCTTACTTTGTTGGGTTGGCTAACCAATTTTTTGCTACTGCTGACACAGAAAGACTTGGTACGTTGGTACGTAAACGAACTGCCTGAGGTGATGTAATTGTTGGTACTGTTGTTGATAAAAGCATAAGACCCGTTGCCTACCGTGCAGCAAATACCATCGCCGTAGCTGTCCTTAAATACAAACGTGTAACAGCCATCTGCTAGCGTTTTGGTTACGTTGAGGGTAGAACCGCTGGATTGCCCTCCGTAGTTGCCGCCAGTATGCACCACTTGATTGCTGCTATTGACAATTTCCCAACTTGTTTCGCTGGGGTAATTGTCAAAAGTAATGCGAACCGTTACACTCGTAGTGCCGCCTGCGGGAGGAGGCGTACTGCCGCCGCCACTACCAAAGCGATCTTCTGCGGCTGGGCCACCCCATATTTGTGTGGCAAAAGCTGGATTGTCAATAAAGGGGTTGCGGTTGCCTTGATAGCCCTGAATTACGTTATTGCGGTTGAGTTCAAAAGCCGATACTGGATCATCTGCATTCCACTGCAAAAACAACTGCATCATGTTTCTATCGTTGCTTACCGTGCTGCCCGTACCTACATTTTTGGGCAAACAACGACTGCCGTAACGCAAATACATGTACATGACCATACGGGCTACATCGCCTCTAAATTCGTCGCCTGGATACCAGTACCCTTGAGAAGTAGCGTAGGAATTGCCCGATCCGCTGCCAAACTTTCGGCTGCCTCTACTAGCGTTTCTACTTTTGTCCGCAGCGCGAATGTGGTGGGCATCGGCTCCTGGACCAGAGGTACCCAAATTAGGTGTTCCCAACGATTTGGGATAGACGTGTTCGCGGTTCCAGTCGCCCGTGTAATTACCATTGTCGTACTTACTTCTCGTGCGATCTGTACGGTAATTGTTGTCGTAATCATTGTACCCATACAACAACAGCACCTTAGAACTGCTGCCCGTATTGAGGTCGGCCACGCGCAGGGCATTCCATACGCCAGGCGTGTAAGAAAGATTGGTACTGTGTGTACTGCTGATTTTACTAGCCAAATTATTTTTCAATGTAGAGCCTGTAGTACTGAGGTTGACATTGTTGTAATAAGATGGAATTTGAGCAGTACTTATAAAAGCTAATAAAAGGGCAAACGAAAGTAAAAATAATTTCATTGCGGTTAATGTGTTTATGTGTGTGAGGATAATAACGCCGCCAAAACTAAACTTTATCAGTGTATTTACTTTAGGCTATTTGTTTGTTAATGATTAATTAATCCAAAAATAGTTTTGCTTTAATCACCTTTTACCGTAGCATTATTGGTTTAATCTGTATTTTACCCATCTCTGTTTTATAAACTCCTATTAATTCCGTCTTTGTTATCATAAACTATACTTCAAAAACAAACAGTCCCCTATTTTATAATTAGCTACTTATCAAATTTTTAGAATGGAGCTGTTGTAGTTTATTCTACTCTTTTCTTCGTAGGTTCATTTTACAAGTGCCGCCTACAAATCAAGCCCAAGTAATGGAACTTTTTTTAAGTGCTCTGTTGTTGCAACACAATGCAACTGTAATTGAACGACCAAGATTGTGGTTGATCCATCTGTAAAAACGGTTGTGGCGTCCTTCTAATCTTCTCATTGGCATGAAAAAATTCACCTTACTTTTTTCCGTACTAGATCGTTGGAAAACGGCCTACTTAGGTGCAGGCTTGCTTTTGGCCTTCTCTTCTTTGGTGCGCATGCTTGAGCCCAAAGTATTGCAGTTGGTGGTAGATGGCGTCTTGCAATACGCCCCCGAAACCCCAAACGTACAGGAGTTGGATATTTTGGCGGCTTTCTTTCAGCGCTTCTTACCCGATACGGCCACGGCCACCGCAAGTTATTTCTTGTTGAGTGCAGGTTTTTTACTGTTGGTAATTGTTTTGGTAAAGGCTCTTACTTGGTTTGGAGCCAATGTTTGGGTGGCGAGCAGTACGGAGCAGGCGATTAAGCAGTTTCGCGACCGCTTATTTGCTCACATCCAATCCCTAGAGCTGTCGCAAATGAGTCGTATTCCTACAGGCGAATTAATACAGCGCTGTACAGGCGATATTGGCACCATCCAAAAATTTATCGGTACACAAATCGCTGAATTGATTCGTTTGGGAGCCATTGCGGGCAGTGCCTTTGTAATGATGTACTTGGTGCATGTGAATTATGCCTTGATTTCGGTGGTCTTCTTCTTTCCTATTGTTTGGACTTCCTATGTATTTTTTAAGCGCGAGCAAGTGGTATGGGAAGAGCACGAAAAGGAGCAAGATAAACTAACGGCTATCATTCAAGAAAATTTGTCGGGTATTCGCATCGTGCAAGCCTTTGCGCAAGAGCAGCGTGAGCGTAGGCGGTTTAGTATCCAGAACAAAGCTAAACGCAGTATGGGTGTGTACCACATGGACTTGCACAAGAAATTTTGGCCACTTTCGGAGGGCTTGGTGACACTACAGATTGCTTTGTCTATGTTTGCAGGGGCTTATTTTTGTTTGATGGGTAGTATTTCTATTGGGGAGTACGCGAGCTTTTTTAGTTATGCGATCATGGTTACTTGGCCAATGCGAAATTTGGGCCGTATTGTCTCCCAGTTGGGCATGGCAGGTGTTGCAATGGAGCGTATTCAGCAAATCCTAGACGCTAAAACAGAACAATATGCAAAAACTGAGCGGCAACCCAAAACCCTGCACGGTACCCTAGAATTCAGAAACGTCTGGATGGCCTACCCCAAACAGGAAGCACAAACAACAGCTTGGGCCTTACAAGATGTAAGTTTTAAATTAGAAGCAGGCGAACAGTTGGGCATTATGGGCGGCACTGGTGCGGGAAAATCTACAATTTTTTTACTGCTTTTGCGGTTTTATGAACCCGATCGCGGACAGATCCTACTAGATGGGCAACCGTTGGCAAATTACAACAAACATTACCTGCGCCAACAAATGGGAACGGTCTTACAACGTCCTTTCTTATTCTCTACCAGCATCGAAGCCAATATCGCTTATGCACAATCCAATAAAGAGGGCAATCCTTACGTCAGTACTACGCCCGATTACGACCGTACAGAGCTGGAAAATGCGGCTGAAGATGCCGCTGTAACTGATTTTATTCCCAAACTCGCCGATGGGTATGCTACCGTAGTTGGTGAAAAAGGCGTAGGTCTCTCAGGGGGTCAAAAACAGCGGGTAGCGCTGGCGCGAACCTTGTACAGTGACCCTGCTTTGCTGTTGTTGGACGATACCACATCGGCTGTGGATACCGCTACAGAACAGCGTATGCAGCAAGCTATTGCGCGCCGTACCCGAGGCAAAACTACCTTAATTATTGCCCACCGTTTGACCAGTGTACAATATGCCGATAAGATTTTAGTCCTCAATGAGGGACAACGTTTGCAATGGGGCAGCCCTAAAGAATTATTGGTTCAAGAAGGGTTTTACAAACAGGTCTACGAGTTACAAACCGCTTTAGACGATTAATTTCTATTTCTTCTACGCCTATTCATAAGAGGTTTATCACAATCAACCATGAGTAAAAAAACCGATCAAGTTTTCGATAAACGGCGGGCGCTTGTCCCTTTTTTGAGACGGCTTTTTCAATACGCTTGGCGCTACCCGCGTTGGGTGAAGGGCTTTATTATTTGGATTGTCATTGTTGCCATCGCCGAAGCTTTTTTCCCTTTGCTGCTCAAAGCGACCATTGACGAGGCAATTACGCCCCAACTGGCGGGTCTAGTACAAGCACGGGCGCAAGGCTTAACCCCTGCAATTGACTGGAGTCCTATTGTTTACTACACAGGGCTATTTTTGCTGGTGGGAGTAGTACAGCTGATGGGCGTTCACTTTTTTATAGGCTATGCGGGACGGGTACAGGAATATGTTATCCACGACTTGCGCCAAGCCATGTTTGAGCGGTTACAACGCCTTTCGTTCGCCTTTTACGACCGCTCGGCATCGGGCTGGTTGCTTACGCGCCTAACTTCCGATACCGATCGTGTAGCAGAGGTGATTTCTTGGGGTTTGCTAGAAGCATTTTGGGGAGGCTCGACCATCTTTTGTTGCTTGGGCGTGTTGCTGATTTACAATTGGAAATTGGGCTTGATTGTAGCTTGTTCTATTCCTGTTTTGTTACTGGTTTCGGTACAAATTCGACGATTGGTGCTGCAATACTCTAGGGCTGCACGCCGCATCAACAGTGATTTAACAGCTGCTTTTTCGGAACACATTAACGGGTTGCTGGTTAATAAAAGTACTGCTCAAGAACAGCGGGTGAGTCAAGAATTCAAACAATTGACGACACGCATGCAACAGGCTTCTTTTAGAGCAGCTTATTACACTTCGCTGTACATTCCACTGGTTATCTTGGTGGGTTCTATTGCTACAACTACCGTTATTTATTTTGGTGGACACATGACCATTGGCCTAGAGGCGGTTATTACAGTCGGAACACTGGTTGCCGCTTTGGATTATGCCACTAAAATTTTTATTCCTATTGTGGATATTTCTATGTTTTATGCGCGGGCGCAAGGCGCACTGTCGGCAGGAGAGCGGATTTTTTCGTTAATTGATGAACCTGTAGAAATTGAGGATGTGCCAGGCGCTACGCCCTTTGACCGATTGGAGGGAAGTATTGTTTTTGAAGGTGTTGGTTTTGCTTACGCGAATGGGCAACAGGTCTTGCAGGATTTTAATTTGTCTATTCCCGCAGGGCAATCGGTAGCGCTAGTTGGGGCTACAGGCGGTGGTAAATCCACCATTGCTAATCTGGTAGCCCGTTTTTACGAGCCAACAGCAGGGCGGATTTTGCTCAACGGCGAAGATTATACCAACAAAACGCTGCACAGTCTGCGCAGCCAATTGGGAATGGTCTTGCAGACGCCGCACCTGTTCGAGGGCACCATCGGCGAAAACTTGCGCTACGCACACCCTACGGCCAGCAATACCGAGCTAAGAGCCGCCTTAGAATTGGCAGGGGCACAGCAGTTTTTAGAGCGTTTGGAGGAGCCTGTCGGCGAAGAAGGAGAACACTTGTCTTTGGGAGAACAACAATTACTAGCTTTTGCACGAGCAATTTTACCCAACCCACGCATTTTGATTATGGATGAAGCAACTTCTTCGGTGGATACCCTCACAGAGTTGCGCTTGCAAGCAGGCGTCCAGCAGATGTTGGAGTCGCGCACGGCCTTGATCATTGCCCACCGTTTGTCTACGATCAAAAATTGTGACCGCATTTTGGTCATTGACCAAGGGCAAATCATAGAGGACGGCAGCCACGACGAATTGTTGCGTTTGCAGGGGCAGTATTATCAGTTGTACACGCAGCAGATTACAGCTGAACGCCCTGCGTTGTAACGCCTAAATCGTAGAGCGCTTTTTGTACGCTGTTTCAATCGCTTCGATCTCTATCTCATAGTCGTATTGCAAATCTTCGTGTAGTTTTTCCACGGCTTTACGAGCGACTTTGAGTTGTTGGTAATACATGTTTTTGAGAACGGTGCTGCGCTTGAGGGAGGGTTTCATAGCAATGAGCTGTTCGCAGAAAAACAAGCGCAGTTGCACTTCGGTGTCTTTCTTTTTAGAATAGCGGATGTACTTGATAACGGAGCGGAGAATTTTGCGGACACTCTTTTTCATTTGGTAGAAACTCGAACGGTTGATGTCCCCAAATTCGGCTGTAATTTGCCGTTTGATGCTTTCGATGTAGCTGGTTTCGTTGCCCGACTCATACAACAAATAGGTCAAATATTCCTTATTTTCTTTTTTGTACTTGGCCATTTGGAGGCACAAATCCAGTAATTCTTGGGGTGTCTTTTCTTTGAGTGTGGCTCTGATTTCTCGAATACCCGCTGTCTCCATGTTTTTGTTCTTATTATAAGGAGCTTACAACTCCAATTCTCCGAAAGGGTAAAAATTCCCCCAAGCTGCTCTGGCGCCTCCTGCTAAGGTTTTGAACAACTCTAATTTTTCGTTGGCTATTTTGTCTTCCGTGTCTTTGGGAACATCAAATTCTTTTTCAATGTTTCTCATCGCTATCATCTGAAATCTATTTTTGCGAAAGATGGCAATGGCTTTGTGCTCAAATTCTTCCCCAGAATCGGCTCGAATGGCAATAAACACCTCTGCCCCCATTCCGCTCGCAATTGGACGATTGACCCCACCCATATTTTTGACGTGGGCTAATCCCACCCAGATGACTTGTTTATCTGCATACGACATAATAACAGTATTGATTGGTTAGTAGTTGCTGCTCTATTTTACTTTGGGTTATAAAGTTACAAAAAATGGTTTCCTTAGAAACAAAACCTTGCTATTAAAAAACAAAAAATTGGTACCCCCTAAAAGATACAGTAGTCCCTCCACTAAAGTGTAGCACTCATGAATGAAATGGACTAAACGTTCGCAGGCATTGAGGCAAAACAGCGCTGGTTCATAAAACAATACAGCATTAAGGACTAAAAACCTTCCAAGCCCAATTGCGCAAAATCCTTCCAAAAATTAGGATAAGACTTTTGTACCACCCTTTTGTCTTCTACGGTTACTTCATCGAGCAGCAACGCCAACGGTGCAAAAGCCATCGCCATGCGGTGGTCGTCGTAGGTGAAAATATGCGCCGCCTGTTGAAAATTGACAATCCCCTGTGTGAGTTGAATAGAATGGTCGGTGGTTTCCACGCTTGCGCCTAGTTTTTCCAATTCTGTTTTAATGGCGTGTATACGGTCGGTTTCTTTAATGGTCAATGTTTCTAAACCCGTGAAATGAGCGGGAATCTGAAGGCCAGCACAGACGACCGCCAGCGTTTGAGCCAAGTCTGGACAATCTGAAAAATCGTAGTTGAACGCTTCTAATGAACTAGCCGTTTTGGTCAATCGCACGCCTTCTGCATTAAAGGTACTTTCTACTCCAAACTGCTTCATAATGTCCACCAACACCGCATCGCCCTGCACCGACTGTTCTTGTAAGCCATTGAGCTGCAAATCCACTTTTTTGGCGAAAGCCGCCAACGCATAGTAATAAGATGCCGCCGACCAATCTGCTTCTACCGTAAACGGTTGGGGCGTATATTCCTGCTGGGGTACCTTAATCACATCGTTGTGCCACAGGCTGACACTGCCAAACTCCTCCATTAAATTCAAGGTCATTTGAATATAGGGGCGAGAGATAATTTTGCCTTCTAAGATTAGCTCAATGCCTTTGGGCAAAGCAGGCGCAATGAGTAACAACGCGGAGGTAAACTGGCTGCTGATGTTGGCATCTAAATGTATGCGCGCTTTCCAATTGCTAGAATTATGCGCTTTCATCTGCAAGGGAGGATACCCTTGCTTGCCGACGTATTGAATGTTGGCGCCCAATTCATTTAGAGCATCTGCCAACACGCCAATGGGTCGCTCACTCATCCGTTTATTGCCTATCAGAACGTGGTTGTCCCCCAATAGCGCCAAATAGGCCGTCATGAAACGGTAAGCTGTTCCCGCCTCTCCTGCATCCAAGATGGGCTCATGCAACTTGTTCAACATGGATTCCAAGACTTGCGTGTCTTTAGCATTGGACAAATGACTAATTTCCAAACGCTGCCCCGATACAGCTTGAATAATCAAAATACGGTTACTAATACTTTTGGAGCCATTAAGGGTAATTTCTCCTTGGATAAAACGGTCTGCTAAAGGCATAAGAGCTATCTAATTGAATCGTAAAAAGCACCCTCAATAGGAGAGTACAGCTGTAATGGTCAAGCGCCTATTTCTGGATTTTATAGCCGCTGTTGCGTATGAAGTGTATTTTTGCTCAATCTAAAACTATTTTGTTTAATAGCAAAATACTAGGTTAAAATAATAACCAAGTTCCATCAATGTCTAAAAACTATTTTTGTGTTGGGCAGCAACGCCCTAATTTTTGTTTGTTCTTCCCCACTCAGTCGGTTGCGTTCTAGTTTTAATTCTTTGAGTTGCGTAAGCTGTTGAATGGAGGTAGGTAAGGTTGTTAATTTGTTGTAACCCAAGTCCAAATGCGTCAGATTGGTTAGCTCGCCGATGCTTTCGGGCAGGGCCGTTAGTCCGTTGTAGCGCAAGTCCAAGCGTTCCAGCTTTTTGAGTTGTCCAATTTCTGTAGGTAGGAGTCCAATTTCGTTGTCTCTTAGATTCCAAACCTTGAGCTGTGGCAATTGACAAAGGGCAACAGGTATGCGTTTGTGGCGACTTTCGTTCATTTCTAACCGCTCCAAGTTTGCCAATTGGCCAAGCACAGCAGCGTCTTTTGCCACCTGCCAATAGCGGTTGAAACCGAGGTGCAATTCGCGCAATTCCTGTAAATTTTTAAGGCTATTGGGTAGACGCCGAATGCCCGTATTGCCCAAATACAATGCTTCCAATTGCGTCAATTCACCCAATGTACTGGGCAGACTTGGCAGTCGATTGACGCCCAATTTCAGCGTGTGCAGTTGCTTCAACTTTCCTAGACTGGCGGGCAGGTTGGTAAATTCGTTGCGCTCTAGGTTGAGCGTGGTGAGTTGGGTGAGTTGTCCCAGCTCGGCGGGAATGCTGTCTATCTTGTTTGCTCCTAAGTCCAACGTTTGTAAATTAGTCAACTGCCAAAGTGCGGTAGGAACTTGTTTAAAGTCGTTAAGACTGGCGTCTAAGGTTTGTAAATTATTCATCCTGCCAACACTTTCGGGCAGTTGTTGTAGGCCGAGATTGGCGATGTCCAGTTCTTTCAACTGGGGCAATTGGGCAAGTAGTGTGTTGACTGTTATCGGTTGTTGAAGGGGATTGCCTCCAATACGGAGTTGTTGCAGTTGTTGCAATTTCCCAATATCTTCGGGCAGTTGTTATTTTTACTAACGTCTAGTTCCGTTAAGGCTTGAAGCTGCGCTACGCTTGGCGGTAAGTAGGCCAAGCGCGTTCGGCTGACGTTGAGGCGCTGGAGTTGGGTGCGGGTGAATACGCTTTCGGGCAGGGTGTCCAGCCGTTCATTTTTTTCTAGCAGCAACCACTCCAGTTGTGGCATCGTTTCAAAAGAAGGCAATGCGGTTAGGTAATTTTTGGAAGCGTCCAGACGCCGTAAGTTTTTCAACTGCCCCACCGCAGGCGGCAGCGCTTTGAGTTTGTTGCCACGCAACTCCAGTACCTGCAAATCTTGTAAGTTGGCGATTCGGTCGGGAATTGCTTCGACGAGGGTATGGTTCATCGTCAGCCACTGCAAAGGCGTCAACTGCGAAACGGCTGTTGGAAAACGGTAAGCACGGCGCAGCACCTGCAACCGCATAATTTTTTCGGGATTTCTAGCGGCGCGATCAATGGAATAACAAATGGCCTCTTTTTCCAACGTTTCCAAAGGTAAGAGTTGCGCTTGCACAGGCGCAGAAGCAAGCATCCAACTACTTATTGTTATTCCTAGTAGGTTGATAAAACGCATTTGTTAGCTTTTATTTTTATGAAAAAGTTGCCTGAAATTCTATAAACTAAACCAATCCAAACAACCTTAAAACTGGTGTAAAACTACCAAAAAAATGCAACATTGATGCCATACCCGTGTTGGCTTCTGTTGATAACATGCCCTTAAAACCAACAGAGTCGACCAAGCATCTCTAATACTCGACCGACTCCATTTTGTAGCGTTCTTTGTGGTGGAACTATCGCTTAATAATTTTCTTTGTGCTGCGTTGTTTTCCGTTGTCCATTTGTAAAAAATAAACACCTGCGGGCAACTTTGCTAAATCAAGTACCGTACTTTTTTGAGCAACTTGCTGTTGCACGACCACACGTCCCAAGTTATCTCTTAGGGATAACTGTATGAGCTGGTCGTTCCCTTGCTCTACGGTCAAGAAGTTTTCTGTAGGATTGGGATAGACCTTAATATTCATGGCTTCTTCCAAAAGCGTAGGCGTTCCTACATAAACGGTCGGAATTTGTACCGTGTGGATACTGGTATTGGTGATGATCGGAGCATTAAAATCAAAGTAAATAGCCGCCGAATTTTCTATCTGTGTTCCCAACGGTAAATTAGGCGCTTGCTGTACTTTAAAATTCACAAAGCCGTGTGAGAGCGGTTCGTTGACGTTGCTGTCGGGCAACATGATGTTGTTAAACGTCCATTCCAATACTCTAGGGCCGTATGTTCTAAAGCGGTAGTTGTGGCTTGCATTGGTCAAACGCACAGAATAAATATCCAATTCTTCGGGCAACGTATCTCGAATAACGACGGTGAAGGCCGTATCTGTCCCTGTATTTTGAAACCGAATGCGATAATCTAACGCTTGTCCAGGTAGTATTTCGTGGTCGCCACCTACTCCCAATGGGAAGCCAGTTTTGTCATTGGGGTCGTAGCTTCCTGTTACCACCCCACAATAAATATCAAGGGTAGGATCGGCATCGTCCTGCGGGTAGATGTTAACCAAACCACTCGTCCAATTCATGGGATCGCCGCACAACTCTACCGTACTGCTTGGTTTAGAACTTCCAGGATGCAGCGGATGTTGACTAACCTCCACACGAATGGTATGCCCATCACCTGCAATTCTAAACACCGCCGAATCCCCTGCATTAAGCTGAATAGAATCCTGTCTAAACAACACGCCATCTTCGTAAAACTGCACTGGGGCAAAACACAACATATCGCCCGTCCCTACGCCTGTAGAAACTTGATTGTACACCACAAACTTGGCCGTATCATTTTCGCAAGTCCCCTCTACCGACAACCGATAGTTGTTCCACGGCAATACACAAGGACTAAAGCCGCTCGGGTAAGGAATGGGTTGGTCGGCCAAAGCACATTGATAAACGGTGTCCAGCTTGGCCTGTAGGCACAAACTCTGTCCCAACACCGCATTGATGCTCAGTTGAACGCTGGCGTTGATGCTGATGCAGGCGCCTGGGGCAATCGTTCCAACAGATACAGCGTATTGTCCAGCGCCAACAACCGTATAAGGCAAAGTCATGCTCTGTACGGTCAATAAAGTATCCAATTCTAGGAGTACAATACTGCTGTCCATAGCTTCGTCGGCTCTCAAATCATTGCAAATGCGTATCAGCACACTTTGGTTGGAAAAACCAGGCCGTAAAAAGGGCGCGTAGATAGAGACACTCGGAACAGGGCAAGGACGGTTGTTTTTAAGTCCCGCTGCTGGATATACAAGCTCATTGGGGGTACTTACGGTCAATGTTTGGGTATAGGCACAGGTATTGTTCCAACCGTTGGTAGTATCTACGGTATAGGTATAAGTGCCTACAGGCAAAGAATCCATCGTCCAGAACCCAGAAAGGTTGGTGGTAAAATAAAGGTTGATCGGCTGTACATGCACAATGCGCCCCGCCAAACCCCGCTCTGCTAGTTCTGCGTTGCAATTGGCGTTCACATCTTCGTATACACGGCCTATAATTTGCTTGCTACTTAGTTTTTGTACAAACAACCTATTGTTATTGGTAGCAGACCCAGGGAGTATATATTCATTATTACTAGGATCGAAATCAACATTCCCGCTTACTACTCCCGCAACAAAAAAGGTTCCGCTGTTGGTATCTACGTCTATAGCTTCTACTTCATTGTAGCCTCCTGCACCTAAGACTTTTCCCCAGTTGCTCACTCCTGTCGATTCTAATTCAAACAAAAAGCTGTTGCTGTTATAAGCTACCGCAGCAGCGCCTGTGTTGGCGTCTAGCAAAAGACTGTCTGTGAAACAGCTTCCGAAATAGACCTTTCCAAGTTTCCCTAGAGCTACATAAGGCTCATAATTAGTATGCGATAGAAAGTGAGAAGGGTTGATGCCATTCATAGTTTTGGTCCAATTGTAATTGCCTGCGGTATCCAAACTTTGTATAAAACTCCCCCGTTCTCCGCGCGGAGAACGTTGTATATCTGTTCCTGCATTGGGATTAAAATCTACGGCACCATTGAACAACCCTGCTACATAAATTTGTCCTGTTTGATCTACTTCGATACTCGCCCCCAAATCGCTGTCGATTAAGTAGAACGATTTAGTGCCGCCTATTGTCTTGACCCACGCAAACTTACCAGCGGCGTCCAATTTGTGTACAAAAATATCGTTGTCGCTCGTAGCGGCGGCGAGGTGGGTGGCAGATGAATCAGGATCAAAATCGACATTGTCGTGAAATCTTCCTGTAGTATAAACGCTTCCTGCGGCATCTACAGCAATGTCCATACCTGTGTTATAACCAGAGGTACCCATGCTTCTTGCCCAAATAAAATTGCCTGCAGGGTCTAGTTTTTGTACAAAAATATCTCCCCCTACCATTACATTATTTACCGTAGTCGTTGCGGGTGCGCTGTTTGATTGCAAATAATAATTTCCTAAATTAAGATCAAAATCCGTTCGTGAATCGAATGACCCTGTGGTATAGATGTTTCCCGCTTGATCCAAAGTCATGGCTTCCAATCTAGTATTTACCTGTCCAAAAAGCCCTTTCACCCAAATAAAATTGCCGTTGGCATCCATTTTTAAAATAAAACTAGCGAGGTTGCTGCCGTTGGGGGCATGAATTAACAGTTCTGTTCCTGCACCTGGATCAAAATCTACTACCCCGTTAAATTGTCCAGCAATGTAGAGATCGCCTACCCCATCAACAGCAATACTGTTGGCCACTTGTACGCCCAAGCTTCCAATTTGTTTAGCCCAAACCAGTTGTCCTTCAGCATCTATTTTTTTAATAAAAATATCCTGGCTTCCTCCAGCATCTAAAGACCATTCCGCTGGAGAGGGATCAAAATCTACGGTTCTACCAAAACTACCAACAAGGTATCTATAGCCATTGTTATCGGTAGCTATACTATTGACGTGTATTTCATTCAAGCCAACATTAATGTCGTACACCCATTCCAGTTCTTGGGCTTGTATATAGGATGCTGTATAGAATAATAGGGCAATCAAACAATGTCTTAGTAGGTATCTTTTTTGAATAATCATAAGGGGTTAAAAGTTATTTGTAAATGAAAACATCTAAGCTGTGTTTTTTCTTCAAAGCTAGCTTGTCTGTCAAGTTGTTCTCTGTACATCAAGCGGCCTTGCGCTTTTGTATATGTTTTTTGAAGTTAAAAGGTCACCCTTTTTGAATTTTATTTTTAAATCTAAATACAACAATCCTATAAAAAGCGAGCAAACAAGCCTTCCCGCATTTTCTACAATTCCCACCAAAACAGTTGTCCATAATGCCCCAACAAGTACACCCGATTCTGTTGTATTTCTATCCGCTGGTAATCGCTCTTGTTGTCCAAATTTTTGAGTTGTTGCCAAGTCTTACCACCATTGGTGGTTTGGTATACCACACTGCCCGTTCCTACCAAAAAACCCGTTTCTTCGTCTACAAAAGCTAGGTCGCGCAGCAATTTATTGGGGTTGGCAAAAAGGCTGTTTCCTGCACGGCAGTTGCGCCAAGATTGGCCGCCGTCGGTGGTTTTGTAAACGGAGCCATATTCGCCCACCACATAACCCACATCCACGCTTGGAAAATCTACCCCTCTAAAAAAATCGCCCTGTACCCGACTAATCTCCCAATGCGTTCCGTCGTCGTCAGAGCGCATAACCAAGCCATAACCAACGGCATGCAGAATACCATCAGCTGTCTGTACAACATCGCGCAGCTCGTGCTGGAACGTATCGCTGGGTGCAAAATTGTTGGTACTGGCCTCGTAGCGGTGTATAAAGCCATTGCCAAAGTTCTCACCGCCCACGAACAGCGCATCGCCATTGCTCAAGGCAACAGCTTGATGCCAAGACCACCAACCGCCTTGCGCCACTTTGCTTTGTCGCGTGCCTACCGCTAGCGCTTGCTCATGGAACGTATTGCCCCCTTCCCCAATGAGCAGCGTTTGCCCATCTTTGGGCACTAAGCTGTGTACCCCCTGCCCAAAACTATCCAGCAGTGTCCAGCGTTGTCCGCCGTCGTTTGTTTGAAACACCAAACCATCTGTAAAGATAGATCCAGCGCTTACATACCCCTGTTGGTCGTTGACAAAATAAACATCCGTCAAGCTCAAATCCGTCGGCATTTTTTGTTCCTGCAAGGGCTGGTTGAGTTGTTCTTTGGCACAGCTGCTACTTAGCAGCGCCAGCAAGAGCCAACCATATAAAAGATAATTTTTCATTAGCGCACCCCGTATTTATCCAACAAATACACCAATGCGCCCATCGCACCACCTCCCAACAGCAATTCGCGGCGGTGTACGTTCTCAAACACATCTTTCTCAGAATGGTGATAATCGAAATAGCGCTGGCTGTCGGGGCGGTAACCGAACAAAACGGTTCCTTGATCTTTAAGCCGAGAAATGTCTGCGGCAGAGCCGCCCGCTTGGATGTCCCAAACACCCACGGAGGCAAAAATACTGCGCCATTTAGCCACTTGTGCGTAGCTGTCTTT
>CAYUZF010000015.1:0-328 GCA_964449615.1 uncultured Aureispira sp.
CGTGCGCATTTTGGTAGCAACCGATATTCTAAGTCGAGGCGTAGACATCAAAGACATCAACTTGGTCATCAACTACGATGTGCCTGGAGACGCTGCCGATTATGTACACCGCGTAGGAAGAACTGCCCGCGCTTCTACTACGGGCGTAGCATTGACTTTAGTGACGCCAGATGACATGTATAAATTTGCCCGCATCGAGAAATTAATTGAATCGGAAGTGCCCAAGTTGGCCATGCCCGAAGGACTGGGCGAAGCACCAACTTACAATCCCAAAGGTGGGGGAGGGGGTAGAGGTAGGTATAGGCGCGCACGCGCTCGTTCACCCGCC
>CAYUZF010000015.1:338-27223 GCA_964449615.1 uncultured Aureispira sp.
GCGGTTACAAAGGCAAAGCAGGCGGCAACAATTCGCGTAAGCGCACCAACAACAACCGCAATAGAAAAGGCAGCAGCAAAGGCGGCAACAACAAGCGTCGCAACAACAATAGTTCGCGCAAACCCAATAATAATTCCAACAAGTCGTAAGCGTTCAAACGCTTCCACAAATTTAAGCAAGGTATGGACGGAAAACACCGCGACCAGCTCGAAATAGGCATGGAGGTCGCTATTGTTCTTAAAAAAGACCAACGAACGGGCAATTTAACGGAAGGGTACGTCAAAAATATTCTAACCAAGAGCGCCTACCACCCGCACGGGATCAAAGTGCGGTTGAGTACAGGCGAAGTAGGCCGCGTTCAAGAAATATTGTCTACAGAAGACTAAAATTATCCCAGTACACAACTATTCCAAGCCCTCTTTGGGCAAGCCTCTGAGCGGTGCTCTATGGCAATTAATCCTTTTATTTATGAATACGCGTTTTTTTGTTTTTTTATTGATTGGTATAGGAATAACAATGGGTGCCAACGCCCAGCAAAAAGAATTGACCCTCAAAGATGCTGTACTAGGGCAATGGCGTCAATTTTATCCCAAACAACTGGCCAATTTGCAATGGCGTGCCGAGACCGACATGGTCACCTACCGTTCCGACGACGGCACTAAAATGATGCAGCGCAGTGCGAAAGGTGCTTCGGCGTCTACGCTTTTTGACCTAGCAGCGCTAAACAAAGCACTAGAGCAAAAGTTGGACTATATTCCCAGTATTCGTTGGGAGAGCAAAGACGTTTTTAGAATTACTTATCAAGGCGCTATCCTGCTCCTGCAAGTAACAGGGGCAGAGTTATCGGTTAAAACGACCCTTACGCCACCTGCTGAAGTGGAGCATTTGGAAACGCATCTAAACAGCGGCCAAGTGGCCTACACCCGCGCCAACAATGTGTATTTACAAACCAAAAACGGCCAAGAAGTAGCAGTAACAAACAACGAAGACCCAAATATTGTAAGCGGGCAGGCCATTGCGCGCCAAGAATTTGGCATTACCAAAGGGTTGTTTTGGTCGCCCAATGGCGAAGCGCTGGCTTTTTATCAGAAAGACGAAAGCAAAGTAGGCGATTATCCCTTGTTGGACATTAGCAGCACGCCAGGTAAGTTGCGCACCATTAAGTATCCTATGGCAGGGCAGGCGAGCGAAAGCGCCAAAATTGGCCTTTACAACACCCAAACCAAGAAAACAACCTACTTGTTTGTGTCTGGAGCAGAAGATCAATATCTGACCAATTTGGCTTGGGGCCCAGCAGGAAAATTTGTCTATGTGGCGATTGTCAACCGCGACCAGAACCACGTGTACAGGCGCGTTGGTAAAAACCTTGTTGGAAGAAGAAAACGAGCGCTATGTAGAGCCTGAACATCCTGTTTGGTTCCTACCCAACAACGACAACGAGTTTTTGTGGTGGTCGGAGCGCGATGGTTTCATGCACTTGTACCGTTACAACACCGATGGAAAACTGCTCAACCAAGTGACTCAAGGCAACTGGGTCGTTACTGGAATTTTGGGGTTGGACGACAGTAAAAAGAACCTTTTGGTGAAGGGGACGGATGAGACAGGCCTTAACAACACGGTCTATTGTACGCCTTTGGATGGCAGCAAACCCAGCAAGCGCCTAGTACAGCAGGAGGGTGCGCACAGCTTTAGTTTAAGTCCGTCGGGCAAGCTTCTGCTTGATCGTTATTCTACGCTCAACGACCCGCACGTAGCGCAAATTATCAACCTTAAAGGCAAGGTCTTGCAAACCCTATTTCGCGCAGAAGATCCTTATAAAAAGGAAGGTTACGCCCTGGGAAAAGCGGAATTGGTTACCATCACTGCCGCTGACGGCAAAACCCCTCTAAATGGACGGTTGATTAAACCAGCCAATTTTGATCCCAACAAAAAATACCCTGTTGTGGTGTACGTATACGGCGGGCCACATGCCCAATTGGTCACCAACAGTTGGTTGGGCGGTGCTAGCCTATGGATGTACCAGATGGCTAATCGGGGTTATTTGGTGTTTACGCTGGACAATCGCGGGTCTGCCAATCGCGGTTTTGAATTTGAAAGTGTCATCCACCGTCAACTCGGTGAAGCCGAAATGGCCGACCAGTTGAAAGGCGTCGATTACCTCCAATCCTTGGGCTATGCCGATACCGATAGAATGGCCGTACACGGCTGGTCTTTTGGTGGTTACATGACGACTTCGTTGATGCTCAAACACCCCGACGTGTTCAAGGTTGGGGTGGCAGGCGGCCCCGTAACGGACTGGGCGTATTATGAGGTGATGTATGGCGAGCGCTATATGGACCGCCCCGAAGAGAACCCAGAAGGCTATTACAACAGCCAACTCAAAAACTTTGCGGGCAATTTAAAGGGAGATTTATTGCTCATACACGGCACTGTTGACGATGTGGTGGTCATGCAGCACAACCTAAGCTTGGTAGAAGCATTTATTAAAAAAGGTATCCTAATGGATTTTTTCCCTTATCCGATGCACCCGCACAACGTGCGCGGCATGGATCGCGTACACTTGATGAATAAAGTGTTGACTTATATAGAAGATAAATTGCAACCTTGTAAATAGCGCCTACAGGGCTGTCCTCAAAGGAAAAAAATAGACCAATGGCAACAATTGCTTTAGAAGGCATTCGCTTGTATGCGTACCACGGGTATTATGAGGAAGAACAATTGATTGGAGGCTACTACGTAGTGGATGTATACGTCCATGCACAAGTAGGCCACGCCGCACGGCAAGATCAATTGGACACCACCGTCAACTACGAAACGCTGTACCGCATCGTGAAAACAGAAATGCAGTACAATTCTAGATTGATAGAGGCTGTAGCCAAACGGATTATTGATAATATTGTAGCAGTTTGTAAAAGTGTGCAAGGCGTGCGTGTGCGAGTTACCAAAGAACATCCGCCCTTAGGAGGTGTAGTAAAGCAGGCTTATGTAGAGTTGGATGAGAATTATGTGGTGAAATGCAACCGTTGTACCCGACCTTTTTTGTCGCACCAGCCTGGCGATGGCTGGACCAAGCACGGTACGGTATATCCAGAAACCAGAGCGATGCTGGAGCGCAAATTTGGTCCTAATATTTGCCGCAATTGCTTGTCGCCGCATTTTATAAAAGACCGTTCGGAATAACACCAATAGAACTTGGCTTACTTTTCGTAACCCTTTAAACAAAACAACCTACCAAAAGCGTTTTACAAGGCAAGGTAGGAAGCTTATTATTAGACTCACACACGAAAGAAAATGAAAAGAATTAGTATTTTAGTTTTATGTCTGTTGACTTCTTTTTCCATGATGCGCTGCGATACGTTGCAGGATATTGTGGACTCCACCCTAAGCTCTGGCACCTCTGGGGCAGGATTGAGCAACGACCAAATTATTGCGGGCTTGAAACAAGCTCTTTCACAAGGAACGACACAGGGCGTGCAAACCTTATCTGTTGCCGATGGCTTTTTTAAAAATGCTGCCGTTAAGGTACTCTTTCCGCCAGAAGCGCGCAAGGTAGAAAAAACTTTACGGGATGTTGGAGCGGGACAATTGGTAGATGTAGCCATCGAAAAGCTCAACCGTGCTGCAGAGGATGCTGCTGGTGGGGCAAAGGATATTTTTATCAATGCCATTAAGCAAATGACGGTGCGCGATGCGATGGACATTTTGATGGGTTCTAACAATGCGGCTACTAATTATTTGCGCAAAACTACCACCTCGCAGCTGTTCAACTCTTTTAATCCTGTGATTAAAAACTCGCTCAATAAAGTGGGAGCCGCAGATGCTTGGACCACCGTTATTACCAACTACAACAAAGTACCTTTTGTAGAGAAAGTAAATCCAGATTTGGACGATTATGTAACCAACAAAACAATGGATGGAGTATTTTACATGATTGAAAAAGAAGAGCGCTTGATTCGCAAAAATCCTGTGAAGCGGGTTACCGATTTGATGAAAAAGGTGTTTGCCATGCAAGACAATAAATAGTATTGCGCGCAGCGCAGTATTGGACAGGAGTCCTTCCAGTAGTCGGGGAGGACTCCTGTTTTTGTTGGGGCAGTGGGCGCAACTACTTAGCTGCGTTGTTAGCCGCCGATTCAAAAACAGGAAGTTGAAAGGAAGACTCTACTTCTTGCAGTTTTGTTGCGTTTATAAGTGAGGGCAGTAGTCTTGCAAGAACGATGAGCAAACCTTAGTACAAAAACAGAACAAAAATTTATGAAATTTCTAAAAGTAATTCGTCCAATTTTATTGGGACTATCTCTGATGGGAAGCAGCGTTGCCAGCCGTGCCCAACAGCTCATTTTTACCCCTTTGGAAGAAAACATTCAACTCATAGAATACAGCCGTGCCCATCCACAATCGGCAGCTCGAAATTACCAAGTTTGTCCAGCCGATACGTTGATGCTGCCTTTTTTCGAGGATTTTGCGCAATGGGATGCTTTGTATCCCGATTGTAGAAACTGGCAAGACCGCCACGTATTTGTCAACGGTGACATGGCTTACAATCCTCCTTCGGTTGGAGTGGCTACTTTTGATGGGCTTCGTTGGGACGGTGCGCCGTACAACCGAAATGCGCCCACCTCTTCGGGAAGTCCGTCGGATACCTTGACCTCGCAGGCGTTGGACTTAGCGGGCAAGACCGCCGCAGACGGTATTTATCTCAGTTTTTATTACCAGCCGCAGGGTTTATCTGACCGCCCCGAAGTGCAGGATTCTTTTTTATTGGAGTTTAAGAACAGCAGTGGGCAGTGGGTGCGTATTTGGCAAGTGTCGGGCTTGGACAACAGTGTTTCTTCTTTTCAATTAACGCCTTTTGAGCAACAGTACATCGCTATTGACAACGCGGATTATTTGTACCGAGGCTTCCAGTTTCGCTTTCGCAACTTAGCGGCCATTGCGGGCAACAACGACCATTGGCACTTGGATTATATTTATATAGATGAAAACCGAACCAACAATGCCAATCCCAATCATCCAACGTTTGGAAGTTCGGCAGATATTGCCTTTACCCACCGCCCCAAAACGATCTTAAAGGACAGCTTAACGTCCATGCCTTGGACGCATTTTAGAGCCGCCAACCGCCAATGGGCCAACGAAGTTACGCTCCAACAGTTCAACCACAACCACAGCCAAATTGCTACCTTAGACCGCGAAGTAGTGGTAGAAGAAGTCGATCCAGGAAATACCTTGTTGCTAACCGAACCCATTCCTGCAGTAGGTGCTTACCCACCCAGCCCCAATACCAACGATAGTTTGACCCACACGTTGGTCAATTCAATTACTACATTACTGCCCAGCGAAAAAACGATTGTTAGAACCACCCATGTTATTTTGAATCCGTTTGGTTTTCAAAGCAATCCTATTTATGAGCCCAACGACACCGTAACGCGAGAAACTGTGCTGCACAATTACTTCGCTTACGACGATGGAACCGCCGAGACGCGAACCAGTGCACAGGGAACGGGAACTAAAGTTGCGGTGGAATTTGTCGCAGAAATAGAAGATACTTTACAGGGGATTTATTTTCATTTTCCGTATTCTAGAGATGCGGCCAACTCGGGTGATCGGGTAAACATTAAAGTCTGGTTGGATAATCTACACGACAGCACAGAAGTTTTTTCACGTGATTTTCATACCTTGCAACACCGCTGGGGACAGAACGGCTTTTACTTTGTAAACATGGTGGATTTTGCGGGTAATAAATTTAATATCCCCATTCGAGCAGGGCAACGGTTTTATGTGGGCTGGCAGCAAATGGCTGGACCGCTTACACCTGTGGGATTTGACCGAAGCAACGATACGAGCGAAAAGACATGGGTAGGCGTTGGCAATACTTGGACCCAATCCCCGTGGCGAGGAAGTGTTATGATTCGACCTTTATTATCACCCAATGAAAATTTTGACGTAATGCCCATAGCACCCATAACAGAACTCGTCGAACAACCACGCCTGAAGGTGTACCCCAACCCTGTACAAGGACAATTAAATTTGGAACTACAACAAAGCCGCGACAATGCTGTTTACCAAATCAGCGTACACGATGTCATGGGGAGATTGGTTTACCAAAAGCAACTAGAATCGACCATAGAGGTGGGCCAATGGCAAGCAGGTTATTACCTATTAACGCTACAAAATGAGGCAGGTCAAGTAATTAGCCAACACAAAATAATCAAACAACCCTAAGCGGTTTTTTAATAAAAAAAGAACTCCTAGTAGAACAAGAAAATGAAAGTAGACATTTTAGCCATTGGCGTCCATCCTGATGACATAGAATTGTCCTGTGCAGGAACATTATTGCACCACATTCAACTCGGTAAAACGGTAGGTTTGTTGGATTTAACAGCAGGGGAACTCGGCAGTAGAGGCAGCGCCGAAATTCGTTTGCAAGAAGCAACTAACGCCTCCGAATTGTTGGGGGCAGTGGTGCGCGGCAATTTAGAAATGCAGGATGGCTTTTTTGAATATTCCAAAGCCAATGTGCTTAAGATTGTAGAGTTGTTGCGTTTGCTACGCCCTGAAATTGTCTTAGCAAACGCGGTTTCTGATCGCCACCCCGACCACGGACGCGCTGCCAAATTAACGGCAGATGCTTGCTTTTATTCAGGCTTGCGCCGAATTGAAACAGAATGGGAAGGAGAAGCGCAGGAAGAATGGCGGCCTAAGGTGGTTTACCATTATATACAAGATCACAATTTAAAACCTGATTTTGTAGTGGATATTACGCCTTATTTGGATAAGAAAATGGAGATTGTAAAGGCTTACAAATCCCAGTTTTACGACCCCAATTCAGACGAGCCTGATACGCCTATTTCTGGCAAAGATTTTTTGAACTTTATTCGCAGTAAAGCCGCTATGTACGGCCGCGAAGCAGGATTTACGTATGGAGAAGGATTCACGGTAGCACGCACCTTGGGCGTCAGCAATTTGTTTGACCTCCACTAACTTTTATGACTTTGTTCTAATTTAGATTGGAACACACACCAAACACTATGCACACAGCAAAAGTAGAATACTTGGGTGAATTGCGCTTGCGCGCTACCCATTTGCAATCTGGAGAAACGTTTATTACAGACGCACCAACTGACAACAATGGACGTGGAGAAGCTTTTTCCCCGACCGATACCGTAGCGACTTCCTTAGCCACTTGTATGTTGACCATCATGGGCATTCGAGCGGCCAAAAAAGGGTTGGATTTGCACGGCGCAACGGCCAACGTTACAAAGGTTATGGTTTCGGATCCCCGCCGCATTGGCAAAATAATTGTCGAAGTGCGTCTACCAAAGCTCAATGTAGAGCCTGAATTTCAAGAATTATTGGAATTGGCAGCGGCGAATTGTCCTGTGGCGAAAAGTTTGCACCCTGATATTGAGCAAGAATTATCATTTACTTGGTAGGGCTGTTGTCCTGGTTTAAATTTTAGAGGCTTATGCGTTATTTATGGGGATTGTTGTTGGTGCTGTTGTGTACAACAGCCTTGACCGCACAAAAAAACGACCGAGAACGGCAAAAAGAGCGCCGCAAACAGCTTCGCGATGCCCGTTATGGCATCAACGAAAAAGGCAATTCACCCATGGGGTTTCTCATCGACTTCTCCTATGGGGTGCAACTGCCGATGGCAGACATGACGGAGAACTTTAAGTACAATTTTGCGCTAGGGGGGAAAGTACAATACATCTTGTCCAATAATTTGGCTTTTGGTTTGGTGGGAGATTGGCAGTTTATCGACGACATCAAGACCGATGTGGTGGCCAACTTGCGCGAAGAGGAAGGTTTTTTGGTGGATAAGTTTGGACAGTTGGGGGACGTGCAGTTGGGACAGCGCGGCTTTTTTTTGGGAGCGAGCGTGAGCTATTTGATTCCCATTTCTAAGAATTATCGCCGTTCTGGTGTTGAAGTGCGTTTTGAAGGCGGCTACCAACAACACTGGGTACGCATTGAGGTATTGGGAGGTGAAGTAGCGGGATTGACGCCTGAATACAAAAAGGGATACGATCGAATGACAACTGGACCAGCTTTTCGACAGTACATTGGCTATCGCCATTTGGACCGCAACCGCTTGCTCAACTTTTTTGGAGGCTTTGATTTTATGCAAGCTTTTACACAGAACCGCCGTGGATTCAATTTTGATACAGGGCGTGCCGACACCCGCAACCGCATTGATATGTTGGTAGGCGTGCGGGTAGGCCTGACACTGCCGCTCTATATTTATACCCCTGATACCCAAGACGACATGCGTTTCTACTAAAAAATAAGGCGACTCGCTCAAAAAAATCGTCCTTTCAGAATTTTTTACGAACTATAAAAGACGCGTAAAAATCCTGAAAGGACGATAGCTTTTGAAGGCTACTCCAATGGTAGGGGGGGCTACATGACCGCTTCTAAGGGGTCTTTTTGTGCATTGCCAACTTCTACCATCATTACCTGCTCGACAAGAGAGAGAACTTTGCCCAATTGTACGGCGTCGTCCAGTGGAAAACGCGCTTTGAAAACGATGCCTTGATACGCTTCGTCTACCTCAAAGGAATGTTGAACCACTAAACTATGCGCCTCAACAATTTCGTCCATTGCTCCACCCTCCGCTAAAAGGCGTTCCAAATTCCCTTCGTAAACCACGCGAAAAGTAGGCAGCGTATGGGTGTCGTTGGTGGCCGTTCGGTAAGTCATCAGCAGATTGTTATCTTCTTCCAACGAATTGACCAGCGCTGTACTAGAGATGGTATCTGTGGGCTGGTCGCTACAAGCCAAAGAGAATAAAAAAATTGCAAAGAATGCCAAAAGACATAGAATAGGTTGGTGTTGTGTCATGTTGTTGAGGTTAAAATGCACTTGGGGAGTACAATAGAACAGTTTTTACCTCTTGTCCTTTTCAACGTTGTGTTTCTAAGACAAGGTTTGTTAATCGAGGGGATTCACTGGGACTGCAAGTGGACAACAGCCACAGCTCTAATATAGGCTATTTTTTTATAAACTTAGAAGCTTTAAAAGGCAAATCAAAAGATTCTGAAAAAATTAGCAATTTATGACAATTGGTTTTAAACAATTAGAACCTTTAAATTGTTGTACGGCGCTATTATACAGCTAATAATTTAAAAATTCCTTTTGTGAAGTGCCATTTAATGTAAGAATAACATAAAAGAACCTACCCCATCCTACAAAAAAATGCCCTTCTAGCTCAACGCAGAAGGGCATCCATTGATCTCAACAACCAATAGGCTGTGATCAAATTTAATATTCGGGGGTGTTGTGAACGGCTGCCAAAAATTCGGCACGAACAGCAGGATCTTCAAATTTGCCACTGTAAGCACTCGTCACGGTGCTACTGTTGATGTCTTTGATTCCTCTCGAAGAAACACATAAGTGTTTAGCATCTATATAGACGGCTACATCTTCTGTTCCCAGAGCTGTCTTTAACTCATTTAAAATTTGCATGCTCAAACGCTCCTGTACTTGGGGACGCTTGGCAAAATGTTGGACAATTCGGTTAATTTTGGATAACCCAATAACGCGTCCATTAGAAATATAAGCAACGTGGGCTTTTCCATAAATAGGAAGGAAGTGGTGCTCACAAGTAGATTGAAGCAAGATGTTTTTTTCTACCAACATCTCATTGTACTGGTACTTGTTGTCAAACAAAGCTACTTTGGGTTTGTTGGCGGGGTTCAAGCCACTAAATATTTCTTTGACATACATTTTAGCTACTCGGTAAGGAGTACCTTTTAAACTGTCGTCTGTCAGGTCCAACCCCAAAGTTTCCATAATTTCGAGGAAATTCTCTTGGATACGTTCAATCTTTTCTTCGTCAGAAAGATCAAAAGCGTCCGCTCGCATAGGGGTTTCTAAAGAAGTCAATAAATGCTGGTCGCCTAGATCCTCGTAAGATTCTAAAGTGGCGGTGTCTACTGCGGTTACTTTACCGTTTTTCATTGCAATAATTTTTCTACCAATAGGGATTGGTGGTTCTAAAAAATGTGAAGTTTGTACAACATGATATACCATACTTTAATGGGTTGGTCGAGAATATACTCTATATCATATCCACTGTTATTCTACAGTCTAACTTTGAATTTCTACTTGTGTTTAAACTGTATCTAGGATTAGACAAAAATATGACAAACAAAAAGTTAGCTACTTTTGTACACCCCAAAACATAACGGCCAAATGTAAGCAATAGTTTCGAAAATAACTAGACAAGGCTACGATTAGCAAGTCAATTTGATACTACTCGCGTGGGAAACTAATTGAGCTCTAAAAATGGTCCATACAAGGGTAATTGTTATTTAGACTATATCAAAATTAACGCCAAGTTTTTGTTTTTTTGTTATACAAAACATAAAGTAAGAGCGTTGGTGGTTCGCTTCGCATAGATTTATTTTTAAATAACTTACATAAAATTAAACTGCCCCTTCTTGGATAGCTGCGTTAGAATGTGTTTTTTGTAAGGCGATTTGCAAAAAGCCTAATGATTAAGTTGTATGAAGTCCCTTCTACTTTTCTTGTTTTGTTGTATTGGTAGCCTAGCAATGGTTGCCCAAAATGGAATACCGCAGAATGCGGGTGCACGCGGTGCTGCTATGGCCAATGCTGCTACTACCTTCACCGATATCAATAGTATTTTCACCAACCAGGCAGGATTGGGCTATTTGGAACATACGTCGTTTACCGCCTATGGAGAACGGCGTTTTTTATTAGCAGATGGCCTTAATTCTTTTTTAGTAGGCGCTGCCGTTCCCTTAAAAAACGTGGGAACGATTGGTCTCAGCCTAAACTATTTTGGCTATGGCCCATACAACGAACAAAAAATTGGGCTGTCTTATGCCCGCAAATTGTTCAAGCGTTTTTCCATTGGCGCGCAGTTCAATTACTTGGCCACGCGCATTGGCGAGTACGGTACGGCGCACAACGTTACCTTCGAAATTGGAATTTTGTCCAAAGTGACCAAACATTTCCACCTCGGAGCACACGCCTACAGTCCTGCTCGTGTAACCATGAACAACGGAGATGTCATTCCTTCCGTCTTTAAAATAGGGGGCGCTTACCTCCCTTCCAAGCAATTGCGCTTAACGGCAGAGGTGGAAAAAGATCTGGAGCGTCCGCTCAATGGTCGTTTTGGCTTAGAATATCGGCCTATGCCTGTGCTGGCTTTTCGTGCAGGAGTTTCGACCACGCCTGTACTGGCGAGTTTTGGCATGGGCTTATACCTCAATACGCTTAGAATAGACATTGCAAGCAGTTACCACCAAGTTTTGGGGTTCACCCCTAGTGTATCGGTTACCTACATTGTGGGCGGCCAGAACGACAAAGATTCTACTTCTCATTAAGCCAAGTTCCAAATTATTTTTTTTATGCGATGTATTATATTTTTTTGTTGCTGGTTGGTTTGGAATACAGCAGTAGCACAAGAACCTGTAGAGAACAAGCCCGATGAGAACGAAGTTAACAGCAGTACCCAGTTTTTGATTGAGAATTTGGTGCAGGAGAGCGAAGGAGAGAATTTTGATTTTGATACCCAATTTGAATACTTAGAGCACTACCGCCAAAGCCCGCTGGACTTGAACAAAGCAACCGAGCAGGAATTGGTAGCTTTTGGCCTTTTTTCCGCTATTCAAATTCAAGCGTTGTTGCTGTATCGAGAGCGCTATGGCCAAATTTTTTCGCTGTATGAATTGCAGGGTGTGCCCACTTTTGACCAGGCTACGATTGTACGCCTGACGCCCTATATCAGTGTTTCGCCTGCCAAAGAGCAAGAAAAACTGAATTTCAAACGCATGTTTAAATACAGCCGCCACCAGATTTTTGTGCGCTATCAACGCTTACTCGAAGACCAAAAAGGCTTTACTGCGTTGGAGCCTGGCGAAACGGGAACACGTTTTCTAGGCTCGCCCGATAAGTTGTATGCGCGTTATCGCCTGTCGTACAAAGATCGGTTGAGTATGGGCGTAACGATGGAAAAAGATGCAGGGGAGGAGTTCTTTACAGGCTCCAACCCGCAGGGCTTTGATTATTATTCGGCCCACCTTTACTTAAAAAACGTTACTAAAAATATACACAGCATCGCGCTGGGCGATTTTCAAG
This sequence comes from uncultured Aureispira sp., assembly GCA_964449615.1. Taxonomy (GTDB): domain Bacteria; phylum Bacteroidota; class Bacteroidia; order Chitinophagales; family Saprospiraceae; genus Aureispira. The sequence continues at coordinate 12,450 of CAYUZF010000015.1, forward strand.
TTTTTTTTGGGCAAGGACTAACCATGTGGGGCGGCTTTGGCATCCGAAAAGGGGCGCAAGTGTTGGACATTAAACGCTTGTCATTGCCGCTTCGGCCGTATACTTCGGTGAATGAATCGCTCTTTTTGCGGGGCGGAGCCGCGCATTTTGAATTTTTAAAAGAAAAAAACCTAGAAGTAACGGTGTTTGGCTCTTACCGCCGCCGCGATGCCAATTTGAGCAACGATTTGGATTCTATTTTGGGCGATCTGAATTTGGATGTACCTGTGAGTTCCTTGCAGGATATTGGTTTTCATAGAACGCCAGGAGAGATCCAGGATGAGAATGCGATTGGAAAGTTTACCACAGGTGGACGGTTGTACTACGCAGGAAGCTCTTGGCACATTGCAGGTAATTTTGTGTACAACCAATTGAGCAATGAACTGCGCCGCGACAATCCCGCCTTGTACCAGCAATTTGATTTTGCAGGGCGGGAGAGTTTCAACAGTAGTTTGGATTATTCGCTGCGTTACCGCAATGTGCAGTTCTTTGGCGAAACAGCCATCAATGAGCGCGGCGGTATTGCTACGCTCAACGCCCTATTGGCTGATTTGGACCCGCGGGTGAGTTTGGCGGTGTTGCACCGGCACTACGACCGCGATTATTACACCCTCAACGGCAACGCTTTTGGCGAGAGTACGCGGGTGGGCAATGAATCGGGCTTGTATGTTGGCTTGCAAACGCGCCTCGGCAAAGGCATAGAATTAAATTCCTACTTTGATGTGTTCCAATTTCCGTGGTTAGCCTTCCGCGCCGATGCGCCTACGCGCGGCTATGAAGTCTTTAACAAACTCGAGTACAGTCCGAACTACTACATTTCGGCTTACATTCAATACCGCTTCGAGCGCAAACCGCGCAACATTTCAGGCAACACCACTAAGATTGACCAGTTGATCAACAACGACCGCCATAATTTGCGCTTTCATTTTTCTTACGATGTTTCCAGCCAGTTTGCCGTGCGCACGCGCTTGGAGTTTGCCTTTTTCCAAACCGATGAATTTACCAAAGGAATGATGTTGTATCAAGATTTGGTGTTCAAGCCGCGCGCCTTACCCCTCAAGGCCCAGATTCGTTTGGCCTTTTTTGACACGGATAATTTTGATACGCGTATTTACGCTTATGAGAACGACGTGTTGTATGCTTTTTCTGTATTGCCCTATTTTGGTCGTGGTTTGCGCTATTATTTTAACACCAGTTATAAAATCAACCGAAATTTGAGTGTATGGTTGCGCTTTTCGCAAACCTATTTTGTGGATCGCACCAGTATTAGTTCAGGCATCAACGAAATTGAGGGGCGAACTCGTTCCGAGGTAAAGGTGCAACTACGCGCTAAATTTTGATGTACCTTGTTACAGCGATATACACTGGCTACTTGCTCTTTTTGCTTTACAAAATAAGTCATTTTTTGGAAGGAGGGAAGCACTATAGCCCTGATGGTTGGGCGCTGTTAGTAGCAACCTTAAAAATAAATGTAGGTCTTATCGTAGGAAGCATTGGTTTGTTCTTTGTGAGCCAGCCCCTTTTTGTAGGGAGTTTATTGGCCCTAGTGGGGATTACTACAGTCGCCGTAACCCAAGCACCTCCGCGCAATGCACAAGGGCAACTAGTGGTCGTCGTCTTGCTATTGTTCTGGATTATTGGTGTTGTAATGACAGTAGGAATTAAACAACTATAAAAAAATAGCACAAGAAGGAACGACTCGCCCTAAAATAGTGTAGAAGAAAAACAGCAAATTACAACCATTCACCAACTGCCAGTTTCCCATGACTGCCGCCTACGAAAAAGCGCTAGAATATCTGTATCAAACCTTTGCCATTTACCCACGCCCGACAGAGGTATTGGGTTGTCCTTGCTGCGTTACCACCCAAGACCAAGCACAGTTACAAGCGCATCCGGTGCGGCAATTGCAAAGCGAGCATTTGCAGGAATATACCTGGTCGGCGCTCACGACTTGGGGAACACTTCGAGATTTCAAATACTATTTGCCGCGTATTTTAGAGCTGTTTACCCGCCGCACGTTATCCGTCGATGACTTTGTAGTTGCTGGAAAGCTAGCTTACGCAAAATGGACAACCTGGCCCGTACAGGAGCAAGCCGCCATCCAGACGCTCTTGTACCAATGGTGGCTGGCTACCGTACACACGGCAGAAACAGTAGATTTTGAAACACTATTGCTATTTCCACCCAGCAGCGCACAAATAGCGCCCTGCTTAAACGAATGGAACTTGGCCTTAGAAAGTCGGGGCTACCGCAATTTTGTGGCGTTGGTGGAGTATTTACCCTATCATAAAACTCCTTACCAATACGAAGCTGCGCTTTATCAAAAAGCGGTTTTGGAATACGTTTTTCAATGGGCTACTGCGCAAATAGACTACTTAGAAGAAGGTTTCTTTTATTATGAAAAGCAAGATTCAGCTTTTGCGGCGCGCATTTCTAACGCCTTGTATTGGTTGGAGCGCTTACCGCCGTTGAGCTAGGGCGCTGTTGTTTCGTAAGGAAATATTTGTTGAATATAAAAAAAAATAACACTTTTAATTGTCAAAAAAAATAGAAAAATGCGACTTTTTTTACCCTACACTACCTTAATCGCTTACTTACTCCTCTTAAGCAGTTGCGGAGGCAACGAGCCTAAACAACAGGAACAGGCATTAGAAAAAAAGACAACAGCATCCTTTGACCGTACCGACCATACACGCGTGGCCATTGAGTTCTTGAATGGAAAAACGGTATGGGTACCCAATGATTACGAGCGCTTGACACTAGACGAGTACACTGCGCGGGTGGCTCAACTCACGCAGGGAACGGTGTTTGCGCAAGGTTCTGTGCGAAGCTTGGAACTCATAGGAAAAGCGGGTGCTCAAGTTGCTATTTTTGTAGAAAAGGAAAACGTACAGAATGGTTTTTGGGTGCATGAAATGCCTGTACCGTACATGGAGTTGAGCAAACAAGCAGCCACGCAATACATGGGCATGTTAGAAAGAGAGTTGCCTAAAAGAGCGGTAGCCGAAGGCTATGAATACGAGAAGGTAGAAACGAAGTACCTGAAAACGAAGTATTCTAGAATCATTAAAATGAAATACAAGTACAACTACGAAGACTCGGAGATTTACCAAACGCAGTACCTTTTAGATGCCAACCAACAAAATATTGGCGTAGTCGTGAAAAACGATGCGGAGGTAGATTTTCAGGACATTGTAGCACGGATTAAGTTATAGCACAACAATTTACTAGCATGGATTACAATTTACACCAACCTCTTTTGTTTATACGTTTGAAACTTTAAAAAGGGCTAAATTTATGCAATAAAATCACTTGCCCCCTTGGTTATTTGCAACCATTTGATGACAGCAGTCGTATAAGCTACTACTACGTATCACCTAAAATTTATCCAACATGAACTACCTATTTGCTCCATTACTACTCTTAGGCCTACTTCTACATTTAACCGCCTGTAACAATTGCAACGAGCAAGTTTGCTTGAATGGGGCTACTTGTAAACAAGGGATTTGTGCTTGTCCGCTGGGGTACACAGGGGATGATTGTTCTGAAAAAATCACCCCTTCTTCTATGACCATTAAGACCGTAGAAGTTTTAGAATATGCTGACAGCAATGCCTATTTTGCTACAACTTCTCTGCCTCTTGTTCCTTGGGATACGGCTAGTGCGCCTGATGTTGTTGTTCATTTGGATGTTTATGATAATATCTCTGCAGAGCCCGTTTACCAATCACCAATTAAAAACGATGCTAACTTACCCATAAGTTATACTATAAACCAAACGCTATTTTTACTGCAATCCTCGTGGCGTTTTTATTTATTTGACGATGATTCGGACGCTCCTAACAACTCGCAATATACAGAACTCATGGGTTCATTTGAGTTCACACCCATGGACTACGCTGCCGATCGCCCCGAATTTATTACTTTAGTCCACCAAGCCTATAGCGCCAAAATACGGTTGCAGGTAAAGTGGAATTACAACTAAACCTCAAATACCTCTACTATGAAAATCGAACTACAACACTTACTATTATGGATGGGCTTGCTTTTAGGTATTTGGTCTTGTGGGGACAAATGTGCCGATACTTCTTGCCCAAGCAACCGAGTTTGTAACGAAGGAAAGTGCGAGTGCCCCCAAGGATATAGCGGCCCAGATTGCGACAATAGATTGAAACCCGCTAGCGTTACTATCAAAGAAATAAAGTTAGTAGATTACTGCCGCACCAATCGTTTCGGTCAGGCTTGGGATACAGGAACAGGGGCTGATACGCTTCCCGATATAAAGATTGAAGTAGGCTTACCGCAATTCACTTCAGCAGTGAATACCCTCCGCACACCAGTGGTAGAAAACTTTGCTTACTCCATGCTTCCATATACGTATAGTTTAATGACGCCCTATGTTATTCATGAACTCGACCAGTTTTGGGAAGTAAGGCTTTATAATGAAAACAACACTTCTATGGACCTTATGGGAACAGTAGAATTTATGCCTTATTATATGGCTTCGTCAGATTACCCTACGCACTTGACGCTAAAAGCATCTCGCTACTCTTGCCCTTACGAGATTGTCTTGACCGTTGATTGGCAATTTTATTAATAAGCTACAAATGAAATGAGTAATACCAAAGAGGAGCTTATCCGCATAGGGTATCAAATTCTAAAAGACTTGAATGTGCACGGGTATCAAAGGTTATTACGAATAGAGTATTAGGAAGAAAAGGTAGTTAGGAGAAAAAAAAATGCTGATAAAGATGTTATCTTGGATGTGTAAAAAAACAAGGCATCAATATCAGCAAGCTCAAAGTTAATCAATTAACACGTTTAACAGAGCAAGAAGAGGCAATTATTTTAGAGCTGTGGGAAAGCTTAGAGTGATCATTGAGCATGCTTTTGTTGGTGTGAGACGACTTAAAATTATGAAGCAAAAAATTAGAATTAGAGCTTATCAAAAAAGGGAGATGATCGTTAGAATCGCCTTTGCTCTCCATAATTTGAGCGTCAAGTGTAGAAAATTGACCTGTTCTAATTTGTAATACCCTTTATTTAACAGAGTGCTTTTGAGGGAAAAATAATCGAATTTTGACGTTCCCTGCTTTTTGTAGCTCGCCAACAATCAACCAATGAAAGCCTATTGCATCAGCGGTTTAGGAGCTGACCACCGTGTCTACCAAGCGCTGGATTTGAAGTATGAGTTGGTAGCGTTGGAGTGGATTGAACCGAGGAAAAAGGAAACTTTGGCGGCGTATGCCCAACGTTTGGCAGCTAAAATTGACCAAAAGAAGCCGTTTGTACTAATAGGCGTGAGTTTTGGAGGAATGCTAGCGGTAGAAATCGCCCACCAGTTGCAGCCCGTGCAAACCATTTTAATTTCAAGTGTAGAAGTCGCCGAAGAGTTGCCGAAGTGGTATCGTTGGCTGGGGAAATTAGAAGTAGTGGGCTCTCTACCAGTCTATTGTTTTCGGTTGCCTTTTTGGGCGGCTAAGTGGGCGTTTGGTACGCGGCATCCGCTCTTGAAAGCCATTTTGAAAGACAGCAATCCTGCATTTACAAAATGGGCAATTGCTGCGCTGCTCTCTTGGAACAACACCCAGCGCCTTAGTAACAGGTTGAAAATTGGCGGCGCCAAAGACCGTTTACTGCCTGCCAAGGAGGTGGACTATGTAATCGAGGACGGGCATCATTTTATGATTGTAGACAAAGCGGCGCAGCTCAGTGCGCTTATAAATTCGCTGGCTTAACTACAAGGGATGAAATGGACACGTTACAGCTCAATTTGTTGGCGCTTGGCAGCCAAAGAAACGGCAGTTCCGTTGATTTACGAACCGATTATAATAGACCCTTGTGGGAGTAGGTTGGAGCATGATAACTCGATGCAATTAAACAAAAAAAGAAGTTGCCGACTTCCGAAAGGAGTGCAGCAACTTCAATTTGTATACATACGCGTCTTTCTACTCTTAAGACGGCTTTTTTATGCGAGAATTACTCAACAGCTTATTTGGCAGTCAAGTCAATTTTAATACTCATCTCGTCATTGATCATCATATCACCTACTTTACTAGACTTGTAAACAATACCCCATTCGGTACGATCAATTTTGAAGTTGGGTGTAGTTGCTTTCAAAACACCATTGTTGTAGCTAACCATTGCTGGAATTTTAACCGATTTGGTTTGCTCCTTCATAGTTAAGTTACCTGTGATGTGGTGGCTTACATTTTCTTCTCCTTCTACTGCTTCTACGTTGGTAATTTCAAACGTAGACGTAGGATATTGTTCTACTTCAAAGAAATCGCCCGTTTTGAGGTGGCCCTCTAATTCGCCCTTTTTCTCGCCTTCCAAGTCCGTTACATTAATGGAGGACATATCCATTGTGAACTTACCGCCAACGAGTGTTTCCCCTTCGAGCATCAACTGCCCGCCTTGAATTTTCATGTTGCCTTCGTGCTGGCCACCTGGCTTGGAACCAACCCAATTAATCATACTATTGTCTGTGTCAACAGATAGCGTAGCTGCTGTTGCGGCTACTTCTTGAACTTCTTGTTCTTCGCCAGTTTCTACCTTCTCTCCTGGAGTAGACCCGCAGGCTACCAATAAAAAGGCGGTACTGAGTGCCAAAAATCCCGTTTTTAAGTTTCTCATTGTTTGTTTGTTTTGTGGTTGAGTGGTTAATTACAGTGCAAAGTTAATAAAAGTAATGACATTTAATGTCGTTACATGAATTTATTTTGCTTTTTGTGTTATAAATTGCGGCTTTGCTGCTATTAGCACGCTTACAACTCCCAACTAAACTCTATTTTGTAAAGGTTGTTCATAATGGGTCTATAGTTTAGCGGTATTTGCTCCAAAAAAAAAGAGCCGTCTCAACAAGGTTGAAACAGCTCTGTCTATAGGGTTAAGCAGAATTAGTCTCTAGTAGTAGCGGTAGCGGCGTACTTGTGCAGCGTATTTAGCTAAACGCAATACTTGACGGGTATAGCCGTATTCATTGTCATACCACACGTAAACAGTAATTGTTTTACCATTTTCGCCTACTTTGGTAGAAGGGGCATCAAACACAGAAGCAGCGGGTGCGCCAATTACATCCGAGGACACGAATTCCTTAGAGATGGAGTACTTAATTTGTTCTACTAGATCACCGTGCAGCGAAGCTTGGCGCATCATTTCGTTAATTTCTTTAACCGTTGTTTCTTTTTCTACGTTTAAGGTCATTACGGCTAGTGAGCCATCTGGCGTAGGGACGCGAATGGCGGAGCCGGTGAGTTTGCCTGCAAGCGAAGGAATCACCTTGCTCACTGCGCTGGCGGCACCCGTGGAAGTGATGACCATGTTCAAGGCTGCGGCAGAGCCACGGCGTTCTTTGGCGTTGTAATTGTCCAATAAATTTTGTGCGTTGGTGTAGGCGTGGATGGTTTCCAAGTGGCCATTGGCGATGCCCAAATTGTCGTGCAATACCTTTAGCACGGGGGCAATAGCGTTGGTTGTACAAGAGGCGGCACAGAAAATGGTATCTTCTTCAAAATTCAATTCTCTTTGATTGATGCCGTGTACAATGTTTTTAATGCCTTTGCCAGGAGCGGTAAAAAGCACTTGCTTGACACCTGGACGCAAGTGGCGGCTCAACCCTTCTTTGTCGCGCCAAGCCCCTGTATTATCAATCAAAATAGCATCTTTGATGCCATAAGTGGTGTAATCCACCTCTTCTGGGCTGCCTGCAAAAATGACCTGCACACGGCAACTGTTGACAATGAGTTGTTGGCTGTCTTGATCGACGTGTATGGTGCCGCGGAATTTGCCGTGTATAGAATCCTTGCGTAGGAGAGAAGCGCGCTTAAGCAATTCCTCGTAGGGGTTTTTCTTATTTTTAGGACGCAAAACAATGGCCTTTAGGCGCAGTTGCTCACCTCTACCCATCATTTCAATCAAACAACGAGCGGCCAAGCGTCCAATGCGACCAAAACCGTACAAAACCACATCTCTGGGTTGAATCACTTTGTCGGCCTTTGCCGCATCGCCAATAAAAGCAGTTAATTCGTTGGCAACAAAGGCATCCAAGCTGTCCCACTCGTCGCGGTTGTTAATCCACTGCGTAGCTAATTTGCCAAGATCAATCCGACAAGGTGCCAAATCTAGTTTGGCAATGGCTTTTGCAATCTCTACACTCATTTGCAACGTAATGGGCTGCTTGGCGTAGTTTTTGGCAAAAAGATGATCGTTGATGACTTCCGTAGGACGAGAGTCGTAAATATCACGACGGAATAAAATCACTTCGATGGAGCGGTCGAAGCGCAAATCTCCGACGACCTTTAAAAGTTCCAAAGCAGCTTTTTCTTCTTCCCTCCAAGAACTTAAATGGGATTCAAATTGTGTCTCTAACGTTGTTACGTCCATGATAAAAGTAGTCTTTGAGTAGCAAAGCCGTTCCCAAAATCAAGAACAACTCCTACTACGGTGGATTAAATTTCGCACAAATTTCGCCTTTTTTACTAAGCTATGCAAGGAACATTGACCGTTTTTGACTTTATTAACGGGATTTGACCGTATAAACGGCATACAAACCAATTGCACAGCCCTATTAAAAAGAAGGTTAGATTGTAGTAGAAATGCTGTATTTTTGTACCCTTGTTTTGTAATCCCTATAAACTATTGACCTTTAGAATGAATAGAATTGTCTTTTGTATTGCGTTGTGTTGTGGGTTGTTGGCCAATGAAGTTGTTTGGAGCCAGCGCGGAGGTTTTGCAGAATTTGAAATGGACCAGTTGGGCCTTCGCCAACAGACGGTGCCTTCTATTGGGGGACAAGATTCGCTGTTTGTAGAAGTGTGGAGTGGGCAAAAATACCTTTCTCACAAAATTCAACCTGGACAAACGCTTTATTCCATTAAGAAGTTTTACGCCGTTGACTTATCGGATTTGTACTACAGCAACCCCAATCTGGAAGCCAACGGTTTGGCCGTAGGGCAGCGGTTGCGCATTCCTTTGGTCAGTCAAGCGTTGCGCCGTTATCGCGGAGCCAATTTTATAGAACAGGCCTACTTGCCTGTGTACTACCGCGTACGCCCTTCTGAAACCTTGTACCGCATTGCGCGCATTTATTTTCGGTTGCCTGTAGACGTGCTGCGCAACCGCAACCAATTGTATTCCGATCAAGTCTATAAAAACGAAGTGTTGCTCGTAGGTTGGATCAGCCGTATGGGCATTCCCGATTCCCTCAAAACCATCTCTGGCTTGCCTGGTATGTTGGGGGAGGTGAGTCAGAAAAACAAACACCGTTATGAAGTAGATTTTAATGGACAGAACGAAAAAGTGTTGCAGGGGACGGCCTGCTGGGACAAGGCTATGGATTTGGCCGATAAGAATAAGCTCTACGTACTCTGTTCTTATGTACCAAAAGGGCATGTGGTGCGTTTGGAAAATCCCATGACGGGCCGCGAATTGTACGCCAAAGTGGTGGCTCCTAAACCCGAAAACTCTTTTACCCAGAGTACCATTGTGCTGGTAACCCCTACGGTGGCTAAGGCGCTGGGAGGTTTGGATGCCCGTTTTTATGTGAAGCTGTATTATTGCAACTAATGCCCGCCTTTGATTCTGCGATTACTCAAAACACTTAATGTAAAGGGTATCAGAAAGGATGGTATTGCTCCAACGTCCTGCATTGTCTTTTATACGAATTTCATACACCACGGGGTCGTAATAATCGGGTTGCGGCTGGCACAAAATTGAGGGATTGGTACGGCTAATGCCACAGAGTTGAGCAAGCGATATAGTGATTTCTCCAGCAATACCGTTGCCTAAGCTATTTTCTCTATTGATGGTTGGTATTTTGTAAGGCAACACATCGTTGGGCGTGCGGCGGGTATCTATCAATAAAATGTGGTTGGCAGTATCGCCATCTTGACCCAAATCCCCATCGCCATCGGTAAAACTAAACGTTACGTCGACTGCCCCAGAAAGTTGTTGAACCGTATCCGAAGAAAACCCAACCCATGCGATAGCAGGCGTGTCGTCATAAATAGGGGGCTTTTTACAAGCGGATAAAAAAAATAGAAAAGCCCCAAAAAAGAGAAAATAAATTAAATGGCGCATAATAAATGGTATTTGGGGACGATATAAATGGGAAGAAGCAACAGAAGTGATAAAGCATGGGCAGCCTGTACCGCTTTCTTAATCAAAGCATTTTATATACAACGTATCAGAAAAGATTTCGTTGCTCCAACGCCCTGCATTATCTTTAATAATTATTTTATACACCACAGGATCGTAGTAATTGGGTTGTGGTTGGCACAAAATTAATGGGTTGTTGGGGTTGATGCCACAAAGCTGGGCGAGCGTTACCGTAATTTGCCCAGAAATGCCACTTACAATACCTTGCTGGTCAATAGTGGGAATTTTATAACGCAACGTGTCGTTGGGCGTACGGCGGGTGTCTATGAGAAGAATGTGGTCTTCTGTGGCACCATCTCTACCTAAATCGCCATCGCCATCGGTAAAATTAAACGTTACGTCGACTACCCCAGAGAGTTGTTGAACCGTATCACTAGAAAAGCTAGCCCAAGTAATAGACGGCGTACTGTCGTAAATGGGCGGTTTTTCACAAGCAGAAACGTACAACAAACTGCCCAAGCAAACAATAGAAAGAATCAAATGACGCATAGTGGATTGTATTTTGTAAATAAGCTCTTAGTTACATTCTAACGTAACAAGATCACTTTGTATAAGGTTGCTCTCGTTGCCCGCTCGATCCTTCATTTGAATTTCGTACCGCATGGTATCCGTTGGATAGGCCGTACTAGGCTGGCAAGAAGTTCCATTGGGATAAATACAACAAGGCGCATAAACAACCAACGTAATACTCCCTTGTCGATTGTTAGAATTGTCTGGGAAATAATCAGGTACCTTATAAGTTGCAAGAATCGAACCGTTTCGGTTGTCGGTAACTACAATATTCTTACTCGTATCACTGCCAATATCCCCATCGCCATCGATAAAGCGAAAGGTTAAAAAAAGAGAATCACTTCCGTTTTGAGTCATAAAGCTCTTGGAGATTTCCGAAAAGCTCAACTCAGGCGTGTCGGAGTGCTTTTTTCGACAAGAAAAAAAACAAAGCAACAACCCAAAAGCCAGAAAAGCGGTTAATTTTGCAGTCATAAATAGAAACAATGAAGTTAGATTATTCTACGCTAACAGCGCGCATCAACAGCCTGTCTGCTTCCGATTTTGAAGAAGTGGCGTTGGCTGTTTTTCAATACCAATACCAAAATAACGTCCTTTATCAACAATTTGTAGATTTGCTGGGAATTTCTGTGGCTTCTGTCACACAATTGAACGCGATTCCTTTCCTGCCCGTTCAGTTTTTTAAGCAGCACCGCATACAAAGCGGCAGTTGGACACCCCAACAGATTTTTACCAGTAGCGGAACGAGTCAACAAACAGCGGCGCAGCATTTTGTACGTGATTTAAATTGGTACAAACAGCACGCTTTTGAAGCCTTCGAACACGTTTACGGGCCTTTAAAGGATTATGTGGTTTTAGCGCTGTTGCCCTCTTATTTAGAACGTAAAGGGTCTTCTTTGGTTTTTATGGTGGAGCAATTTATTCGACGCTCCCAACAACAGGCCAGCGGGTTCTTTCTTTACAATACGCAAGAATTATTGGATACATTGGCCAACTGCACGGCACGGCAACAACCTGTTTTATTGTTGGGTGTTACCTACGCGCTTTTAGATTTGGCAGCGGCACACGCCCGCCCTTTAAAACAGACCATCGTCATGGAAACGGGCGGTATGAAAGGCCGCCGCCAAGAGCAAACCAAACAAGCCGTACAACAACAATTACAAACCGCGTTTCAAGTCCCTACCATTCATTCGGAGTATGGCATGACCGAACTGTTATCCCAGGCGTATTCTACGGGACAGGGGCTATTTTATCCCAGCCGTCTTATGCGCGTGCTGGTACGTGAAACCACCGACCCTTTGGAACACTTGCCTACTGGTCGTATAGGAGGGTTGGATATTATTGACTTGGCCAATATAGACAGCTGTAGCTTTATAGCAACCGATGATTTGGGTCGTCGGCACGGCAATGGAAGTTTTGAAATTTTGGGGCGCTTTGACGCCAGTGATTTGCGCGGATGCAATTTGTTGGTCGCCGAATAAATGACTTTTAGAACAAGTTTGCAAATCTGCGCGCTTTGTCGTAACTTAGAAGTGTTATAGCAAGGGGAAATAAGAGCTTGTTTTTTATTTCGCTGCCTGTATCCACACACTAAAAAAAATAAACCAACATGTCTGAATTACTGCTTTCCGCTCGCCGCCTCTCCCAAGAAAAAACCTTACAAACGGGTAAACTTAATGTTTTAGAAACGTTAGAAAAACATCGAGACTTAGATATTGTGAACCTAGAGCGAAAGCGGTTCAACCAAGAACTAGAATTGGAATGGAAAGAAGTGTATACCCCCAATACTCCCAACAGTTACCGCGATTTGGTAGGCAAGAAACTAAGCGAATATAAATTTCAGTACTTAGGGCGTTTTTTAGTAGATGGCAAACCCGTAGAAGTAGCTGCCGAAAATTTTAGCACCCGCCTAAAAAGCGACGACATCACCAACAACAGCGTAGAAAACGACGGTTGGGTCAATTGCACTTGGTTGGTCGATTTTCTAATGCGCGCCAAACACATCCAGGAAGACGAAACGACCAAAGAAGAATTGAGTTTGTACAACAAAGGCAAACATGTGGTTCTGGAACTGCATCGCCACACTTTGGACAAACGCAGTGCCGAGCAAGAGCGTTTTTTGTTTACCAAAGATTTGGAAACCTTAACTTGGGAGCACGAAGCTGCTTTTGTGTAAGGGTTTGATGGGCATGGACGACTCTTATTTTACGCGCTTTAGAATTACTTTTTGAGTGTTAATGACCTTGTAACTGGCCACCGTATCTACCTCAAATTCGCTGCCTTTGTAAGTAGAATAAGTCCTATTCGATAACGGAAAAGAAGCAATTTCAAAATGGATGTCGTCGCCTACTTTTTTGGTAATGCCGTACAAGCCGAGGCCGCTTACCTCAAAATAGTCGTAAAAACCACCGTCTAAAAATACCCGATCCAAATAAATGCCATTGTTCTCATCCATTAAGAAATGATTTTTAGGCATAGAATCGGTGCGGAACAAGGCGTAGTCTTTGATGATTTCGCGCCCTTGATAAACAGATTTGGAGTACCAACGCCAGCGGTTGACCGTATCGGTGGCACTTATAATAACGGTCATAGGTAGGCGCATGTGCTCGCCCCGTTCGGCGTTGACCAGTTTTAACTCCCCCTGGTATTCGCCCAGCCAACCCTGTGGAAAGGTAGGCGCCGTATGCGGCTTGTCGAAGGTATATTTGGGCACACAACCCGTACACAAAAAAAGTAAACTTATAAAGGCGTACAACAATATTCTCATGGCAGCAGCAGTTAGAAAGTAGGGTGAAAACGGTAGGTGGTGAAGAACGAATATACAAAAATAACAGCGCTTAAAATCACGTTTAGACAAAATTAAACCATACCAAGCGCATTTGCAAACTATAACTTTATTAAATACAAGATGCGAATGATCGTGCCGAGGATACTTTTATTGATAATGCCGCTCTTTTTTATATGTTTTCTTATGGCTTGTGGAGGAAATACGGACGACGGCAAATGCACTTACGGAGCGCCTACCGCGATATTTGAAGGCGTAGAAGGCTTGGAACAACATTTCTTTGAAGTAAATGGACAGACCAGTGTAGAAAAAGTAGCAATACCCAGCATGAACATGAACATTGAATTGTATCAGTCAGGCTGCGATCAAATAGAACAAGAATACCGTATTTTGCTCCAAGAACCTTATGAACTAAATACCCCTGCCGAAGTTTGCGCCTTGCACATAGCCAATATTTTGCACATGATTTCTGAAAAAGCACCTCAGCAATTGGGCGCGTTGCAACAGTGGGCCAATGCCATTCGTGCCGATTCTAAACGCATGGCGTACAACGAACCCATTTTGCTGACTAATTCTGGCATCCGCGTGCAAATCGACAAACTGCACCAAACCAATTCGGCTATACTAAGCTTGGTATTGTCCCAATAGAGCGTGCATCAAACATTGGGATCAATGCCCAAAAAAGCAGTGGGGGGAGTAGGCGTGTCGTCGTCCTTCATTCGGATAAAATTATAAACGCCCTTGCCTTCTGCTAATAAATTTTCCTGCGCCTCATCCCAAACCGACATTCGCGTCACCAAAATTCTACGACCCAGACGGATAATCGTTCCTTCCACAATGATGGGAGCGGCTTCTGCGCCTTTGAGGTAATCTACCCGCATGTCTATGGTTGCCATCTTATCGTTGGTAGAGGTAAAATAAGCCGCGCCTGTTAGGCTACCTACCGAATCCATTATGGTTGCCAAGATGCCCCCGTGCCAGCGGCGGCGCACCACATCGCCCACCACTACCTCACTAAAAGGTACCCGTACCTTGGCATAACCTGCCCGAATTTCAAGCAATTGCAACCCTAGTAATTTATGAATGGGAATGTGCTCTTCCACAATTTTTGTAATTAACTCCACATTTATTTTCATGCTGTTAGTAGTTGATTAGAAGATTTTTTTTGAAATGCTAGGAAAATAATTCGGGGCGTAAGCGCTGCACCAACGTCCAGAGCACCATTCCTATAGTCACCGAAACATTAAAGGAATGTTTGGTACCAAATTGAGGAATTTCTAAAC
>CAYUZF010000015.1:27233-27783 GCA_964449615.1 uncultured Aureispira sp.
TTTTTGTAGGGGCGTGCTGTCGGTGGCTTGCTCTACTGCGGCAATCGCAAAACCCTGATTGCGGTAGTACGCTACGGCTTCTAGCGTGGTCGAAAAGTGCTGCCAAGCCACCGATTTGCTAGCACCGATTGCCGTTTTTAGAATCTCGCGATGGGGTGGGGTAGCCGTAATGCCGCAAAGCGCCAATTCTTGCACCAAAAAGGCATCGCTGCTGCGAAAAGCAGCTCCTACATTTAGCGCCGAGCGCACATTGTCCATAATTACTACCAGAGGTGTCTTGGAAGTCGCCTTGAATTCTTCTACCGAAAGGCGTTCTAATTCTAATAAAGATAATTTTTTCAAAAGATAGCCGTGTTAGTTGTTGTACTATAAATTTAGAAAGGGCAAAAATACAAACTCTTGTTGGGCTTCACAACTCCTATTTTATTCAAATTAAACTTAGAGTTGTATCTTAGCCACAAGGCTACTGAGAATTTTAAAAAATAGAACAGATGAATTGGACGGCGGAAGAACGCGAGCGGTACAGCAGGCATTTGCGCCTAGCGCAAGT
>CAYUZF010000015.1:27844-28074 GCA_964449615.1 uncultured Aureispira sp.
CAGCTTTGCAATACCTGGCTGCTGCTGGGGTGGGTACGCTAGGTATGATCGATGGGGATACGCTGGATTTGAGCAACTTGCAACGCCAAATTTTATACCGCAGCAGCGAAGTGGGCGAATATAAAGTCTTGGCAGCCAAACGGCGCTTGCAGGAACTCAACCCACTGTTGAACCTACAGGTGTATCCCTACGAACTGGATACGCACAACGCGCTGGAATTGTTAGAACAG
>CAYUZF010000015.1:28104-30334 GCA_964449615.1 uncultured Aureispira sp.
TGATAATTTTTCTACGCGTTATTTGGTCAACGATGCTTGTGTAATCACAGGCAAACCGTTGGTGTATGGTTCTATTTTTAAATTTGAAGGGCAGGTAGCGGTATTCAATTACAAAGGAGGGCCTAGTTATCGCTGTTTGTTTCCCACGCCGCCGCCTGCTGGGCAGGTGCCCAACTGTTCTGAAATAGGTGTGTTGGGCGTCTTGCCAGGAATAATCGGCAGTATGCAAGCGAATGAAGTGCTAAAAATTATTTTGGAGATAGGCGAACCCTTATCGGGCAAATTAATGGTGTACAACACCTTAAACAATCAACAAATGTTGTTAGAAATAACCGCCAACCCAACCGAAATAGCGGCGGCCAAAGCCAAAAGAAAGCACTTTGCTACACAGGATTATGCGGCATTTTGTGGGTTGCCAGCAAACAACACCGTCAACGAAATATCGGCAACACAATTGGCGCATACGCTGGCTGCTTATACCATTGTTGATGTGCGAGAGACATGGGAGCAGCCCCAGTTGGCCACCCTAAAAGGAATTCAAATTCCATTGCCGCGCTTGTTGTTGCAAGCTGCCCGCATTCCCAAAAATCAGCCCGTTGTGGTGGTTTGTGCAAAGGGCATTCGCAGCCGTATTGCCATAGAGCAATTGCAAGATAAGTTGGGGTACACCAATCTTAAAAATTTGACGGGAGGTATTAAAGCGTGGTTGCAGGCGGGCCAGCAGTAGGACTAATATTTCAGCTCGGGATAGCGTTGCCAGAGCAACCGTTCTGCCCGCTCAAAATCTTCCCATTGTTGGTCACTCCACTCTATATGGCGCGTAACTCCTTTAAAAAACAAAGAACTTAAATGCGTATAATAGTCGCGTGCGCGTTCCAAATTTCCCAAGTGTAAGACCAACAGGCGAACGTAATTGCCCAAATGGAAGGTATCGTCCATATAAATTGCAAAAGCTTTGACGTACAACTCATCAGCCGTTTCGTAATCTTGGTGTACCGTTTCTAATAATTCTGCTAAATTTCCTAGAATGTTATAACTTGTAGGATTGTATTTTAGCGCCTTGCGGTAGATTTCTTCAGCTCTTAGGGCGTTGTTTTCCGATGTCCAAATATGGTTGCCCAATATGGCCCAAGCAGAAGCATTGTAAGGATTGTTTTTAACTAAGCGTTTGATTAACTTTTTTCCTTTCTCAAAAGTTTTGTTGTCCCCTACCAACATACTAGCGTCTGCCAGCCAAAGTTGAAAATTCTCATCGTCAGGATAATAAGAGAGGGCGGTGTTGGCCAATTGCATGGCCGTTTCTGGATCTTTGAGGTAATCTAAATGAAAAACAATATTGGACTCAATGGTATCGTAATTCTGCGGATCTATGGATAGAATATGCTCATAATAAGTCATGGTGCGCTCGTAATTGTGGTGCAAATTGCGTTCTATGTTTGCCAAGCGATGCAAGATTTGTACATCTTTGGGATCATAGGAGAGCGCCACCAAATAATAATGCTCTGCCCAATCCAAGCGTTTTCTATAAAAAGCCACCAACATTTCGGCAATCGCAAAATACTCACGCATGTATGCCTGCTTTTTTACTAGGAGTGACATGTATGCAGGACGCTGTTTTTCGTGTTTTTCAAACCAATGCCAATTGGCCTCAAATTCGTCCACGTCATACAAACCTCTATAAACACGAAAAAGCTCAAAAGCATTGTTCCAGTACTCCAGTTGCGCGCCATCAAACTCCTGTTCTAACAACTGAATGGCTTGCTTGCGCTGCATTGGTTCGTGGGAAAGGTTGCCAACTAGAACCAACTCTTTGCGCAGCGGAGCAATACAATCGGGATGCACAATCAAAATCTGGAAAGCAATATCCAAATCGCTGCTGTTGTTGCTCAAGAGCAGATCGGAAAGGCGATCTATTTCTTGGGTATCTAAAGAAGAAGATAAAGTCATAAAGCAATGCAATTTGTATAAATTCAAGCAAACGTCTGTGTGAACGTTGTTTATGAATAGGATAAAAAAATCACCAAGGGTATTTTAAAATAATGCGCATTTCGTCTTTTATTGTAGAGATCGCGAGCGGTCAGAATAAACCAGTTGGTAGTAGCACCCCTAATCCGAAGTTAGGGCATACTTTTTCTAAAGCTTTCTTCTGTTACTCATAAGCTGTACAAAACAGTTGAATAATGTAGTGAATGAAATTTATATAAAACTGTAGTAATCTACCATTGTTCAA
>CAYUZF010000015.1:30344-32587 GCA_964449615.1 uncultured Aureispira sp.
ATCTATTGGTTATAACTCTGTTCTTTTGATTTTGCGCGAACATAAATCAATTTAGAGCGGCTTCTACCTGTTTCACGAGGCTCTATTTCTATGCCGTTAATTTTACTCATCAAAGGGGTCAGTTTTTCAAATCCATAGTTCCTAGAATCGAAATTAGGTTCTCTTTTTTGCAACAAAGAACCTACATCACCCAAAAATGCCCAGCCATCGTCATCCGCTACGTCAGAAATAGTCTGTTTAAGCAAACGTACCAGCTTGGAGGTAATCGGTTCTACGGCCGATGTTTCAGCATCTTCTTTCACTGTCTTTTGTTTGCCTCTGTTAACAATTGTAGGCGCTTCGTCGTGTGTGTTTTTTTGTTTTAAGATTTCTACATAAATAAAGCGATCACAAGCTACAATAAAAGGTTGCGGTGTTTTTCGTTCTCCCAAACCAATGACCAATTTGCCAGCTTCCCGCAAG
Source organism: uncultured Aureispira sp. (assembly GCA_964449615.1). Classification (GTDB taxonomy): domain Bacteria; phylum Bacteroidota; class Bacteroidia; order Chitinophagales; family Saprospiraceae; genus Aureispira. The sequence continues at coordinate 30,807 of CAYUZF010000015.1, forward strand.
CGCGTAGCCAATCGTGTAAAATCACTATCACTAGAGACCAAACAGAAACTATCCACTTTGCCAGAATATAAGATGTCCATAGCATCAATAATCATGGCAGAATCCGTCGCATTTTTACCTCTAGTATAGGCATATTGCTGGACGGGAGTAATGGCATTGGTAAGCAGCATGGCCTTCCATTTCTTCAAGTGGGGTTTGGTAAAATCCCCGTATATACGTTTGATGGTTGGGTTGCCATATTTAGCAATCTCTTCCAACATTTCCTTTACATAGGCTGAAGGAACATTGTCCCCATCAATTAAAACAGCCAAATGGCTGTCTGCGCTTCTATCTTTTAAATTCATATTTTTAGGCAACTCCCTATCGGTTTAACACGCCAGTTGTAGCATATCTGAACAAGCTACGGCGACTTGAAGTACTAAATCAAGAATTAGTAGTACTGTTCTCTGTTATTTTTGGTAAAAAAACACAGAGCAAAATTTCATCAAATTAGTAGGCAAAAGTGGACATAAGAGGGAATAATACCACAACACAGACAACTTGATATTGTTCGCGTTTAAGTAAAGTATTCATTCACAGTAGACAAACGGTAAAGGTTCACAAATGTTCTTGAAAAATGCTGTTTTTGGTAGTTTTCTGACATAAGCGAATGTATTATGACAAAAGAGATGGCTGTAGAAAATTGGTAGCGCAACAAAATCCACCTAAAAAGGTATAAAAAAACGTCCCTTTGTTATCAAAAAGACGTTTTTTTATTAGAGCATTAAATTAGGGCTTAATGTGTCCATAACGGCGAGGAAATGGAATGGTTTCTCGGACGTGGTGCAAATCACAAGACCAGCGTACCAAGCGTTCCAAACCCAAACCAAAGCCTGCATGCGGCACCGAACCGAAGCGGCGCAAATCTAAATACCACTCAAAATCGTTTCGATCTAGACCGTGCTCCTCTATTTTGAGCAAGACCTCTATGTCGGTTTCCCGCTCTGAGCCGCCAATAATTTCACCAAAGCCATCTGGCGCCAACAAGTCAACGCCCTTGACGTATTCGGGCTGGCCGTCCACCTCTTTCATATAAAACGCCTTGATTTTGGCAGGCCAGTTGTACACCATAACAGGCGTAGAGAAAACGCGGGTAAGTACCGTCTCGTCAGAACTACCCAAATCTTCGCCATGTTGAAAATTTTTGGCGGATTCTATCCATTTTGGAATATTGCGCAGTTGTTCTTCTGCTACTTTAATCTCGGCTTGCAATTTAGCAATGACATTTTGGCTGTGTTTGCGCGCGCCTTTTTTCATACCTGCTTTGATGGCCCTTTCGCGCTCCTCTATTTCTTTGTTGTGCGTCTCGATCCGTGCCTTGGCGTCTGCCAAATCTGCTTCTTGTAAAGCAATGGCATTTTTTCCGTCGACTTCTACTGTTCCGTTTAAGATTTTGACTGCTTCGCTGTAGGCCACCTGTGGGAACTCGCCATCTACGACCGCTTGTAGAGGGGCGGTGTCGCGCTCCAATAGTTTGAACTCTGTCGTACAGCGCTCTAATACCCGCCCAATCACATGTTTGATAAAACGCTCAATCAAAATCATGTTGTCCTCATTGGTCGCAAACGCTACCTCGGGCTCAATCATCCAAAACTCCGCCAAGTGGCGGGGCGTATTGGACTTTTCTGAGCGAAAAGTGGGGCCGAACGTGTAGACCTTGTTCATAGCCATCGCCATTGCTTCGGCGTATAATTGTCCCGATTGGGAGAGGTAAGCAGGTTGGCCGAAGAAATCTGTTTCAA
>CAYUZF010000015.1:32597-34648 GCA_964449615.1 uncultured Aureispira sp.
TACCTTCGCAGGCAGAACCCGTCATCAAAGGCGCGTCCATTTGCACAAAACCATCGTTTTGAAAAAACTCGTGGATACCCATAATGAGTTGATTGCGCACGCGGTTGATGGCCCACTGGCGGCGGCGGCGCAGCCACAGATGGCGGTGTTCTTCTAAAAAGTTAGGGCCGTGTTCGGCATCGGATTTTGTAATGGGAAAATCTTTGGCCAAATGGTAGATTTCGAAAGTATCTACTTGTAATTCAAATCCACCAATACTATTTTCACTGTGGAGTAATTTTCCAGTAAAAGAAACAGCGCTCTCTAAAGTTAAGCGTTTGGAGGCTTCAAAACGTTCTTCTCCCACTTTATCTAAAGAAACCACACATTGGGCGAAGCCCGTGCCGTCTCTGAAATCATAAAAGTGGTTGGTCTTGCCCTGGCGTAAGTTGTCAATCCATCCTTTAAGCGTGATGGTATCACCGTCTTGGTACTGCGCAAGGTCTTGAATATATTGATGTTGCATAATGCTGTGGTACAATAAGCTTTCTAAAATAAGTGTCGAAACGTTTTACCAAAACCCAAACGCTCGAATAATAATTCCCACAAAAATAAAATTAAAGTTCTATCGCCAAACATTTATGAGAACTAATTTTTGGAGGGGAAAATGGGGGATACAATTAATAATAAAAAATGCCTCCTTCAGGGCTAGAAAGAGGCAAGTAGAGAAGAACAGTAATTTCGCTAAAAACATACTATAATCTTTTCTTTGTTATTATCCTATTGTTGTTGCCAGTGCTACAAAACACCCTTGTATTGTCTGGCTATCTGCTATTAGCAAAATCTTCGCCAAACTGCATCGAAGCAACCTTGTTCACAAATAAAAGGGATTTTGTCTGTAATTCAAAATTCCTTAGAGAGCCTCTCGGTTTTAAATAGAAGTCGGCTGCTGCGTAGAAATGCTAAAAATGAGGGTCGTACCCTGTATTGTTTGGTCGTCAGGGCGGTATACCGTATAAATATCCGTCCAATAGAGCGTCAGCCGTATCGCAGAAACGGACGGAAAAAAAATAAAATTTTTCTAAAAAAGGTGTTTTTATTCCTAAGATTCTTCAAAAAAACACAGGATTTGTAAATTAAAGCGTCTAAATACAGCGATAAAAACACAAGTAATTACTTCTAAATAGAATAAAAGTAGAGCCGATTTGTCGATGGATTGTTGAAACGCTCAACAATCGCTTATACGTTAAACAGTGCTTCTTTAGTAGGGCAACCACAGTCCCGCAAATCTAATCTATTGAGGACTAGCAAAAGCCACCCATTCAGAAAAAAGAAAAGTTCTTTCTCAAAAAGCAATAAACTTCCAACCTTTGTAGTAACCTTGCCGTCTTACTACTAAAATGTTACCACTATGCGCTTAAAGATTTTCTGCGGATTTCTACTGTTTATATTTGCTTGTTCCAAAAGTCCTTGGAAACAACCCACCAGCATCAATTTTGAGCTGGCTCTCTCGTCGACGTCTTTCCTAACGGGCGATTTGTTGTTTCATACGGGATACATGAATTTGGGAAGTTTTGTCTTTGATGGCGCACGGCAACAAGGGGGCGATGTTTATTTTGATACAGATTACGACAAAGCTGTTCAAGTGCCTCTGAAAGGCACCGCCACGGCCAGCAGCAACAGCAACAAGTTGACTTTTGATGTACCGCAAGGCGTGTATACCGATTTATTGCTGCATTTGGGCACAGCTGACAAACCGAGCGATTTGGTTTTGGAAGGAGATTTAACATTGGACAGCGGCGACCCTGTATTTGTGCGGTTAGAACTTCAAGGAGTAGAACGCTGGTCGGTTGTTGCCAAAAACCAAGCCCGCCAGCAGCAGGGATTGACGTTGGAGGGGATTAGTACCAACGCGACTATAGTCTTGCAACCTCAACAATGGATTCTAGAGAACCAGCGTTCTTTGTGGGAAGCCGCCGAGCTAGAGGTAATCAATGGGCGCATGACGCTTTTAATTAATGCTGCTACTAATATAGAGCTGTACCGTACTATATCTAAATTATTCATAGCTG
>CAYUZF010000015.1:34658-41082 GCA_964449615.1 uncultured Aureispira sp.
CACCTTGTGCCTTCGTAGAGTCCTAAAAAAACTACCTACCATGAGTCATCCCTCTGATATAAATTCCAAAAAAATAAGTGACAAAGAGTTGGTTCAACGCTGCATGGACAACGAACGCAGCTATCAAGAAATGCTCTACCGTCGTTATGCCGATCAAATGTACAGCGTTTGTCTATCGTACAACAGCGATCAAGACGAAGCTTGCGATATTTTACAGGAAGGTTTTATCAAAGTGTTTAGAAAGTTGGAGCAGTTCAAATTTGACAGTTCTCTAAGGGGATGGATTCGCCGTATTATGGTAAATACCGCTTTGGATCATTATAGAAAACAAAAACGCCACGAAGAGAAAATAGAATCGTACACCAAAGTGGCCATCAGTCCGCGCATCGGCAATGTTCTGGATCAAATTAATGCCCAAGCGTTGATCGAATTGGTCAACCAACTGCCTACCCGCGCTTCCCTTGTCTTAAAATTGTACGCCATCGAAGGCTACAACCATAAAGAAATTGCTGAAAAACTAGCCATTAGCGAAGGCACCTCCAAATCACAATTGCACCGCGCTCGAACGCTTTTAAAACAATTGCTCAGTAAGAACAATGGATAAAAAATTGAACCAACAACTCGATGAGAAGCTGCGCGAAAGCTACCAGCAGCTATCGGCCAAAGCTCCAGCAGGACTTTGGGAGCGTCTTCAGCAGCAATTGCCTGAAGACCTAAATGCGTTGGATCAAACCTTAGACGATAAAGTGCAGGCGAGTTTTGAACAACTCTCGGCAGTGGCACCCGCAGGCGTGTGGGCGGCCTTGCAAGAGGAATTGCCCGCTGCCGATGCTTTAGATCAACAATTAGACGAAAAGATTAAGGCGGGTTTTGAAGAACAAACCCTTAAAGCGGCTCCTTTAGCCTTGTGGCAAGCCATTTCGGAGGAATTGCCTCCGGCAACAGACGCGGCTGCGGTAGATGCTCAATTGGATGAGAAAGTTAAGTCCAGCTACGAAGCTGCACCGTTGCACGCCCCTCAAAAAGTTTGGTTGGCCGTCAATCGACAACTTAATATAGACCGCACTTGGCAGCGCATCAATGCTGCTTTGGACATGCCTGCAAGGCGCTTTGATTGGAAATTGCGCGGCCTACAATTGGCAATTGTCTTACTCTTGCTGCTCTTGTGGTTAAGAGCTTGCCATTTGGTGCCGTCTTCGTCTATTCCTGTTGCAGCGCCTATTGCGGAGCCTGCTCCGCCCACTGTTCAGGAAGAAATAGCCTCGGAGTCTGCTCAGAGGCTAGAAAAGGTTGCTGGAACAACCACCGCAGAGCATTCTAGTACACAAGCAACCAATAAAAACGAAGCGATTGCTGGTTTGGAACAACTCGTACCCACTACAAAAAACAATGGAAAAGCAAAGCAGCTACTCCTAGCAAAAAATGCGTTTTCGAGTGCTTCGAAGCAGTCTACTGCAAAGGGAACGTCAACGCTTTTCAAGAACTTTGGAAACCGCATTACGCAAATTAGGGCTTCTGAGAAGCAAGAGCAAGTTGCGCCAATGCCCAATGCTGAAACACAACCTAAGGGGGAAGGGGGGGATTTATCAACCACTACCAACAACAACGATAATACGGCTGCAAACGCAGCAGCACAGTCCCCCTTTCTTGCTGCTAATTTTTTGCAAGGAATAACATTACCCACATTGGTACAGCTTTCTGAGCTAGAACTGGCGAATGCTCCAAAATGGAAAAGCAACTTTTGGGCGCCGCGCAACCGTTTAGCAGCAGGCGTATTCACAGCACTAAATTCTACAGTCTTGTTGAATAATGATACAAAAGACGGATTCGATTACAACAGTCTGACCACCAACTATTTTGGACTAGCGGCCAATTATGGCTTGTGGGCGCGCTATCGCCTCACTAAAAAAGCGGCTCTCATGGCCGAATATTCGATCAATGCCGATCACAAACAGGCTTATGGCGTTTATGAGAAGGGGCAATTCTTGATAAAGGAGTATGTCTTCAAATACAACCGCGTATCTTTGGCTTACCAATTGGATTTGTGGCAGTTGGATCAAGGGGTTGGAATAGACAACAAAGTAACGGCTCAAATAGGGGCTTATGTGGGGGCTATGCGCGCAGCACGGGTGTATTACAACAGTCGATTGGTCAACGATAGAATCATGGACTACCAATCCTACGATTGGGGCGCAAAACTCGCCGTAGGGCATGAAATCACGATCGACCACTTTATTATTGGCTATGGCATACGCTCGGATATTGGACTAGCCAATATTTTCAAAGGAAACCAGCAAATAGAGAGACGAGAAAATCGAACCAACCTGATCCACCTCGGCGCTTACCTCCATTTGGGGTATAAATTTTAGATTTTACGCTTTTATGATGCTTCAGAATTTTGAAAAGTAGGTAAAATACGCTAATTTTAAAAAAAGAAGGGTTCGCTATATCATTGATACGGTTTATATTAGGCAATCAATAGGATAATTGCTGCGAACGTTGTTAATTGAAATAGACTTTTTAATACCAATTAGAAAGATGAAATATGGAAAGATTGACTACCTTTTCATTTATGCTTTTTGCAGGTTATTTGTGATAATAGGTTTGTAATTTAGCAATTTTTGTACTGTTTTTTGGAGGCTTCTCATTGCAAGGGGAAGCCTCTTTTTTATGCTAAATAGGTGGCGCGCCCAAACAAATAGATCGGAAAATCAGTTAAAACATAATCCTTTATCGGCTAAACTATAGTAAGAAAGATAGTTCAAAATACGAGAATGCTTAAATCCGATTGGCGAACTACCAAAAAATATACTACCTTTGTTGACCAATAACAACTCATTAGCTTGTGAGAAGGGCGCTAAGCCAGTTTGACGGTTTAGCACGGACAATTAAGAGGAAGGTACAACTGCTTCCTATTACCAAATTAACAACAATTTTTTATTTATCATGGCAATCACTAAAGTAATTACCAACACGGTTAAAGACGTTTTCGCAATCAGCCAAAATTTAGCAAAAGTAGTAAAAGAAGAGGTAGAATTGAAAATGAACCGTGGCGCAGAGGACGATGATCTGGATTACGACTATGAAACTTCTTCTCGCGAAGGCTACAGTTCTTCTTTATCCAGCTACTTCGAAGGATTTGAAACCAAAGCCAAAGAATTGATCCACTCTGCTTTTTCTGGCTTTCAATCTTCTAAATCTGAAGAGCAAGCTGAATTGGAAGAGCGCATCGCTGCTCTGGAGGAAAAATTGAGCAAATTGGTAGAAGAAAGCCTAGAAAATATCCGTAACAACAAATAAGCATACCTATGGAACGTCTACTCAAAAAAGTTCTTTATACGAGCGTAGGACTCGTTGCAGCAACTACCGAACGCTTACAGCATGTCGTTGACGATTTGGTGGAAAAAGGTAAGCACTCTCAGGAAGAGGGCAAAAAAGTAGTGGACGATGTTGTAAAAAATGCCGAAACGCAACGCCCGTATTTAGAAGACAAAGTGAAAGGTTTTATGGACGGGGCCTTAGAGCGGCTCAATCTGCCCCAAGCAGATGCTTTTTCTAATTTAGAACGCCGAATCAAGTCCCTAGAAGTGAAAGTAGGACTGCTGGCGCAAGAATTGGAGCGCCAACGCCGCTACGACGAAGCTTCTTCCCGCGCCGATCTCGCTACGCGAGAAGGCTTTATTAAATAAGTCTAAGTCTAGTGCGCACCACTTTACTTTTTTAAGAACCTGAGTTCATCGAAACAGCAATGCCAATCAAGTTTGTACTTGATCGGCATTGCTGTTTATAATTATTAGTGTGCTTGTTGTAAGAGTTTTGCGATAATTATAAGCTGCGTGGGCTAGTGGGGTGCTTTTGTGGCTGTTTTTTGTTATATTGCAACAATAAATCTGTGTGCTGTGCGACAGCCTCCAATTGCTCCCCATACCTTGCGGTGCTTTCTGCGCAGCACTTTTCTTATAAAACAATAACCGTATTATTATGTCCTATTTCTTTGAACCCTATGCTACCATCACTTGGTTAGATGATATAAAAGCCATTCACATAAAATGGGAAAACCTATATCTGGTCCTCGAAAAATTTCAAGAAATTTGTATAAAAGCTATGTCTGTGCTTTCGAAGAAAGGAGGGCACATCTGGATTGCTGACCTGTACGATAGCGAAGGGGTTTTTAACGCGCAAATAAAAAGCATCATCAGTGGCGATTTGCACATCATGGCTCAGCAAGCGGGAATTACTATGGTATTGACCATTATGCCCAAAGAAGTAGGCTTGAGTTCTCTGAATACCAAGAGCTGGATTCGAGAGGTGACCAAAAAGGAAGGCATTGAAATCGTACAGTTTGACACCTTAGACCGTTGTAAAACTTGGATTCTAAACCACGAATAGGTAAGGTTTTAAAAGAGACGTTCCGAGATGTGTTTTTTGTAGGTTCTACCAACAGGTAAGATGTGATCGTTCTCTAAGTGCAGTTTGCTGTTTTGATAGTGGTGTACTTTGGACAGCGCCACGATGTAAGAGCGATGCACGCGCATAAACTGTGCTTGGGGTAATTCCTCCTCTAAGCGCTTGAGCGAGTTGAGTTCAATTATGCGGCCCTGCGTGGTATGGTAGCGCACATACTCTTTTAAAGATTCAATATAAAGGATGTCTTGCAAGTGTATTTTGTGGTGTTTGTGCTCAGAATGTACCCAAATAAACTCTTCTTGTTGTTGGTCAAATTGCCCAGCCTTATCGGCTGTTTCTTGCTGCTGTAGGGCTTTCTGAATCGCTTGTTCAAAGCGCTCAAAAGAAATGGGCTTGAGCAAATAATCCACTACATCCAATTCAAAACCCTCTAAGGCATAATTTGGATAAGCCGTTGTAAAAATAACCCGCGGTTTTTTAGCGCCCAATTCCCGCAGGAAATCAATGCCTGATTGTTGGGGAAGTTGGATGTCCAACAGCAGCAAATCAACGTCTTGCATTTCTAAATAAGGTAAGATTTCTTGCGTAGAAGTACATTCCGCCAGCAGATTCAACGCTGGGATCTTTTCGATGTAACTGCGCAATAATTGACGAGCCAATTGTTCGTCGTCGATGAGAAGGCAATTCATAACTTAGCAAGTTGTAAGGTTAATTCCAAACGAAAGTGGTCGTTGTGTTCTTCTATATGCAGTTGATGGCGATTGGCATACAACAAACCCAACCGTTTTTTTACATTTTCAATACCAATGCCCATGTATTCATCTGGAACATGCTCCTGCGTGTAGGTGGAAGAAAGGCTATTTTCGGCAACAAAGACCAAGATATTGTTGTGGTAATACAATTCTAGCTTAATCCAACGCTTTTCGGGCTGCGCGGTATCGTAGCTGTGTTTGAAGGCATTTTCCACAAAAGGCAGCAGCAACATCGGTTCAACTTCCAAATCAGGAAGGTTGGGATCAAAATTGATTTCCAGCTGTTCTAGCCGTGCATCGCGCCATTGTTGTAGGTAGATGTAGTTTTTAATATAATTCACTTCTTTGTGAATAGAAACCCGTTCTTGTTGACAATCGTAAGTAACATAGCGCAACATATCTGAGAGTTTAAGCACAAATTCCCCCGCTTTTTGAGGTTGCAACTGAATCAGCGCATAAAGGTTGTTCAACGCATTAAATAGAAAATGAGGATTTATTTGTTGACGCAAAAGCTTCAATTCATGCCGCAAATTGGTGGCTTTTAGTGCTGCATTGGTCTGGTCGCGCTTTGTAAACTCTAAGCCCAATCCATACAAGGAACTGATGAAGTAAATGGATACCACAAGCAGGCCTAAAATAGAACGCGGAAAAGAACTGCCTGTTCGACCACTGTTTACCAAATTGCCGTTGTAACGCGCCTCGAAAACAAATTGTATGCTCACTTCTGTCCAACTGTTCACTAGAAAGAACAGTTGTTCCAAGCCAAAAAAGGTCAATGGAACCAACAGGCTGTAGACCAAAAAGGGGTAGTAAACCACAAAACCCTGGTCGGGAAATAAATAGTACCTGACCAAATGAACATTGCCATAAAAAAGCAACATGAGAAAAAAGGTCGGGCAAATGACACGAAATAAAGCCGTCTTCCAACCAAACAGCTCTATATTTAAAGAGAGGGGAACCAATACAATCAAAGACCACAAAACAAGTTGCATCAAGGTCAACAAACGGCGAGAACGAAGAGCAATCATAGACAGCAGGAGGGAAGGACAAGAATTAAATGTTGGAAAACTAGCAGGAATTTTCTCTAGGCCAAAGGTACTGTTTTGTGACGTAGTCCTACGGAAAAGAAATAACATCCTTTCGTCAGAACTGAACAAATCTGGAGCTGGCACAGCTTATAAAAAAAGGCCGCTCTGAACAAAATCAGGGCGACCGTAGCGGTAGTCCATAGGGGAATCGAACCCCTCTTACCAGGATGAAAACCT
>CAYUZF010000016.1:0-3552 GCA_964449615.1 uncultured Aureispira sp.
CTTTTTTTTGTGGAAATGCTTGGGTCGGAGTACATAAAATAAATACAGGGCTTCCAAATTTGTTTTTTTGCTTGGGTTATTTTTGTCGGGATGAAAAATAGTGGTGTTGCTGTCTTTGAATCGGTTGACTGGTGTGGGGGGCAATAACACCGTATCGCCTTGAGGATTGAGCGCTGTGGCGGCAAACCAAAATGTATCTATTTGCTGGTCTAAACAATACATTTGCCTGTCCCAGTCCAACGTTATCGAAATTCGGTTGCTGCTTTCAGCAGTAGCTTGGTAGGATAGCCCCAATGGGAAATTACCTTGTTGTTGCACCGATAAACGCAATACGCGGTAATCCTTTGGAAAATAAACGTGGTTGCTCCGCGTTTGCCAGCCATATTTGAGGGCGTGCGCACAAGATTGCTTGGGGCAGCACACCGTTTGGAAGGCTTTTTCGCCACAAACGTCTAGTACGGCATATGCTTGTCCTTGTTCGATCGTTTTGTTCCAAGTGGCGCCCCAAATTTTGGTCATGTCTTTATAATCTACATAAGGACTCCAGCGGTTGCTATACTGATGCGTCCGTGCCAAACTCTGCTCACTAAAATTAATATCTCGGCTACTCCAAGTTTGTTTTTCTTGGTCGTTCCAATACAAAACATGAGCAGGTTGCCTAGTGCTGTCAATGGGAATGTACAGCTTTGCACATTGGTTGGAGTGGCCTACATACAGGTAGATCAGATTGGTCGGAATAACGGTGGTAGTGTTGCCAAACAATTGGGCAGCGATAGCGGCGCGGTAAGGACTATGGGCGATGTTTGATGTGTAGACAATAGGGTGTTGCAAGCGCTCGTAGACGCAAGGACTCATCCTTAAAAATGCTCCTCCTTCTAATTGTATGGTAGTATCGCTGGCACAACGCCGTACGCTTTGTTGATATTGGCAAACAAGGCTGTCTTGCGCAATGGCTTGCTCCTCTTCTCTGTGGAGTAGTTTATAGCCGTATCGCTGGGTTCTATTTAAATAAGCTCTGTATAGGCTTATGGGAGGGATTGGGGGAGATTCTTCTAATTCCTCCTCTGGGCAAGGGACAACATCTAGGTCTAAATGAAGCTGCAATTGATGGATGGAGCGCAGGCTGGTGGCTCTTTGTATGATCAACGATTCAACTGGCTTGTCCCTGAAAGAAAAGTCGGGCAATTGCAAAGCGTCCATTTGTTGTTTTAGCTGCTGTTGTAGCTGCGCTGCACGGCGTAGGTTGCGAGCACTTGTTCTTTCTTTAGCAGCGAAGCCAGTCATCTCTATGTTTAAAAAACAACCTTCTTGCGCCTGCAGATACCCCCATTCTTGTAGTTTACCACAGAGTTGCTGCAATTCTTGTTTAGAAAGGCTGTCTGCATGAGGGGCAAAATCCACCATTACCTTCCATTGGTCTTGGCTACACAAGGAATTATTGTACCCTATCGCAAAGGCCATTAACACCCATAATCGAAAAAGCTGCATCTAACAAAGTATATTGGTAAAAAGAACGGTTGAATTGGTATAGATGTACACGCTTTTAAAGGATGCTAGAATTCATCACTGTGGTGGGTTGTTAGCAAAAAAAAAGCATACACAACAAAAATGGCAAGGTATTTTCCTTATTTTTGCACAACAAGCAGCAACAACTGTTTGAATCAACGCGAATTTATTAGAAAACGATAAAGTACAGTGCTATTGGCTACCATGGAGAATAGGCTGTTTTTATTTTAAGAAAAGAACAACAGAATAAGATGAAGAAATTTTTTCTAGGTTTTTTGGCTTTGGCAACTGCGGCGACTATGCAGGCACAAAATCCCAAGACGGCGGTGACAAATGCGGCTATGAGTTTGAGCGAGTACGATACCGATCCTACTAAAACTGCCGAATTGGAGAAAGCAAAAAAAGATATTGATTTTGCTGCCGAGCATGAAAAAACAATAGCCGACCCTAAGGTTTGGCGCTACAGAGGTAAGATTTACAACCGTATTGCTTTTAACAACGAATTGAAAGGGAAGAATAAAGATGCGGGTTTAAAGGCGTTGGAGTCTTTTGATAAAGCTTGGGACTTGGAAGCGGATAAGTTGAAGGAAAAAGGCAAAGATATTACCAAAATTCCTGCTAAGAGCGAATTCCAGAGCGGTTATGAGGCTTCTGCTCGTGCTTTGTACAACGGTGGTGCCGAAGCTTACAACGCCGAAGATTACGACTTGGCCTACAATTCTTTTATCAGTATCTTGGGAATTTCTTCCAGAGTAAAAGAAGGCCTGGCCAAAAAGCCTGTGAGCTTGGTGACGCCCAACAACATCAATATGGAGCAAGAAGCAGCGCGCTTGGGAGGCATGGCTGCTGTGCAATTGGAAAAACCTGAAGAAGCGGAGCGTTTGTTGATGCCTTTGTTGGAAGGTAAAAAGATTGACGAACAGTTCATTCCAACTACCTACAGCATGTTATCAGGGGCTTACCAAAAAGCGGGCAACATGGCCAAAGCCAAAGACATCTTGGGCAAAGCACGCAAATTGTATCCTGCCAACCAAAGTTTATTGATTTCTGAAATTAACATCGCTTTGTCAGAAGGTAAATTAAAGGAGTTGGAAGGCAAATTGAAGCAAGCAGTAGAAGCGGATCAAGAAAATGTAGAATTGCACTTTGTATTGGGCAACGTATACGACGGTATTTTTAGAGAAAAATTAGAAGCAGCGGAATACGATGTAGCAGAGGATTTCTTCAAAAAAGCAGTAGATTGGTACACCAAAGCAACAGAAATTGACAACCAACACTTCAATTCTCTGTACAGTTTGGGCGCTTTGCACGTGAACTACTCCAACTCTTTTGCCAAGCAGATGAATGAGATTACCAACATGAAAGACCCTAATTATAAGAAGCTGGAAGATACGTACAACAACCTACTGGACAAAGGGTTGGTACACTTGCTAAACGCCGAAAAAATAGAGGGCGATGACGTGGGCGTTGCTATTGCTTTGAAAGAGGTATACAGCCGCAAAAACGATGAAAACAACTACATGAAGTACAAAGAAAAAGTAGAGCGCTTACAGAAGTAGGTTGCCGCTTACCTATATGCTTAACTGAAAGCACTTTCCTGAACCGCTCAGGAAGGTGCTTTTTTAATGGTAAATATGCGTATTGGGAAGCTGTTGTTTTAGGGCTTCAATGGTTTCTATAGGAATGCTATTTCCGTGCAAAGAGCAACTGCGGAGTTGGGGCATTTCGTACAAACAGGCAGGGACTTTGGTGAATCGGTTGTTTCTTAGGGACAATTCTCTCAATTGACGAAGGTGCTTCATTGTATTGGGCAAATTGGACAATGTATTGTGGTCTAAATGAAGCGACCGCAGTTTGGTTAAGCGTACTATTTCTTTGGGTATGTTTGTCAAATTACACCACGCTAAGGTAATGTGCTGTAGGTTGTGAAAATCCAATACCGCCTCAGGAAATGCCTTAAACGGATTTCTTCCTAAAAATAGCTGCTCCAAAGCGGACGCGGAAAGCTTAAATTCAGTTATGGGGTTGTGTTGTAAAGATAGGCTT
>CAYUZF010000016.1:3562-6343 GCA_964449615.1 uncultured Aureispira sp.
AGTTGGGGCAATTCGGCAAGGATGGCAGGAACTTCTTGAAACTCATTGGCGCCCAAATTGAGCTGTTGCAGTGCCTTCAAATTGCCCAGATTATTGGGAAGCGTTTGTAGGTCATTGTCGCTTAAGTGTAGCCCTTGCAGTTGATGCAGCTGTCCAATTACTTTGGGAAGCTGTGTAAATTTGTTGCGCTCCAAACGCAAATCTGTCAAATTGTATAGGCCAGCGAAGACCTCCGTTAGTTGAGAAAGTTGATTGCCTTGTAAATTGAGAAACTTTAGCTGTTCCATTTCGCCAACAACGGGCGGCACTGCTGTTAATTGACTGTTTTTTAGGCTCAACCAATTTAGCGACAAGTAATAAAAAGAAGTTGGAAGCTCCTTCAAAGGTTGATGTTCTAGGCTTAAGTTCTTTTGGTGCAAAAGATAACATATAATTTCTGCAGGCTCTGTGCTTACTTTGTGCTGTTTATAACGGCTCAGCCAGACGTTCAGTTCCAACAATTCTTGTACAAAACTCTGTAAGGCTGGTGCGTGCATAGGGATCAACGAGAGTCCTACTTTCACGTTGTATACATTAGTACTGTACAGCAGCCTTTTTATTTTAACAAATAGAGGATGATCGGTTGTCATAATAGCGATGAGTTGAATCGAATAGGGTAAATTTTGGCAGTAGTAGCATATATCATTCTTCAAATCTAAAGGGTAAAAAGAGTTTAAATGTAATAATTCTACGGATAAATCAGACAATTGAGTAGAATATTATTGCAAATTGGTAAGCACAAGTAGCTATAATAGGTGTTGTAACAAGAGCTTTTTGTCCCCCCTACAAAAAAATGAATGTATAGTATGCTTGTAAAATAAATACGCTATCTTTGAGCAGTACAAAAATATTTAGTCACTACCCACTAGAGGATATTTTTCTAGTGAAAAAAATTCCATATTTCGATGAAAGCAATTTTATGCCTTCTTTTTTTAGTTAGTTGTGCACTAGGACTTCAAGCGCAAAACGTAGTGTTTGCCGATCCTAATTTTAAAGCGGCGTTGGTAGCGCAAAGTTTTGTAAACACCAATGGCGATAGTGAAATCCAACTTTCGGAAGCAGCGGCGGCCTTCTTTATAGACTTGCCCAATGCAACTAATATTTCTGATTTGGGAGGAATTGAAAATTTTACCAATATTATTGCTGTAGATTTGCGTAACAATGCAAATTTGACAACGGTAGATTTAACAAACAATCCAGACTTACAGGTGGTACGCCTGCTTGGCAACGGTATTACTACCTTAACATTGCCCGCTACCAGCAACGATTTGAGCTTTATGGATGTTCGTGGCAACCAATTAACTACCATCGCTTGGCCTACAACCGTACCCAATTTAGACAGCCTTAATTTAGACAGCAACCAGTTGACTAGTTTAACCATTCCTACTGCACCACAATTGGTAGAACTAAGCTGCGATGGCAACCAATTGACTAGTTTGGACATTTCGAACCAACCTAACCTAGAAAAAGTAGATTGTGACAACAACTTATTGACCGCTTTAACATTGCCTACTTTAGCTACTACCAACAATATTTTGATTGAAGAATTGTACTGCCGCAACAATCGTTTTACGAGCCTGCGCTTCACGGTTCCTGTCAACTTACTGGATTGTAGCAACAACGCAACGATGGATAGTTTGTGGGTAGTGAGCAGTCCTGTGCTTCGTATTGAGGAAGTTGTTTGTAACAACAGCGCTTTGGTCTATATAGATTACAGCCCCGACATAGAAGGGTTGGATTGTAGTTACAATAATTTGACGAAATTTGAAATCCTTCCCAGTACTAAACTAAGAACGTTGGATTGTAGTCATAACAACATGACTGAGCTAAACATAGGGTCTAACAACAGTGATTTCAGAGTGCTTAATATCAGCCACAATGCCATAGACTCTGTCAGAATTACCCTGCCTTTCTCTACAACTACTTTTGATTGCAGTAATAATAACCTCAGGGTGTTGTGGATCAACAATTTGTCCATTACTGATTTTGATGCAAGAAACAATCCTAATCTTTTGTGCATAGAGGTAACAGATACGACCTACGCCCGCAACAACTGGACAAACATTGACCCAGGGGTAGAATTTAGGGAGTTTTTTGGTTGTTTGGGTGTTTGGACGAATACATCGACTATTTCGGCACTTCCCAATGCCCAGCTCTACCCGAACCCAACTACCGATAACGTACAGCTGGATTTTGGACAGCTTTGCAACGAAGCTAGTATCCGAGTATACAACAGCTTGGGCCAGTTGGTTGTACAGCAGCAAATTAACCAAGCGCATCAAACAACCGTCGAGTTGCCCGACGAAAAGGGCGTTTATTTGGTACAGCTTCAAACCGAACGCGGGCTGCGCACTTTCCAATTAATTAAAGGTTAATTATTACAAATAGGTTACCTACTTTTCGAAAAACCATATAGAGGCAAGGCGCTTGCCTTGCCTCTCCTTTATGAAGGGTTGTTAGCATTATATTCATAAAAAGATTACATTTTTCTGTTTGTTGGTTTAGTTGCATCTTCCCCACAGTTTGCTACTTTTATAAGGTCAAACCAGTACATTAAATTCTCTTTTACCTCTTAAAACATTTTAACAGCATGATTCGATTGTCGACTTATCCCAATTTACGGCAAAGCTTGTTGGTGTGTATTGCACTTCTAAGTGTGTTTTGCACTTCGAGCATAATGGCACAGCATGGCGCTAATTCTTATCCTGGAGGCGCTACGGTGGATATTAAATTGTGGCACCG